>CAZCHS010000003.1:0-98324 GCA_964498725.1 uncultured bacterium | reverse complement strand
GTCAATATCCTGAGATTCACTGGCGATTGCTTTCTTTTGTTCTTCAATTTCTGATAATTTTTGCTGAATTTGCTTCAATTCCGCAGTAATGTTTTGGAGCTCTTGTTTTTTATCCTCAGATAATTTATCAACGCGCTCAAAAAGAAGTTTCAAAAATCGTTCTTTTTTGGATAATAATTCATATTTCGCATATAACTCATCTTCTTCTTTCACCAGTTGAGTAAGGGCGTTTTCCTGCTCAGGATTACGATTCAGTCCGATGCCCAATTGAGTTGAAATATTTTTCATGGACCCCGCTTCTTTGGCACTGATCCCTTTTTCGCCGAATATTTTACCACCGCGAATGAGGCCTTCATTTTCCTCCACTATTACCATACCGGCAGCGTAGACATTGCCATTAATAATATATCGTTCGGCGATTACATCATTATTCGCCTTGACCTCCGCATCCTGAATAAATCCGCATTCTATGTTTTTGCCGGCGACAATTTTTGCCCGTCCCTTACCTAAAACGCCCATTTTAATAATGATATCGCCTTTCTTGGAGCGAATATCCGCAGCTTCCACATCCCCATTAATAATAATGCTGTCAGTAGCCTCAACCCTGAACCCGGAGCGGACATCACCTTCAATCACAACTTTACCATCATATTTAACATTGCCGGTGTTATAGGATACATCTCCTTCAATATGCAGCATATTGGATATATCGACCTTGCCATCCTGAAAATTTAAATAACCTGATTTAGTGGCATATAATGTTAATCCGTCATCACTAACACTAACATTTTCCCCTTCCGGAAGCTCAACATGCTTCTCTTCACTCGGCAGAATTTCACCGGTAACCGTTTTCCCCGGGGTTCCGGACTTGGCCGGCAGTTTGGAAACAATTTGCTCACCCTTTTTAACTTCGCAAAAGATTTTGGCCTGTTTAAAATTTGCCAGCCCGGCTTCATCTATCGAAACTTTGTCATCGCCGATATCGTCACCTAAATGCCAAACCAACTGCCCGTCTTCACCTTTTACAGGTTTTTCGCCCCGGGCTATTTTCTGGTTCCGGACTGTTTCTTTACGGTCACATAATTTTTTTACCAGCAAGCGGTCAATTCCAAATTTAATGCCCGCGGCTTTTAAATAGCTTAGCAGTTCCTGCTCAGTTGGATAATTAGCGGCTTTGGCATCAATATCCAGATAGGCTGATAACTTGTCAGGACTTATTGTTATGTTTAAATCATTTTTATTCATATTGAACCATAGATCAGATATTTAATAATCAAACCGGATTTCTGTTGACTTTCCGCATTGGCAGTGATGAACCACGCCAACAACTTCATCATTTTCAATAATGGGCTCTATTTCATGTTTATGAGAATTATTGTTCGTCTTGTCATCAAGTTGTGGTTGTTCTCCCCCCACTGAAATAGACGATGACAATGCAATAGTATTTTCCTTAATAACGTTTCTGATGATGCTTCTCCTTCCCCCAAGAGATATTGTGGTTTCATTTAAATTTTTATATATAATTTTCCTTGTCATATAATTTAATCAAATAATGCATCAATGTCATCCTGAGAAAAATTCTGGTCCTCACGAATGACATCCTGAGTCTGACTATCAAAGGTTTCTTTATCTTTTTGGGTTTTTTCAGGATCCGGTCCAAGATGAAGCTCATGCATAATTCTTTCACCAACTTTTGTTTTAACTTTGATCAGTTCTGAATTCTTGGACAATTCTGTAAATTTATTATTGATCGCCTGTAAAATTCGATTAGCATGTTCAAGTTTCTGGGAAGTAATATCCTGAAACTGCAAAGCAAAAGTAATATCCATGGCATCATTTTTCATGTTTTCTACAATTTCTTTTGTGTCATCAGGGACTTTGGTTGCGACTTTTTCCAGTCCATTATTAATGGATTCCAGTTTATCCATGATTTCATGAGTGGCCATTTCCGTCGCTTCCGAAACATCACTCAACCGTTGGGACGCGTCAGGAATCTTACCAGATGATTCTGTAAAAGACTGTTGTATCTCTGACATCAGCGGCATAACATCCTGGATAAATTTAAAAAGGTCACCAAGAAATGGTATCACCTCATCACCAATTCTTAAAAAATCCTGCATTTCAGCTATTTTTTGAAATATTTCACCAACCGGGGATTCATTGCTCATTGTACTCTCCTATCCATTATTTTGCCAGGGCTTTTTGTATTTTTCCTTTTAATACGTCAGGTGTAAAAGGTTTAACCACATATCCTGCTACCCCAAGTTTCACTGCTGTAATTACATCTTCTTTCATTCCTCTGGTTGTAATCATAATAATCGGAATGTCCTTATAATTATCATTACCTTTCAGTTCTTCGACAAATTGCTTACCATTCATTTCCGGCATATTCCAATCGGACAATATCAGCCCGATATCTTCGCCTTCCATTTTACCCAATGCATCAACGCCATTCTCCGCTTCAATCATCTCTGTAAACCCAATCTTTTGCAGTGAATTTTTTATAATTCTGCGCATGGTTGGAGAATCATCTACAAAGAGCACCTTATTATCTATCATCTTTCCGGTTCCCCTTTCATATTTGTATTATTTCTACCATTTCGGAAATAGAACTAACCTGTCCTTCTATTTCACTTAAAAATTCTGCATAACTTTTTTTATTTAAATCACTTACACTTTTCTGCAAAACCGACCACGAGGCCGGTTCAGGCAAATTGTCTATGTCAAAATCCGTTCCAAATGACAATCCACTTAGATTGCAAACATGATCTGCAACCTCTAATACGGCCAGAATTAGTTTATTCTCATCCTGAGCCTGCCCAACACGATGATGATTTTCGACTATATCGGTCAGGATCGTGGACATTTTCCATTTTTCTGCTAACATTTTTCCGACATCACAATGGGTAATATTCAGTTGTTCTTTTTCAATTTCAAAAAAAGACCGTTTTTCTTTCTTAACCTGCTGATATATGATACTATATTTTTCCGGCTCCAGAATATTTAAAATTAATTTACCAACGTCATGTAATAATCCCACTGTGTAAGGATTTTCCTGTGTAATTATACCGTAATCTTCAACCAGTAACTCGGTCACAAA
Organism: uncultured bacterium; assembly: GCA_964498725.1. Taxonomy (GTDB): domain Bacteria; phylum Fidelibacterota; class UBA2242; order UBA2242; family JAFGTP01; genus JAFGTP01. The sequence continues at coordinate 95,224 of CAZCHS010000003.1, read as the reverse complement.
GCCAACCGCAACACAATGCTCCCAGAATTTTTCCCACTCCATATCACTGCTTTGATTATCAAATTTTTTAAGTATGGAAAAACTGATCGCAATATTGCTTAATTGCCGCATGCCAATCAGAACCAGAGCATGACGAAGAGATTTAACCGGTTTTTTCATCCCGTAGTAGGCAGAATTGGCAACTTTTAGGACTTTCATCGCTAAAGGCGGATCCTTTTCGATTACCTGCTGAATCTGACTGACAGAATAATCATCATTGCGCATGATCCGCATAATTTCTGTGGCAATAACTGGTAAGGTGGGTAAATTTTGTAAATTATTTAATTTTTGCTGGTAAAGTTCAATAACATTTGCTGACATTATATTCCCTGATTTTAAAAAGACTTTCCCTTAACTGTCAAATGATATGCCATAATATTACTGATAAAGGGCAATTCAAATGAACAGCCTAAAGAGATAACAAAAGTAAATTCCTTTTGGTTTATAAATAATTATTTAATGGATGGCTTATATTTTTTTTATTTAAGCAATATTTTTCCAGGTAGGAATTTTTTTCCTACAAAAAAACCCCGGTTTTTGCCGGGGTCTTCTCAAAAATATTTCAATTTGGCTTATATGATAAATTTAGCAAATCTGCGTTTGCCTACTTTTACAATGTATTCACCTTTTTCTTTGAGTACCAGATCCTGATCAGTTACTTTATCATTATTGATTTTCACCGCGCCTTGTTTTAACATCCGGCGCGCTTCGCCATTACTGGATGTCAAATTGTATTTTGTCAATAATTTTACAAATAGTTCCTGTTTGTCTTTTTCATTCAATTGATATTCATCAATATCATCGGGCAACTTATTTTTGCTGAAAACCCGTTCAAATTCTTCCTGGGCCATTTTTGCCTGTTCAGCATCATGATACTGAGTAACTATATCACGGCCCAATTGTTTTTTCAGCACCATTGGATTGAAAGCAGGATCATTGAGTTTGTTTTCGATCTCTTTTAATTCTTCCAGAGAAAAATCAGACAAAAGGGTATAATATTTCAATAGTATTTCATCGGGAATTGACATGATTTTGCCGAACATTTCCGTAGGCGGTTCGTCGATTCCGATATAATTTCCCGTGCTTTTGCTCATACGGTCTTTGCCATCGATCCCTTCCAGAACCGGCATAGTCAGCGCCACCTGGGGTTCAACGCCGTACTCCCGCTGGACATTTCTGGCCGCCAGCAAATTAAACATCTGTTCAGTCGCTCCTAATTCCACATCGGATTTGATGGCAACAGAATCATAGCCCTGCATCAGGGGATAAAAGAATTCATGGAGGCTGATCGGCGTTCCGTTTTTATACCGTTTTGTAAAATCATCACGCTCCAGAATTCTGGCTACAGTATAGGAAGCAGCCAGGTTCATAATCTCTTCAAAGCGCATATCCTGAAACCAGCTGCCGTTGAAATGAATCTCTGTTTTATCCTTATCCAGAATTTTAAAAAATTGTTTCTCATAGGTCGTGGCATTTTCCAGAATTTTATCCCGGGTCAGTCGCGGTCTGGTGGAATTTTTCCCGGAAGGATCACCCACCATGGCAGTATAATCGCCAACGATCAAAACAATCTGGTGCCCCAGATTTTGAAAATCCTTTAATTTGCGAATCCCTACTGTATGTCCCAGATGAATATCCGGAGCTGTTGGATCAAACCCCTGTTTAACACGCAAGGGTTCATTATTTTTCAATGACTTTTCCAGTTTTTTTACCAGTTCCTCTTCGGATACGATATCAGCAGTTCCCTTTCTGATAAGATCCATCTGTTCATTAATTGAGGGAAACATTTTAATAATTTTCCTTTCTTATTCTGTCAATTTCTCTTTTTGATTGTTTTTCCGCCAGGGCCGCCCGTTTGTCATATTGTGCTTTCCCTTTGCCCAGTCCCATGGCAAGTTTGACCAGGCCTTTACTGGTGATGTAGACACGCAATGGCACTAATGTATTGCCGCGCTCTTCAATATATTTTTTTATTTTGCGAATTTCCCGCTTTTTTAGTAATAATTTCCGTTCGCGTTCGGGATCATGGTTCACTGTGCCAGCGTGAGAATAGGGTGAAATATGACAGTTCAACAAAAACACCTCATCATTTTTAATTTTGGCATAACTGTCTTTCAGATTGATCTGTCCATTACGAATGGATTTAACTTCTGTTCCCAGCAGAGCAATACCGGCTTCATATTCATCGGTGATGATATAATCATGGTAAGCTTTGCGGTTTTTGGTAATAAAATTCTTTTCTTTCATAGGCAGAAAAATTAACATTCCCCCTGAGCATTTGCAACTAATAACTGCTTTTTTTCAAAAAAGTGATTTTAATACTTGAAGATTAATTTTTGTTCGCCTAAATTGCGGTGCTTTTTAAAACTGCTCGGATGGTGGAATTGGTAGACACGCTAGGTTCAGGGTCTAGTGACCTTACGGTCATGCGAGTTCGACTCTCGCTTCGAGCACTTAAAAACTAAAAAACCGGAATTTAATTCCGGTTTTTTTAGTTTTAGTTTCACTCCAAAGAGGAAAAACTGATCTTAAACAGCTTCTTCTCCTTTGGATTCTCCTTGCTTTTCATCAGGTTTACAGAATTGGATGATTCAATCACCAAATCAGCATCGGCAAAAAATTGTTTGACAGAATCAATGGAAACCAATGAACTTTCATAGCGAATTGAAAAAATATTTGTTTTTGTATCTACAAATATTTTGTCAACGCCATTAAAATCATTTTCCAATAAATCTACCTGTTTGATCAATCTTTCACTCTCACATTCTGAAACGGAAAAAGTTACAATGCGTTCCGTACCAGGAGAATACTGGCTGGCAAATAAAATTCCCAACGCAAACAAAATGATTAAAAACAATAGAGATGGAGAATAAGATTTTTTTCTCATTTCCTGCCCCAATTTATAAATTTACTAAACCCTCTTGATAAATATAACTTTTTCAGGCAGAAAACAAAGAACTTTATTTAATTTTTTAACAAGCCTTATACCTATTTTTTCAACCTGTTATTACTTAAAAAATCCACCTGCTCTTTGCCTTTTTCCAGATCAACAAAATAGAGTAAGATACTTCCGCCAATAAAAAGGATGGCAATCGAACCAATTCCGATCCGGGTGGCCGCATTTGAATTGAAACCGGCTGTCCGGGCAATTATGTTTATGCTCCCCACCAGCGCCGGGCCAAAAATCGCCGCAAACTTCCCGGTCATATTATAAAAGCCATAGTACTCCGCGCTTTGATTTTTCGGAATCAGCCGGGAGTACATGGAGCGGCTAAGAGCCTGAATCCCTCCCTGAACAATACCAATGACAATGGCCATGACATAAAACTCCAGCACACTGTTCATGAAAACCGCCCAGATATTAGTTGCCAGATAGACAAAAATACCGATGTAAAGAGAATTTTTCACGCTCCATTTTTCCCCCAGTTTGCCAAACACCAGGGCCGACGGAAATCCAACAAACTGCGTGATCAGCAGGGCAGTGATCAGTGACGATGACGGCAAACCGATTGACATTCCGTAATCCACAGCCATACGGATAACCGTATTGACGCCATCAATATACATCCAGTAGGCCAGCAAAAAGAGAAAAACATATTTGAGATGTTTAATCTCGCTGAAGGTTTTTCCCAACTGTTTAAATCCTTTTTTGGAATAGTAAAAAATCCCCCGTTTTTTGGTATGTTTTTTCTCTTTGATCCATAAGATCAATGGAATTGTAAAAAGTCCCCACCAGAGGGCAACAGATAAAAAACTCAGCCGAATCGGTAAAAATTCCTGCGCCGGTTTCAGCAGATCGGTTTTTAAGACCGGATCATTCCAATAGTTATTCAGTCCTTTTACATTATAACATACACCCTTTTCACATTTGGAGATTATGATTTCATTATCAAAGCGTAATTTGACTGGATCATTTTCACTTATTTTTCGCGTTAGATTTTTGACCAAAAGTTTTCCAGATTCTTTGTTAACGGCCACAAACTCGGCTTTTTTATATTCACCGAAACTAATACTCGGGTTAAGGTTTTCCCAATTAATGACCTTATCAAGAGATAATGAAATTTCAGCAAAATTTGTATTATTTTCTCTGTAGAGTGATAATTCCTCTATTTCACTTTTGTAATAACTGGTAAGAATGGCTGGAAAATTTTCCTTTTCGCTGAAATCATATTCAGTGGATTCCACTTCTAGTTGAACGCCTTGATTTGACTGATCGAAATTGATGACAGGCGATGTGAATTCCGTGGCAAAGCCAAAACTTGAAGGCATGGTATACCACAGAACATTGACCAAAAATAACAGACCGCCGCCAAGGTACCCCAGTGAAAACCCTTTCGCGGAAATATAATCAATATTTTTTTCATTGGCCACATCAGGCAGAAGGGAGTCATAAAAAATATTAGCGCCGCTAAATCCGATGGTTCCCATAATATACAGAAACAAAGCCACCGGCCAGTCCCCCATTTCCACCAAAAACAAACACCCTGTCATCAGTATACTCATATAGGCAAAAAAGATCAGGAATTTTTTCCGGCTATTGCCCTGGTCAGCGATCGCTCCCAATACAGGCGCTAACATGGCAACGATTAATGAGGCAATAGAATTCGCTAAACCGAGGTATGCTGTGCTTACATTGACATCGGTTGAAGATGACCAGTAATTCTTAAAAAACACCGGAAAAAAGCCGGCCATTACTGTGGTGGCAAAGGCGGAATTCGCCCAATCATACATAATCCAGGCAAATTGCGGTTTATTTTTAATCAATTTCATATCATTTTTCTTTACTTTTTAATTAAAATAAATATCCCACATCAATGTAGAGTTGCCCGCCAACTTCATGTCCGAATCCCATTTCTGCATAGACGATAAAATTTTCATTCCAGCCGATATGGAGGCCGACCCCTTTGCCATCTTTCAAATTTTTCAACCCGCCGGTGTCATCATCCTCATGCCACACCCGGCCCACATCATAAAAAACACTGGCAGCCAGGTAAAAATCCTGATTGGCGAACATGAAGTCATAAAACTTGTAGCGCAGTTCCAGATTCATAAAGGCTTTTTCTGTACCAAGGTAACGATTTTTTAACTGTCCGCGGATTGTACGATAGCCACCCACACCTTCATCAGCTCTGACAGAACCGCCAAAAGGATAAAGCATTGAAAAAGGTACATCACCCATTAATTTTTCGTAAATGACTCGATTGGCAAAAACCAGATTGTTCATTAGAGTGAAATAACGCCTGTCCGTCAGGGTAATTCTGGCAAAATTGGTCTCGCTGCCGATAATCTTTGAGTATCCTTCGATCAAGAGACTGGACCAGCAACCCCTGTTTGGCGCAGGTTCATTATCACGGGTATCATAGATCAGGCCGGCTTTTATATAGCTGTTCAAATACCCTTTGAATTCTTTTTGTCCGATTTCCCCCCGGTCAACAAACTGTTCAACTTTGGTTTTTATATCATCATTATCATTATATTCATTGGAATTGTCCGCAATACCACCACCGATCAGGAGAGAATATTTTGGTTTGCCATTGTCCCGCTTGATCAGGGCTTTTTGAAAATTCACAATGCATTTGATCTGAGTGGATTGAAAGGTATAGTAATGTTTTCCATAGATTGGATCCAATGGATTGTCATTATCATCGGTTTTAATAAAATCAGGGTCAAAATGGGAATCATTTCCAAAGCCATAAAAGGGATAGTAGTTTTCCTGCTTAAAACGAATTCGAAAATTAAACCGCCAGCCCCTGCCAAGCAAGTAGGGAGAATCCACAAAAAAAGTGTGGTCCTGTTTCCCGCCGGTAGTAAAAAATATAATCGGTTTTATTTTTAGGTAATAAGGATCATAGCCGCCCTCTTTATAATTGAACAAATCCATTAAAACACCGTATCCGAAACCATCGTCGGCATTATAATTCAAGGCCGGCACTCCGCCCCATCCCCAGCCGGTTCTTTCTTTGGCTGATAGTGATATTACTGCCGAAAAAATTATTAGGAAAATGATGATCTTTTTCATAATGCCCTCAACTATGTAATTCTTGTTATTATCCCCAGAGATTATTTATCATGTTTAAAATTAAGATTATAAAGTTATTTTTCAATGTAAATAAACTATAAATGATAAAAGCCCCGAAATATTCCGAGGCTTTTATATTTTCTTCTATTTTTTTTTCAAATAATTAGAATTTATATGACAAGCCCATGGAGGTGACCATGGTGGTCTTGTAATATTCTTCCGTTCCGGCAGCATTTTCGCCATCCATGTAAAAGGTATTCAGCGCACCAAAATCCAATTTTAGTTGATCAGATAATTTGTAACCAATACCAAATCCCAGTGTATTGGAATCCAGTCCATAATCCAGATCTGTGCGATACTCTTCAGTTGCCGATGTTTTGGAATTCAGAAATCCGATACTGGCGCAAAGATCATCGGTCACCATATATTCAGCCGCCAGACCGATCTCAAAAGCATTTTCCAGATTATCCTCTTTGCCATCCCAGTCAACCTGCTGATCAAAGAAATAATTAAAACTGGATTCCAATCTGAGTCGGTCACTGACTTTATAAGAAACACCCAGTGCCGCCAGAGCCGGCATATCAGCGCCAAATTCTTTCCCGTCATCAAAATCAGTGACACCGGTTGTATTCACTTTTGTATCATTTTTCAGTGTCATTTGGGCTTTTGATTCATAACGAAAACCAATATTCAGATTTTCATTAGGTGAATAATTCACACCGATAATAGCAGCGAAAGCATATCCGGACCTGCTGGCGTCCAATTCTTTATCGGCTGTTGCGACGGCCATTTGATCCCCGGCTGTCGCCATTTGTCCACTTAAATTTGTATATGTCGTCTGAATAGTACTAACATCCATTGCATCCACCTGGCTTTCAGAGACGCCGGCTGAAACCAAACCTTGTTTGATTGCCGCGGCTTCTGAAGATGACAGGCTGCCACCGCTAACCAACTGATCCAGTGTGTAACCACCGGCACCATTATCAATAATAGGCTGAACCGAACTGGCACCATTTGCCAGCTGTGTACTCATACCGTAGAAGAAATTTTCAGGAGCCATAAAATCTCCACCCATTGGATTTACCTGTATATTTTTCAGATACCCATTATAAGAATTGCTGGCACTGATAAATCTCGCGCCGCCATAAACCGAAAACTGTTCGTTCAGTTCATAGGTTAATCCCGCCTGTAAACCAAGATAGACAGAAGAACCTTCAAAACTAACTTCATATTTATAATCAGTCACTCCGGGAACGCCCAGTTGTTGTAGTGTCGGTACTAATTGCGCCACACCACTTTCAAAGGAAGGCAAACCGTCTTTATATTCAGCGCTGCCGCCACCACCGATGGGCATCAGGCCTGCGGAGAGAGTAAATTTATCTTTTTTCAAAGCCATATATACATTCGGATAGAACCAGACGCCGGTGTTGCCTTCAAAATTGGTTGTGTTCATTGCTACCGGATAATCAGCATCAATTCCTTTGACCTGAAAAATTGATTGGTTACTGAAATATACATAAAAACCATTATCCAGTTTTGCCAGACCCGCCGGATTATAAAACACAGCGTCAACTTCGGTGGAAGCATTACGATTCAAAGTCCTGATATACTCAGTGCTTTGATTCAGATTTGTTACCAGACCACCGGCAAAGAGATTGAATGCCATTAACAGCATTACGCTAATTGCAACTAATTTCTTCATTTTTTACCCCTTAACATTTATTAATTTACCTTCTTCTCAAAAAAATTCCCTGGCCGAATTGAAAAAGCCAGGGAATGTAATCTATTGTAAGCATGCGAGCACAAAATTAACTTTTTAATCAGGTATTCCCTCTTCAGCCAAATTAATATATACACAAATAAATTTGAATGAAAGTTTTTTCTGACATTTTTTTAAAACTGTCAAAAACAAATCGTCCAAAAATATTGTTTTTTATTAAAATAAATCAGAATTTAAAAAAACCGTCTTTTTTGAAAAGATATTGCTCTTGCAATGTAACAAATCTAAATCTATATTTGCAATCAAAGGTTAGGGAGAAAAATAGAAGGAATTGGAAAATGCAATGTAATTTTTTTACCTTTAGGACAAAATTATTACTTTTAATAATTTTGTCCTTAATTAATATCTCAGGAGTTTCAGGGAATATGAATCAATTAACAATCCACTATCATCGCTATGATCAGAATTATGACCATTGGAATTTATGGACCTGGCTGGACCACAAAACAATTGAGGTGAAGCCCTCGGGACAGGACAGTTTCGGCTTGATTTTCAAAATCGATATCGATAAATATCCTCCAAAAGGAAATATTTATTTTCTACCAAAATACAAAAACTGGGAAAATAAAGGCCGGGAACGCTTTTGGCCCCGTACCGGCGACAAGGAAATCTGGGTATTGGAGGGCCAGGCGGAATTGTATACTAAAGCTCCTTCGCTATCTCCTTTTGTTCGCAAAGCTTTCATTGATTCGCCCAATGAATTGACCGTTTTACTGACCAATCCTGTGCAGAAGCACGAATTGGAAAAAGCCGGTGGTGAAATCATTTACAATGACCTGAAGTCCATCAAATCCGCTGAATTAAATCTAATTCCGGAAAACAACGAAGTCAGCACAGTGCTGCGGGCAAAATTCAACGATGAAATCGATATTGAAAAATTGCCGGCCCGGTTTAAACTCACCGGTTTCGATCCGGGACAATTAACCATTCGGGGAATTTTGGATAGCGCGCAATATATGTCCGGTGATACCCTGGGAATGTTCTATTCTTCGGAGCAAACAATCTTTCGGGTCTGGGCACCGGGTGCGACAGAAATCATTCTGAATCTTTATGAGAATGCTACAGGCGATGATAAAAATATCCATAAATTAAATAAACAGAAAAACGGCGTCTGGGAAATTACTGTGAAAGGCAACCTGGAAGACAAATATTATACCTACCAGGTGGACGGGCCTGATGATCAATACGATCCGGAAAATGAAGTCCTCGATCCTCATTCACTCTGTACAACCGCTCATAACGGCAGGGCCATGATCAAAATTGATCATACTGAAATTGCTGACAGTCCGGTATTTAAATTCAGTGATGCTGTGATCTATGAAATCCATGTGCGGGATTTTTCCATCGCTCCAAATTCCGGCATTGAGAACAAAGGAAAATATCTGGGATTTACGGAAAAAGGCACCAAACTGCCGGGCACTGACATAGCGACCGGCCTGGACCACCTGGTAGAATTGGGTGTGAATACGATCCAGCTGCTGCCTGTTCAGGACTTTGAACATGAAAATGTCGGGAATAATTATTTCTGGGGATATATGCCGGTGAACTTCAATGCCCCCGATGGCTGGTATGCTTCCAATCCGGAAAATGGGTCAGCCATAGCCGAATTCAAACAACTGGTGGATGCCTGCCACAAAAGAGGCATTAAAGTCGTTATGGATGTGGTTTATAATCATACTGCCGAAGGCAGTCCCGATATCAAATATAATTTCAATGGGTTTGTCCCAAACCATTATTATCGTAAACGACTGGACAATTCTTACTGGAACGGGTCTGGCACCGGTAATGAGATGCGCTCAGAGAATCCCATGGTTCGAAAGTTCATTCTGGAATCCCTGGTATACTGGGTCAAGGAATACAAAATCGACGGGTATCGCTTCGACCTGATGGGGCTGCATGATATGAAAACAATGGAAGAAATCGTATCACAATTACGAGCGATCAAGGATGATATTTTTATTTATGGCGAACCGTGGACCGCCGGTGATACACCAATTGATCCGACCCTGAAGGGTGATCAGCGTGGAAAAGGATTTGCAGTATTTAACGACCATTTTCGGGATGCGCTCAAAGGTCCCTGGAATAACCTGGAACCGGGATTTATTCAGGCAGCATTGCATGCCGATCGTGTCAAAACCGGTATCATGGGTAGTATTGATGATTTTGCCGACCATCCCACCGAAGTGATCAATTATGTTGCCTGTCATGATGGCCGGACACTCTGGGACCGGATCGTCGCAACCACTGAAGATAATTATTTTTACAGTGACACCATCTTGAAAGCTATGAACAAACTGGCAGCCGCTATTTTGTTGACATCCCAGGGTACGCCCTTTCTACATGGTGGGCAGGAAATGTTACGCACGAAATTTGGGTCCCACAACAGTTACAACCAACCGGATAAGATCAATATGCTTCGCTGGGATTTCAAACAGGAAAACATGGACATTTTCAATTATTACAAAGGCTTGATCAAATTGCGTAATGAGCATCCGCTTTTTAGAATGTGGGATGCTTCCGGGATTCGCAAAAACCTGACTTTTCTCGATAAAGGTGGTTTTACAGTTCCTGCCGGATGCATTGCTTACCGGTTGAAACGGGGCGCTACTGATGATCAATGGCGCGAAGTGATCGTCCTGATCAATCCCCACCATCATGCGGAAACCTTTACAATACCCAAACATAAATGGATATTGGTAGTGGATAAAGAAACCGCCGGCACTGACATCATTAAGCCGGTCAACCAGACATCTTTGGAATTGGCGCCAATTTCAGTAAAAATAATGTATCGATTATAAATTACCGGGGAAATCAACAAATGAAGCGAGCAATTATTTTAGGGACATTGCTGATCGCAATACTGCTTGCCGGTTGCGAAGTAGGCATTGAAAAAAAAACCGGTAAAGCGCCGGAATTAATAGAATTTTTGCGAATTGACCGCAACCAGGAAAACATCTATCAACTGGAAGATTTGTTTTACGCTGAGGAATATGATCTGAAATTCCGCCCCGATAAGAACATAAAAATCTCTTACAATGCCGGCACCAATCAATTAAAACTGCAACCCCTGGGCAAGTTCTCCGGTCTTCGCCTGATTCATTTCACCAATAAAGGACAAGGGAAAATTCTGCCTGTCATTGTCAAAGAAAAAGTTGCTGTGGAAATGCGGTTAGACCCGGAACAAGCCACTGATCATGTCTATGTGATGGGCAGTTTTAACACCTGGAACCGGCAATCCCTGGAAATGAAAGACAGTGACGGAGATGGCGTTTATACCAGAACACTATATCTGGATGAAGGGGTTTATGAATATCAATTCGTAACGGATTACGGCGAATTTCCCGATCCCAATAATCCTGTTAAAGTGGATAACGGCTATGGCGCTTACAACTCATTGATCAAGGTGAAATCAAAAATCAAGGCCAACTCCCCTAATATCTATTTTTTGCCGCAACAAGAAGAATTCACTTATGACTTTATTGTTGATACAGAACAGGACTACAATATCCACATTCTGCTGAACAACCAGATTCTCAAATCAAAATATTATCAGGTGGACGGAAACAAAATCAGATTGAAAACCGACTATCTGATCGGACAATCAAACATCAATACCTTTAGATTAGTCGCTACTACCGACCAATACCCTGGCAATATTATCACTTTCTGGACAAAAAATGGCAAACCGATAAAAGATGACGACTTTATCTGGCAGGATGCAATTATCTACTCGATTATGACCGACCGCTTTGAAAATGGTAACGCCAAAAATGACGACCCGGTTGATCATCCAAAATTGGCGCACCAGGCCAATTTTCAGGGTGGCGACCTGCAGGGCATTATCAATAAAATCAGGACCATGTATTTTGAAAAGATCGGCGTGAATACGATCTGGATTTCGCCGGTCAATGAAACAACCGATAAGGCCTTTCAGGAGTGGCCGGAACCCCACCGCTGGTATACCGGTTATCACGGTTACTGGCCGGCCCAACCCCGTAACGTAGAGCCACGCTTCGGATCAATGGAAAAACTGCGCGAACTGATTGAGGTTGCTCATCAACATAAAATCAAAGTATTGTTGGATTTTGTTTCCAATCACACGCATATCGAGCATCCCTATTTTCAAAATCACCGGGATTGGTATGGCCAACTTGATCTTCCTGATGGCCGCAAGAATATCCGCCTTTTTGACGAATACCGCCTGACCACCTGGTTTGATGAATTTTTGCCTTCTTTTGATTTTGATAATGATGAAGCTGTTAAAGCCATTACCGAGGATGCGGTTTGGTGGATGCAGCAGACCAGTGCGGATGGTTTTCGTCATGACGCCACCAAGCATGTTCCACTCCGGGTTTGGCGAAATATTACCCGTGACCTAAAAACGCAGATAGAGCCTCAGCGTAATGCAGAATGTTACCAAATCGGCGAAACCTTTGGCAGCGCAGAACTGATCAAATCCTATGTAAATAATGGCATGCTGGATTCCCAGTTTAATTTTGAACTCTTTTTTACCCAACGTCGCATATTTGCAGAAGAGAGCAGTGATCTGCAGGATTTGCAAATGTCACTGGAAAAAAGTCTGGAGGTCTATGGCTACAACCATTTGATGGGAAATATTTTCGATAGTCATGACCAGCCCCGAATGATGGCCTATCTCGAAGGCGACCTCACTCTTTCAGATGATGCCTTTGAGCGCGCCTGGCAAGATCCTAAAATCCAGGTGGACGAACACAGCACTTATGACAAACAAAAGACTCTGCTGACTTTTTTACTGACTGTTCCGGGTGTGCCGATCATTTATTACGGTGATGAATTCGGTATGACCGGCGCCCAGGATCCCGACAATCGCCGCATGATGCGGTTTGAAAACGAACTTACCAATGCAGAGCAGGTACAACTGGAATGGAATTCCAAACTTATCAATCTGCGCAAGAAATATTCCGCCCTGCGACGCGGGGACTACTTACCCCTCTATTGTGATGAGAATGTAATGATCTACAGTCGGGGCGACCATGGTCAACGCCTGATCATTGCCCTTAACAAAAGTCAGCAAGATCAAACTGTCACCGTCGATTTACCGGCATGGCTATCATCCGGAATGGAACCTGTTTTAGTCAAGAAATCAAAGTATAATAAGGGGCAGTTTGAGTTATCCGGATATTCCGGAAATATTTGGAAATGTGATTAGCCAGATCAACTTTGGATAAACAAGGGGTTGCAATCCCTTATTTCCTACCGGAGGTAAATATAATAACCGGATCAGTATTTCTTTCATTGTGAAAACAACATTCACTAACTCCATGCGGAATTTTCACCACATAATTTTAATAAAACAGGCAATTATCTGGGACCAGACCATTAATAACCCTTTTCGATATTTCATAAAATTGCTTATATTTTTTAGTAACATAAAATATGGACAGAACAATGAGAAAAATAATACCAACAACACTGATATTTTTAATCGGAACACTTTTGAATGCGCAGGTCATCGCCGGGCAAAATGAAGGCTTTGATCCCATGACACTCAATGAACCACCAATTTCTTTCATGAATATTACCGACATCTATGAAATCATTTCCGACATCCACGACTACTCCCATGGTAATGACGATCAGCCGGGCTCTCGGATTATTGATAAGCAGGGCTGGAAAATTCAGATTATTTCCACTAAAAACTTTTACGAAGCCGATAGTATTCAGCAACGGGCAAAATCACTTTTTCCGAAAGAAGAAGTGGTTTCGGTTTTTAATTCCCCATACTATAAAATTCGACTGGGAAATTGTGAAAGCCGGGATGAAGCCGAGCGCTTGCTGCAATCGGTAAAACGCAAAAACTTAGGCTCCCCCTGGGTGATTCCGTCAAGGATCAAAGTCAGGGAAAAAATATACATCAACAAATAACACAATGATAAAGGGAAAGGGATCCATATGTCAGGACATTCCAAATGGAGTACTATTAAAAGAAAAAAAGGTGCAAAAGATGCTGCTCGTGGCAAAATATTTACCAAACTGATCAAAGAGATACAGATCGCTGCCAGGTCAGGCGGTGGTGACGAAGATGCAAACCCACGTCTCAGCACAGCTGTTCAGGCGGCCAAAGACGCCAATATGCCGAAAAAAAATATTGAGCGGGCGATAAAAAAAGGAACCGGCGAGATTGAAGGTGAAAATTATGAAGAATATACCTATGAAGGATATGGCCCCGGCGGTGTCGCGATTCTGATGAATGTCACTACAGATAACAAGAATAGAACCGTTTCTGAAGTCCGTCACCTGCTGGATAAATATGGCGGCAACCTGGGAACCGACGGTTCTGTTGCCTGGATGTTTGATACAAAAGGAAAAATTATCGTCAATGCCGACCAGGTATCGGAAGATGACATCTTTATGGCTGCCACTGAAGCCGGCGCCGAAGATGTAGTTTCCGATGAAGAAGTCCATACGGTTTACACTGAAGCCGCGGATTTGATGAGCGTCCGCGCCGAACTGGAAAAACAAGGCGTACCTGTCAGGGAATCCACAATCGACAACATTCCCAAAAATGATGTTAAAATCGAAGACCTGGACACCGCGAAAAAGGTCATCACACTGATCGAAATGCTGGAAGATAATGACGATATACAAAAGGTATTTACAAATTTTGACATTGACGACGAACTGGCTGAACAGCTGGACGACTAGATGTCTGCATACCGAATATTGGGAATTGATCCGGGACTGAAACACACCGGATGCGGCATCGTGGAACGCGTGGGCAAAGAATTAACCTATATGAATTCCGGCACCATTGACACCGATGTCAAAATGAAATTTCCCGACCGGCTTCTGAAAATATATAATGAAGTCGAAAAAGTTATTTTACAATATAAACCTGATGCAATTGCAGTGGAACAAAGCATTTACGCGCAGAATGTCCAAATCGCCCTGAAACTGGGACACGCCCGGGGAATGGTGATTTTAGCCGGCGCGAGAAATAACCTGGAAATCGGTGAATACCCGCCGAAAAAAATCAAATCCTCGGTTACCGGCAATGGCAATGCTTCCAAGGAACAGGTCAAGTTCATGGTGGCCAACCTTTTAGGCATTACGCCGAATATGCTTTCTTTTGACAGTTCCGACGCACTGGCGGCTGCAATTTGTCATTTTAACCACTTTAAACTGACAGGACTCTGAGCATGTACGAATATATCAGCGGAAAATTAATTGCCAAGGAACCCACCGCGGTCATTATAGATGTCAACGGCGTTGGCTACCGAATATACATTCCTGTTTCCACTTATGAAAATATTGGCCAGCCGGGCGAGCGGGTAAAACTGCTAACCCATTTCAAAGTCCGGGAAGATGACCAGAGTTTATATGGATTTTCCACGAAAAAAGAGCGTGAGCTGTTTGAATTACTGATCGACGTCTCGGGAATTGGCGCTAAGATGGGCATCTCGATCCTGTCCGGCGCTTCGGTTGATGAATTCAAACAGCGCATCATCAGCCAGGATGTCAAAGCCCTGACCCTGATTCCGGGGATCGGGAAAAAGACCGCGCAACGGATTATCGTGGAACTGAGTGAAAAATTACCCAAACTGAAAACCGGCGATGAAAGTCCGCAATCCGCCCTGGCCGGCGCTAAAAGCCAGGTGGTGGATGAAGCCGTCCGCGCCCTCGTATCCCTGGGATACAACAAAGGCGCTGCTGATCAATCAGTACTGAAAGCCGTGGCAAAACTGGGAGACACCGCCACGCTGGAACAAATAATTAAGACAGCCTTAAACATGATTTAAACAATGGAGGGAGACATGGCTGACGTTAAGAAAACAACCTTATATGATACCCATCAAAAACTGGGCGCGAAAATGGTGCCCTTTGCCGGTTATTATATGCCGATCCAGTATTCCGGAATCGTAGAAGAACACCTGCGGGTCCGTGAAAAAGTGGGCATGTTCGATGTATCGCACATGGGTGAATTCACTGTCAAAGGTGACAAAGCCGAAGAATTTTTAAACAAGATTACAGTCAATGATGTGTCAAAACTGACGCCGGGCAAAGCGCACTACACCATGATGCTTTATCCCGACGGCGGTATTGTGGATGATCTGATCATTTACAAAAATAAAGACAATGATTTTATGATGGTGGTGAATGCTGCTAATATGGAAAAGGACTTCAACTGGGCCAAAGACCACCTGCCTGAAGCCGTGGAACTGAAAGACAAATCAGACGCCACCGGACTGCTGGCAGTACAGGGGCCGGAGGCCATTGCAACCTTACAAAAACTCACCGATGTAAAACTGGATGAGATGAAGCCTTTTACCTTTACCAGAGATAAACTGGCCGGCAAGGAAATGAACATCTCCAACACAGGTTATACCGGAGAAAAGGGATTTGAACTCTATCTGAATGCCGAAGACGCACCGGAAATATGGGACGCGGTCATGAAAGCCGGCGAAGAATTTGATATATTGCCTGTTGGTCTGGGGGCCCGGGATACCCTGCGCATGGAAAAGAAATTTCCACTCTACGGCAATGATATTGACAAAACCACCCATCCCCTGGAAGCAGGTCTGGGCTGGGTCGTGAAACTGGACAAGGATGATTTTATCGGTAAAGATGTGCTTGTGAAGGTCAAAGCAGAAGGCCTGAAACGGAAACACATTGCCTTCAAAATGATAGACAAAGGCATACCCCGTCACGATTACACAATCCTGTCCGAAGAGGGCAAGGAAATCGGCCATGTCACCAGCGGCACTCATTCTCCTTCATTGGGAATTGGTATCGGGCTTGGTTATGTGGAATTTCCTTACCGCAAATCCGGCACAAAAATCCTGATTCAGCGCCGTAAAAAACAACTGAAAGCTGAAATCGTTAAACCACCGTTGGTATAAAAAATGTCATTAAAGCAGAGAGAAATACTGGGACTGATGTCGGCAATCACGGGAGTGTTGGTCTTACTTTGCCTGATTTCCTATAATCCGGCGGAAGAACCGACAATTTCCAATAATGTTGCCATTGATAACTGGATGGGAATACTGGGAATTTACATCTCACATTTCCTGATCAAGCAATTTATGGGAATCAGCGCTTACCTGATCCCTGTTCTGATGATGGTCTGGGGCTACTGGATTTTTTTCAAGAAAGATCCGCGCCGCCTCACCGCCATTACGTTGGCAACCATTTTCACCGGGTTTCTGCTCTCTATCCTGGTCTCTCTGCCCACTGTCGTTGATCCGGAACCCTTTAATCATGACTTCACCTGGTCGGGACTGGCCGCCGGCGTGATGACCAAAGCCCTGTATGATTTTATCGGGCTGCCGGGTACAATTCTGATCATAATCGGTCTGCTGCTGATCATTGTGCGGCTTTACTTTTCGGTTAGTTATGTCAAATTGATTGGCAAAGGGCTAAAAAAGAAACCGGCCGATAAACCTGATCAATCCATCGAAGAATTTGTTGATGACATTCCGGAAGAGGAACCACTGCAGGAACCGGCTTTTGAACGATTACAGGATGATCCGGAAATCACTAAGCCGGAGAAATCTAAAAAGAAAAAAAATCCTCTGGTCAAAAAAGTGCAGAAGCATCAGGGTAATTACACCAGACCGTCGACAAAATTCCTGACGGAATCGCAAACCAATGGACCGACTGTTTCCAAAGCGGAACTGAGCAAAAAATCATCAATTCTGGAGCGGGAACTGGATACTTTTAAAGTTCAGGGTAATGTGGTTGATGTGGCGCCCGGTCCCCTGATTACAACCTTTAAAGTGGAACCGGCAGCCGGTATTCGTGTCGGCCGAATTTCACGACTGGCTGATGACCTGGCCCGTGTACTGGAAGCCATTCGCATACGAATCGTGGCGCCCATTCCCGGCACTTCAGTGGTAGGGATCGAAATTCCCAACGACAAGATGGAAACCATTTACATCAAAGGGGTCCTGGAATCACCGCGGTTCAAAAAATCCCAATCCGTAGTGACCCTGGCACTGGGAAAAACCAGCACCGGCGAAGTTTACACCGCGGATCTGCGCAAAATGCCGCACTTGCTGGTGGCCGGCGCTACCGGCTCAGGGAAATCCGTGGCTGTCAACATGATGATCGCTTCCATCCTTTACAAAGCCAAACCCGACGAAGTTAAATTCGTACTGATTGATCCGAAAAAACTGGAATTAGCGGCTTACAAAAAATTGATCGGATACCATCTCATCACCTGTGAAAATCTCGAGGATTATGTGGTGACGGAACCGGAAGACGCGGTGATCATTCTCAAGTCCGTGGTCATTGAAATGGAACAGCGTTATGATATGCTGGCCGGCGCCTCGGTACGAAATATTGAAGAATACAATGAAAAAATAGAGCAGGGAAAAATACAGGACGAAAAACTACCCTACATTGTGGTGGTGATTGACGAGTTAGCGGATCTGATGATGACCTCGGCTAAAGAGGTGGAAGACCCCATCACCCGCCTGGCGCAAAAAGCCCGCGCTATCGGCATTCACCTGATCGTGGCTACCCAGCGGCCCTCGGTTGATGTGATCACCGGCGTGATCAAGGCCAATTTTCCGGCGCGAATGGCTTTTCAGGTGACTTCGAAAATTGATTCCCGCACCATTCTGGATTTTAATGGCGCGGAAAAACTATTGGGACGCGGCGATATGCTGCTGACCACACCGCAGCACCCGGAACCCATGCGCCTGCACAGTGCTTATATTTCCCTGGAAGAATTGGATAAAATCCTTGATCACATTACACAACAGCCAAAGATCGACTGTGAGCCTTTACCCAAAGTGATCGTGGAAGAAGAAATTGTGGACCGGGATGACTTTGATCCCGATGAAAAAGATTCCCTTTATGATGACGCAATCCGTGTAGTCGTCAATCATCAGCAGGGTTCGGTAAGTCTGCTGCAGCGCCGCCTGCGCATTGGTTATGCCCGCGCCGGCCGGATCATTGATCAACTGGAACGGGACGGCATTGTAGGCCCCCATACCGGCAGCAAAGCCCGGGATGTGCTGGTGGATGAAGATTACCTGGATCTGATGTACGGTGATGTGAATGAGGTTAGTTGAGGTTGAGGTTGAGTATCCGAAGGGACGACGAAGCAATCTTGACGGTTCGAAGTGATAGGTTTTTTTGTCCTGCTTCGTTTTTCAAACTTCGCCGGGCGCCTGCAGCGGAACAAAACCACACATCAAACCGTTACTGGATAAAATCGAAATGAATTAGGAAAAAACATGACAAAAAAAATACTTATACTATTACTAATGCTGATAACCGCTTCCATGGCGCAGGAAATCGACGCTTCATTACTGGATTCCATCTCCTCCAATTACCTGGCGCAAATGCCCTTCCAATTGGAATACAAGATCACTCAGCAGTACCAAAACTCCGATGTTACTCAGGAAGAGATCGGACAGTTCTATTTACACAATCGTGATGTTTTCCGGGTGAATTATCCCAGTTCGCAAATTCTGTTTGACGGTACCTGGCTCTGGTCCATTGACAAGGTCAATTACCAGATCGTTGTGGAGGAATTCGATCCCAGTTCCAGTCTGCGCCTGATCTATAATGTACTGAACGGCAATATGTCGGAATATGAAATTGAAAGCATCGACTCTGTGGCCGGCAGTAATGCCAATCTTAAAAAAATTGACCTCAAGTCCATTGATGAAAACAGTTTTTTTAAATCCATGATTCTGACAGTGGATCCGATTAAGAAAGAAATACACACAGTGGAATATATTGATTTTCAAGGCACCAGTATTCTGATTGAATTCCTGGACTATTACAAACACCGCATTGATGAAAAGGTGCTTTTTGAGGTGAAGAATATTCATGAAGAAGATTTTATTGATTTGCGGCCGTAAGATAGTATTTGACGTACACGGATTTTTGCAGGAAAAACACGGATAAGTATAACTGTCATTGCGAGGAGTCCCGGCGCAAGCGGACGACGCGGCAATCTCAAAGTCAAGTTCTTCATTTTGAAGTGTTTAGAAAATGACATCGAGATTGCTTTGTCGGGCTGAAGCCGCTCCTCGCAATGACAGTAGCAGAAAAAAAAAGGAAACCAATGAGCCTAAAAAACAATCGCTTTTTCAATTATAAAACCATCTTTTCTATCCTGATCTCCATCCTCGGCCTCTGGCTGGGATTCCGCAATTTCGATTTTAAGGAATTCGCTGAGGCTTTCATGTCCATTAATCTCTGGTATTTTTTCGCGGCCATTATCGTGGTCAACTTCACTGTTTACTTGCGGGCCTGGCGCTGGAAATACCTGGTCTGGCCTATTAAGAAAGTCAAAATATGGGAGTTATTTAAAGTGGAAATGATCGGATATTTCGGGAACAATGTTTTTCCCCTGAAAATGGGCGAAGTCCTGCGCGCTTACACCTTGGGAAAAAATGAAGATATTTCGGCGGTTTCAGTCTTCGGTACTATTGTCAATGAACGGTTGATGGACACACTGGTCTTTGCTTTTTTCATTGGCCTCGGCGTGATCATCTTTCCGGACTTTCCGGGCTGGGTGCATAAAGCCGGTGTGGCCGCGCTCATCGGACTTGGTGTCTTTGCCCTGGCGGTCCTGTTTCTGAATACCCAGAAAAATTTTATAAATCGTAACTGGCAAAAACTGGTGGATAAATTTGGTGACAATAAATTTTTTCAAACTATCATCAATCTCGTTGAAGGTCTGAAAACCCTCTTCAAAACGCCCCATATTGTCCTGGTCGCATTTCAGTCCTTTATCATCTGGAGCATTACCATTGCCAATTTTTGGCTGTTGGGGATGTGCCTGAATATCAATTTTTCAATTTCCGATGTGGTCCTGATCTTTATTGCCACATCAGCGGCTTTTGCAGTACCGGCGGCCCCCGGCTATGTCGGTACCTATCACGCCGTAGCCATTAATATTCTGGTCTTTCTCGGAATTGCTATGGCCCAGGCCCAGGTGCTGGCCGTGATCATGCACGGTGTTGGGTATATTTCCATGACACTGATCGGGCTGGTCTTTTTTCTGAAGAATCATATTAGTGTGAAGGAAGTAGAGAAGGTGAAGGTGGAGGAATGACTAAGATAATTTGTAACTACTCAGTTATCTTACTCCTGTAGAGGATAATTCCTATTATCCGGTTTCTTAGATAATTGATATTATATGATCCCGATGGAAAATCGGGAGAATTGTCATCTACGAGACAAATAAATTTACTTGAGTAGTTATGATAATTCTATAATTTTTATCCGGCTTTCCTCTATCCCTTCCCAGATTCCCTCTTTCTGCCCCAGTCGCCGTTTAATATTTTTTATAGTATAGATACTGGCAGTAAGATCTGAATTTTTCAGTTCCTCCCAATTCAAAGGTGTCGCTATTGGCGCCTGTTCAATCGGGCGCAGTGAATAGGGCGCCACTCCGGTCTGGCCATAGGCATTACGCTGAATATCAAAATAAATCTTCCCGTCGCGGTTCTGCTTACGCTGCTCCAGAGTGAAGGTATCAGGATAATTTTCTACCAGTTTTTCCCCAACCTTTTTACCAATATCCCGTACTTTATCAAATTCATGAACAGGCTTCAGCGGCAGCACCAGGTGCAGTCCTTTGGAGCCGGTGGTCATGGGATATATTTTGATATCATTCGACGCAAAAAACTCCTTAATATAAAAAGCGGCTTTTCGAACCGGTTCAAAATCATTGCCCGGCGGATCGAGGTCGATGATCAGTTTATCGGGTTTGTGGAGATGATCAATTTTACTGAGCCATGTATGGAAAGCAACCGCTCCCTGATTGACCAGGTAGACAAGGCTGGCTTTGTCATTAACCATGATATGATCAATATGCCCGTGCTTTTTAGCCACTTTATGGCTCGGCATCCAATGGGGAAAATAATCACTGACCTCTTTTTGGTAAAATCCCTGCTCTTTGATGCCATTGGGAAAACGCCGGATCATTACAGGCCGGTCCTTCAGATGAGGCAGCAGATAGTCACTGATATCCAGATAAAAATCAATTAGATCACCTTTCGTGATTCCGGAAGGGAAAAATTGTTTATCCTCATTGCTGATAGAAACTTTTTGTCCATTAATTTTCATGATTCTCTGGTCACCTCCTCCGGTTCCTTATCGTGTCGTAACCCTTTGAATGTAGGGTGACGTAATTTTCCGGCATCAGTCCACTCATTGAAACCGAATTCTCCCACCAGTTTTGGTGTAACCCAATGAAGTGGCTGCTCATCTTCAATCGATTCATTAAAAGGATTTTGGGATTGTTCGATATTAGATAATTTTTCGTACAGCTCTTTTAATTGCTGATCGGAATAGCCGGTGCCGACTTTTCCGGCATATATCAATTTATCATCATCATAATACCCAACCAGCAGCGCACCAAAACCAATACGTTCTCCCTGAGGCTCCGTATAACCACCAATGACAAATTCCTGCTGATTAACACATTTGAATTTCAGCCAGTTCCGGTTACGGCCGCTTTTGTAGGGCTGTGTGGCATTCTTGGCAATGACTCCTTCCCAGCCCTTCTGACAGGCCTGTCTGAAATAATCCAATCCCTTTTCATTGATATGAGAACAGTAGCGTACCGGGTCTTTGAAAACCAGGGCTTTTTTTAGGATGCTCTTCCGCTCCCGCTGCGGCAAATTTCGAATATCATAGCCTTCAATATGCATCAAATCAAAGAGATAGAAATAGAGCGGATACCGATCGATCAGTTCCTGTGACGGATTATGGGTATTGACACGATTCTGCAAGGTGGAAAAAGAGGTCAGATTTCTGTCAAAAGTAACGATTTCACCATCAACAATAAAATTTCGTGATTGCTTCTCAAGGGCAGTCACCAATTCCGGATAAATCTCGTTTTGCTCCTTTTGATTGCGTGACAGTAAGCGCACCTTACCATCTTTCGCAAAAATCAGACAGCGAACACCATCCAGTTTGCGTTCATAGATCCAGCCGGGATCGGAAAAATGGTCGTGAGTAAGTTTTGCTAATGTCGGCGCAATCCAGTCCGGTTGGGGTTTTTGTTCGGCCTTTTTCAGTTGTTCCTCTGTCAGCAGTGAATTCATTGGATTTCCTCCAGGGTTTTGCCGGACTTCACGGATTTGGGTTCCGTGCTGGTGGGATTTCGCCGGCCGTCGGCTTCTTCATCATCCATTTTTACCAGCAGCCATTGCCCTTTGTCATCATTAATACGGGTCATGGCATAGCCACCGCTGATCTTTTCACCAGCTAATTTGACCAGAAAATGGCCCTTATCAATGGCTTTACCAAGGTCTTGAATATTGCCATCCTTTTGTGTGATATTTTCATAAGTGCCTTTGTCCCAGAGCAAGACTTTTCCAGCGCCGTAATTCCCTTCCGGAATGACGCCTTCAAAATCAATATAATCCAGCGGATGATCTTCAGTACGAAGAGCCAGGCGCTTGGTGCGTTTGTCAATCGAGGGGCCTTTGGGAATAGCCCAGGATTTTAAGACGCCATCATATTCCAGCCGAAAGTCATAATGCAGGGAACTGGCATCATGTTTCTGGAATGAGAAGCGGTTTTGGGACTTGGATTTTTTCTTTTCAGCTTTGGGTTCGCTGGTAGTTTTGAAATTGCGTTTCTTGTCGTATTCGTCGATGTTATATGATTTGTCTGACATTTTATTGTCCATCTTTTAATTGTATTTGCTCTTATTATACTATAGAAAATTAGACGGAATGTCAAAAAGGCTACTCCTTTCAAATGGTCATCAGACCTTTGAAATGGTGTTCATAAGAAGAATACAACTCTCCGCAGATGATATAAATCGACATGCATCAAAACCAGAATAACAACCATTGCGAAGGTCTTTGGATCATTCTCAAGGTTTTTGGGATCAAGACTTCGAAAACCCGGTGATAAAAATTATTTAATTTCCAAATAAAATCTTATATTTAACGGCGACAACCGTATTATATTAGGGTAAGGATCAATAAAATGGACAAAACAGATATAAAAATTTTGAACATCTTACACAACCGGGGGCGCATTACCAATAAAAAATTATCCGAAGAAATCGGACTCAATCCCTCATCAACCCTGGAACGGGTCAATAAACTGGAAGCCAAAGGCATTATCAAAGGATACAGCGCCAACATTGACATGGAAAAATTAGGCTACAATACCATTGCCTTTATTCAGGTTTCCCTGAAGCGCCACAACAAAGACAATATCATCTCCTTTTTGCAGGACCTGGAAAAAATCGAGGAATTAGTGGAATACTACCACATTGCCGGTCAGTATGATTACATGCTCAAGGTTCATGTCAAGACCAATAAAGACTTGCAACGCTTCCTCATTGAAAAGATCACCTCAATTCAACTGATTGATAAGACCGAAACCATGCTGGTATTTGAAGAAAAAAAACTTAATGTAAATCTTTAAAGATCATCGCCAATTGTGTGACGGTTGGTACCGGTTTAAGCGCGGGCTTTACCGGGCCGATCATTATTGTCGGTATGATCATTAATTACAAAAACCGGGATGTGTCGGGCTAAAATATTTTCATGACAATTCTAAATTTTTATAGAACTCCTTCAGAGTTCTTTTTTAATTGGACTTTGTGTCCATGGGCTGGCACCCATGGTTATTATTGTCTCATCCCTTCGGGATTTAACCTGCATTATCCATAAAAATATGACCAATGCCCGCTTCGCGCCGATACGTTTCCTTCCGCCAGAGGCTGGATATTCTATCGGAAACTATCAAATACACTATTGTATTTTTTTGCTTATTTTTTTTATCATAAAGAAGAAGTTTATTGATTTTGATCTACCGCTAAAATTCATTTAGAATCAATAGCGAGCAGAAGCATATATTTTCAATGTAGTGAAATTATCCGTGTTTTCATGAAAAAATCCGTGTACAATCCCCTTTATACCAAAAATACTATGTATTATCCAAAGTCCGGACATCAAAATATTTCATACCTGCCCGTTGCGCAGCAGCAATTCCCATGGACCCGTCTTCAAAAACGAGACAGTGTTTTGGTTTCACGCCCATTTTGTAAGCGGCATAGAGAAAAATATCAGGATTGGGCTTGCCGGGGATGGGATCATCGGCAGTGATCACAATATCAAAATATTTATCAGCGTCAATGGCCTTCAGGGAGGTCATCACATTCTTCCTTGCGCCGCCGGATGCCACTGACATTTTCAATTTGTCATGATATTTTTTGACCACTTCCAGCACTTCCGGCACCGGTTGCACTTCTTCCAGTTTTTTCAGGCTTTTGGCATGTTTTCTGGTAACGAATTCATCGAGATCAATTGTTTTCTCTACCTTGTGGTCTTTTAAATATTCTTTTAGTGTTTCTTTGATCGGTACACCGGCGTGTCTTTCCAGGTAAGCGGTGGAACAAGAGAGGCCATATTCAGCAAAAGTCTCATGCCAGGCTTCCCAGTGTCTCGGCATTGAATCCACCAGTGTTCCATCGCAATCAAAAATAAGTCCTTTTATATCTTTATCAATTTTTATCATGTTTTCTCCTTTCAAGCCCATAAAATAAGCATCAGCAGGGACAAATTCACGTTAAAAATAATTAACCACACCTACCAAAATATTTCAATAAATCTATTTTTAAACCGTTGATTTTTTTGTAATATATCAGCTAATGATAAACAAAAACAGTTCGAATTATGGGAATTATTGAAAAGAAGTACGTTGCACACCCCCGCTTAGTATGTATTATTGGCGCCAAACATGGTGATAAGATAAATTTCATGACCGCCGCCTGGCATACTTACGTTTCAATCAACCCGCCCTTATACGGCGTTGCAATCGGCAACAACACCTACACTCATGAATTAATTGAAAATTCCGGAGAATTTACAATCTCCTTTCTCTCTGTTGATCATATTTTAAAAATTCACAGCCTGGGCAAACTGACCGGGCGAATCTACAACAAAATTGACCTGATAAACTTAAAATTAAGCACCGGTGAAAAAGTTTCCACCCCGCATATTAGGGAAGCCTACGGTGTTT
The DNA here is from genome assembly GCA_964498725.1 of uncultured bacterium. Classification (GTDB taxonomy): domain Bacteria; phylum Fidelibacterota; class UBA2242; order UBA2242; family JAFGTP01; genus JAFGTP01. The sequence goes on along the minus strand of CAZCHS010000003.1, from coordinate 69,389 downwards.
TGGATTGCCGAATCAGCCAAAATGTCCCAACCGGTGACCATACATTTTTTATCGGTGAGATCCTGGACTGTCATGGTGATGAAAAGGTCTTTGATAAAGACGGCATCATTTATACAGACAAAGCGCGGCCTACCATGTACCTGGGAAAAAATAACTATATAACCACCGATCAAAACTCAGAAAAACACTTTGCCTTGGACGAATGAAAAGATTCATTGGATTTACACTGATTTGTTGCTTCCTCACCAGTGCCTTTGCCGGTGAATTTTTAAATAAGCAACGCCTTCATTATCAGAATTCATTTTCAAATTGCCTGAACTATAAAAATCACCGGGATTTGCTTTGGGTTGCCGCCCTGGCTTTGCCCGCCAGTTTTTTTCTGGACCAGCCGGTACAGGACTTCGCCCGTGACCATGGATTTTACAGTGATGAAATTTCCAATATTGGCGACGAATTCGGTCACAGAAAGGGATATTACGCCACTGTTGGAGTAATGGCGTTATATGACCTGATCTCTCAAAAAGAATTACACCAAAGCCTGGCTGAAATTCGCCTGGTGGCTGAAGGCCTTATTGCCGGACAAATGGTGGTTGACATTCTCAAATCCACATTTCGCAGAGAGCGTCCCAATGGCGCAAATTTGCGCTCCTTTCCTTCGGGACATTCCGCCGGCGCCTTTGGACTGGCAACCACTTTAAATGGTATTTACGGGAAAAATATTGGCCTTCCCGCCTATGCTATGGCATTTTTCGTGGCCTCCAGCCGGATCCATGATGACAAACACTATCTTTCCGATGTAATCGCCGGTGGATTGGTGGGAACGATCATTGCCCGGGGATTTGTTATTAATTATCAAAAAAAATGGAATATCATTCCGGAAATTCATAACTATCAAATATCAATAAATTTAACCATTAACTTGTAGGAATAATTATGGAATTAAGGGAACTGGGATTAACTGATTGGTATTTATCAGCACTGGAAGAACCACTCGAAAGGGATATCAAAATTGCACGGGTGATTACCGTAAATAAAGATAATTATACGATCCACACGGGAGAAGCAGAGATCATTGCGGAAATTACCGGCCGCATTCGCTACAATGCCAAATCGAAAATGGATTTGCCGGCTGTGGGAGATTGGGTAAAAATCCAACAATTTGAGGAAAATTCACCGGCGATTATCACAGACATTCTGCCCCGCAAAACGGAATTGAAGCGTAAAACCGCCGGCCGCCGTGTGGAATACCAGATGATCGCCAGCAATATCAATACTGCTTTTGTGATGCAGTCCCTGGACAATAATTTTAATATCAATCGCATGGAACGCTACCTGACTATGATCCACGAAAGCAATATTGATTCCGCCATTCTGTTGAGCAAATCCGACCTCCTTACAACAAAGGAATTACAGGAGAAGATCGACAAAATCCGCACCCAGGGAATAGAGGCTAAAATACTAACATTCACTAATGAGGAAGAAAAAAGCATTGACCGGATTCGTGACCATTTGGAAAAAGGACAAACCTATTGCCTGCTGGGAAGTTCGGGCGTAGGCAAAACCACATTGCTCAATAACCTGGTGGGGGAAGAATTATTTGCTGTCGGAGAAATTCGCGAAAAAGATCAGAAAGGCCGCCATACCACCACTAATCGCAACTTGGTGGTCCTTCCCGATGGCGGGATGCTGGTGGATACACCGGGAATGCGGGAGTTGGGGAATATTGAGCTGACCGAAGGTATCAGAAAAACCTTTAATCAAATTGAAGAATTAAGTCAGTACTGTAAGTTTAAAAACTGCAGTCACACCCAGGAACCCAAATGTGCTGTTTTGAAAGCTCTGGATGAAGGAGAGATCAGCGAAGATCATTACAATAATTATATCAAATTAACCAAAGAAAGCCGCTTTAATAAAATGACTTATCTGGAAAAACGCCGGAAAGACAAAGAATTCGGAAAAATGCAGAAACGGGTAATTTCAGAACTTAAAACCAGGCGGAATGATAAATAAAAAGCCTCATTACTGAGGCTTTTTCTATTAATTGGGCAATTTATCTTTTTTGATCATGGGTTGGCCGGGAAAGCCGGTTGTCATTTTTCCACTCTCAGGAATTTTCCCATAATTCGCTTCAAATTTTTGAATATTTTCCTGAAGGGTTTTTACAAAGTTTTTTGCGTGGATCGGTGTCATGATCACACGGCTTTTCACTTTTGCTTTCGGGCGTCCCGGTGTGATCCGGGCAAAATCCATAATAAATTCCGCACCCGAATGGGAAACAATCGTGAAATTGCTATAGGTTCCGTCGGATTGCTCTTCAGGAATTTCTATCTGCAGCTGTCTCTTTTTATCTTTATTTTCTTCCATAATAAATCCATTCCAAAATTATACTATTTTTTTGTTTATCAATTATTAATCAGCATTTTTGCTGGCTTTTTCTTCTTGATTATCATCATCTTCGGAAGAATTTGCATCGCCGGGTACTTCATCATCTTCGATAGCGACTTCATCCTCAAAGATATTCCAGGATTCCTGTTCGATGGTATCTTCGTCTAATCCTTCATTGAGTTCGGTGTCATCTTCAAACTCGTTCCAGATTTCATTTTTTGCATCGAATTCATCGGGTGTCAAATCTAATTCTTCACTGTCATCTTCGTTCATGACCATCATTTCATCGCCATAAACATTCAGATCCATGAAGTCCACATCTTCCACAATATCATAATAAACAAGAAGTTCTAAAAAATCGGCATATTTACGGTTTCTGAATTTTGTCTTACAATGAGGACAAACCAAAGATTCTCTAAGACTCTCTTCACTTAATTCAAATCCACATGCCGGGCATACTAAATCGTCCATTTAAACTCCTTTATTTTGCGGCGCTAATATATGATTCAGTAAATAGAGTGTCAAGGTTTTTCTACAATTATTTTTAAATCTGACAACTTCCATAAAATCAGATTGTTAGTAATATTGTCACCCCTATATACTGAATACTGCCATCAACACTTCAAAAATTTTCAAAGATCAACTACTTAATTTGAAAGTAGTCCAACTATATTGGTTTTAAATTTTAATTGCAATTCTTTTTTTAACTTTTTAACAGGATTTCAAGAAAATCCGTAATCAACTGATAAAAAGATAATTAAGCAACAATATTTTTCAAAAAAGCCATTCAATTCCAATGGTAGTTAAAAAAATTAAACAATCCTTCCAAAAAATCAATATTTATAAATTCAAGATTTAAAAAAAATCCAATCACTACTTTATTCTATGTGAAGATGAAATTGTTCCCTGACAGCAGATTGGCACCCTACAAATTTCCGTAATACTATTCCGCGATCCTGTTAAAGGCTGATGAAGCATCCTTCCCAAATATATACATCAAAGAAACTGTTATACTAAAAGGAATCTCTAAAAAATTTTGAGCGAACAGGGATGTTCGCCCTACAAATGTTGAACGATCATCCTTGATCGTTTAAAATCAATTTTTAGAGGCACCCTAAAGGAAATTTTTAACCTGCATTATTCATAAAAATATGAACAATGCCCGCTTTGCGCCGATACGTTTCCTGTAGAAACTATCGGGATTAACCTGAATATCATTCTATGAATTTTCCAAATTAGTTTTTAATATGTATTTTGTAAACTGTTAATTTTATTTGTTTTGCTTGAAAGATTTTGAAAATTCATGAATAATTCAGGTTAAAAATAAGCGCTTCGGCAGCGGCCACCACGCTCTTCGTACTTCAGATCACTGAGAACCGGCGCTTTGACACTGATCAGGAGGGAATACTGTTTACCATATCCGCTGGGTGTCCAGTTGAAAGACATACGCCAGCAATGCAGGTCACGCTCTACTGAAAATTGCTGGCCATAAAGTATCCGTTCCATCAGGTCCACACTGGCGCTGTAGCTGATTTTCCAGTTCTTGGTGAGATTCAGTTTTGCGCTTATTCGCATATTAAACCGTTCCGATTTATTGTCAGGATTGGTTTTGGACATATCATAATTAAAATTCATGTTAGCAGACCAGAGATTACTGGCTTTTGTGGTAGTTCCCCCTGTCTGCGCGGTGGAATCATCCGGTGCGGCGCTACCTCCAAAATCAGTGCTTTTTATTGAAATACCGGTGGAAGCCCGCAATGTTGTCAGGCGCGGAATGGGAACGGAATAAATTTCATCATGCCATTCGTTAATTCGCCTGCGCCGGTCCGTGTCATACCGATAAGGATCATGGATCATACTAAAATCCAAGTTCAGATTCTTTAATTTTGTCCGGATGGAAGTCCTGATCTCTGACCAGTTCATACTGTCAGCGGCAAAATTGTGGTTCATATTCACATTCATGGTGAAAAGGTCAAATTTATTTTCTTCCCCGTCTTTTTCCGTTTTGGCCTGAAAATTATTGCGCAGGGAAATGGACATGGTTTTGGATTCGCTGGAGGGTGTGGAACCGATCAATGTATTCTGAAAAGGATCATATTTTAATTCTTTTTCATTCTCATCCTGATAATGGGTCACATAACCGGGATCCCAACCAAAAAGATCTTTGGTAAAATCAGGTCGATAACTCATATTCACAGATGGTGTCAAGACATGCCGCACAGCCCGCAAGGCGCCAATTTTAACAGGAAACAATCCATAAACTTTGGTATTAATACCGATTGACATATTGCCGGTATGCCGGGGGAAAAATCCTGTTCGTGTAATGGTCTGTACTTTTCCGTCTTCCACAACCACATTACCCGCTTCATCATAAACCGGTTTATCCATTTCAAAAATCCAGTCCTCCTGTAAACTGATATTTTGATTGACTGAAAAATAGGAGAAAATTTTCTGGGAACTATTGATGGAAATGTTATTTTCCACACCATTCTTAACTTCATTTTTTTCCTGCCATTTGAAAACCGAATCATTCTCAGCCACACTTTGATAATAAATATCCTGCTTATTTCTCAATTGTGAACTGATACTGTAACGGATTTCATTATACCATTTGGCCTCGCTGGCTGACTGGCCTTTGCGCAGGGGCACCAGACGCTCTGTAGACCGCCGTAAACTCATACTAGGGAATGTTCGGTTAACATAGGCCTGTTTCATATTGGCCCTGTTAGGCTCTGTTTTGATTTTTTCCGTAGCCTGAAGATTGATCGTCTGCCTCAGGTTACCGGATAAGGAGTAAGGTCTGTTGCGCCATTTTTTGGTGTAGGTGGCATTACTGATCAATTGCTGGTTCAGCCGGTTTTCCAGATCAATGGCATTCTTTTTCATATACTGGTCTTGATTGACAAACTCACCGTTGGCGCGGAAAGAAGAGGTGGGCGAAATATTGTGATTATGATTTATTTTCAGCCGCCAGATCCGCTCCGGATAATCCTGCAGCATCATATCATGGTAGGAAACAAAAATATTCCCATCGATTTTGTATCGTACTTTATACCGGTTTTTAACATTCATTCGAATGCCTTTTTCATCAAAAAAATCTGTGGTTATTTTCAGGTCCGTATAATCATTGACCACCCAAAAATAGCCCAGGCCACGCAAATAATTTCCCACATTGCTATTATTTCCATAAGTGGGCATTATCCAGCCGCTGCGACGCTTGCCTCCCTTATTGGGAATCACGGCAAAGGGCAGCGCAAGGAGTGGAATATCGTGAATGTACATCACAATCGGTCGCGCCAAAATCTTATCTTTTTGGATCATTTTCATTTTTTGGCTTTGAAAATGAAAATGGGGTTCCACCTTGTCACAGGTGGTATAAACACCGTCATTGATATAGAAAGTCTTTTTGCCTTTTTTCCTAATATTTTCCCCATAGTAATAACCATCATCCATGTGGGTCCGCCCGTCATAGATACGTCCCCGCCTTGTTTTAATATTGTAAATCATCTCCTTGCCAATAAAGGGTTCACGTCCCTGCTGGATCATTTTCGGCCAGGAGGAATCCAAAGTGTCGGAGATTGTTGTATCATCGGGGAAAGCGTAGAGTAGATTTTCATTCCACATCACCGTTATTTTTCCGGCTGTCAGTTCAGCATCCTCATAGGTTACAGCGGAATTTTTAAGCAAATCAGTCTGGCGGTCCTGGATATAATAATCAATTCGTTCGGCAGCATAAACAACTGTTGTATCCATACTCCGGTTCGATTCATGGGGTACAAATTTTCCCTGGGTACCGCCAATGACAGTGATTTCATTGAGGGATTGATTATCAAACTGCATCACCACTGTATCCCCGCTGGCACTGTTGGTTCCCTGGATGACCGAATCCTCGGTGACATTATAAAAACTGGTGGCCATGCCTGAAACCTGCAGGGAATCAATATTGCCCTTTTCAAAATAGATTTCCATTTCCTTACCGGTCATTTCATCACGAATTTTAACAGAATCCCTGACCGTTTGTAAGGTGTCGTCTTTTGCAAAGGGCAAAAATGCAGTGCCGGTTGAAGTAGCAATCGCCCGCCCGATTATGTGAATATTATTGATCTCCCCATCACTTAAACGGGCTTCAATTATTTCACCCTTCAGGGTCTGGTCTTCATTCAATACTTTTGGATTACCGGTGAGTATAATGGTTTCTGTAGAATCATTGTAGTTGGCGCTGTCACCATAGGCCACAATATCATCCTGGAAAATCCGCACATTGCCGATGCTGAGAAAGGAAGCCTCGTTCTTATCACCGGAAATGATGTCGCCTTCGATCCGGTATTCTTCATTCCCCAAAGAATCTCTTTTGATCAAGACCGGGTTGATAAAGGCGCGCATTTCATCTTTTTCATTGTAATACAAAATACTGTCGGACTGAAGGATATTATTTTCTTTCAGGTCAATGAATTTACAATTATTGCTGGCAATGGTTTTGGACGAGTCAGCATAAAAAGTCAGTTTCTCAGATAATAGCCTGCTGTCAGCAGTTGAATATTCCACCTGTTCAAAGCCATGAACAATATCGGTTTCAGTGAAATATTCCAGTTTTTTCGCTCTGATCGTGCGCTGGGAATCCACGACCTCCGGTTTGCCCATCGCCACAATCCGGTCCTCATCATAATAATAGGTCAATGAATCAGCCGTCAGTTTGCGGTCTTCATTGGTCACAACGACATCAATATAAAAGTCGATTTGATTTTTATAATCATACCAATAAGCTTTCTGACAGGCGAGGTTGACATCCCCTTTACGAAATAATACATTGCCCGAGACTATTTTTACCAGTCCCCGGGGCGCCTGTTGTTGTTCCATCAGGTCCGCCCGAATCAGGCGTAATTTATCATCAGCCATTACCGCCAGATAACTAAAAATGATAATTACAATTAATTTGATAAAATTTCTCAAACAAAATCCTGTTGGTCCATAATTATAAAATCAATGGATAATATATAAATTTTTTTCCTATTTTATGATGAGAATTTATGGATTTCGACCTGCTGGTGAATTCCCCATTCCAAAAATTATTCTCGGGTGTATATTTTATTGCCGGCAGATAGCCTGTAAATCCTCAACAAATTGATCCACAGCTTTTTCTTCTGTGGCCCAGGAAGTTACCAGGCGAATGGCAGCCCTATCTTCATCTACTTTTTTCCAGACATAGAATTCATATTTTTCAGCCAGTTTTTCAATAATATCATTTGATAAGATGGGAAATATCTGGTTGGACCTGGTTTCAGTAATGAACCCAAAATTTTCATGCCTGATCGCATCCCGAATTTTATCCGCCATTTGATTGGCATGCCGGGCAATTTCAAAATAAAGATCATTTTTGAGAAGTTCCGTAAACATTAACCCAAATATTCGTCCCTTTGCCAACAGTGCGCCCCGTTGTTTCATATGGAAACGGAATTTTTCTTTCAGGTCTTCATTATTGATCACAATTGCCTCACCCAATAAAGCGCCGTTTTTTGTGCCGCCGATATAAAAAGCATCCACATAAGCAGATAATTCCGGTAATGTCAGATCATTGTCCCCGGCAGTCAGGGCCGATCCCAGACGCGCGCCGTCCAGGTAAAGATACAGACCATTTTTTTTGCAGAACTGCGAGATCGCCTGAATCTCCTCTTTTTTATAGACCGTACCAATTTCTGTTGAATTGGAAATGAATACCAAGCCGGGAAAAACCATATGCTCATCGGTATGTTCATCTAAAACCTGCTGAATGCCCGCCGCTGTGATTTTTCCGTCAGTGGTTGGAATGGTATTGATTTTATGGCCGGTAGCTTCGATGGCACCGGTTTCATGCACAAATATATGGCCGGTTGCAGCTGCGACAACAGATTCATAGGGCTTCAGGATTGCGGCGATGACCACTAAATTTGCCTGGGTTCCACCGGAAACAAAATGAACATCAGCCTGCTGATTGCCGATTTTTTGCCGGATGATCTGTTTTGCTTCTTCACAATAGGCGTCATCACCATACCCGTCCTGCTGGATAAAATTGGTCTCTTTCAGAGCCTTTAATATTTTGGGATGGACCCCTTCGCTGTAATCATACCGAAAACTATATTTACTCATATTCTGTCCTTTTGTTAATTTTCCATGTCATATTTTGCCGGTTTATGTTCAATAAATCAAGGATTAAAAATATCAAAACCCTGCGAATGATTGAAAACCTTGCGAATGGTTGAAAACCTTCGCAATGGTTGTTCTTATAAACACAATCAATCATTCTACCATCAATTTTCTACCAATGCTATAACGGTTTCCAATGAGTTGCCCTCATAAGCACCATTTCAAAGGTCTCCGACCATTTGAAAGGTGCGGCTCTGAGACCTTGCGAATGGTTGAAAACCTTCGCAATGGTTGTTCTTTCACCCCATACAAAAAGGCGGTGAACAGTTAGTCACCGCCTTTTAAATCACCTTATAATAATAAGTCAATCAAATATATAAACGCTTTTCCTGTATCAATTGTTCCACAACCTCCGGCACCATATACTGGATTGACAAATCATGCTGAACACGATAGCGAATATCTGTGGAAGAGAGTTCAATCAAGGGTGTACTCAGAATCCGGACGCGGTCAAGAATCTTTTTTTCTACATTTTCAAAGTTATAATTTGACCGCGCCATGACCACGACCCGGCAACTATCAAGGATTTTTTCAGGATTTTTCCATTGATTGAAATTCACCAGGCTGTCCCCGCCAATCAGAAAATAGAGATCGCGGGTGGATAGGTTGAATCTGTCCTTTACTTCATCGATCGTGATGTGACTGTAGGAAGGGCCTTTTCTGAGATATTCAATATCAGAAACCATAAAATCGGGATTATTTTCCGTGGCTTTCTGCAGCATCGCATAACGATGCTCATAGCGAGAATAATTTGCCAGGGTTTTATGCGGCGGTCGATAGGATGGTACAAAGAGCATCTTATCCGCACACAATGTTTCTTTTACAATATTTGCTAATATCAAATGCCCGTTATGAACCGGGTCAAAGGTACCCCCATAGATGCAGACCGACTTAAAACCAGCGGTTTTTTCTACGTTCTTCATCTTTCTCTTTTCTTTTCTCCCTTTCAACCTTACGCAATTCCCTGTTCAGCATTTTTTCAAGATTCTGAAGTAGATCTGTTTTTTCTTCGGTTGTGATTTCATCTGAATCAGTGATCTCTTCTTTCATCTCTTCAAATTTTTTAAAATCACGTTTCTTGATATAGCAGTAGGCTTTTTCATATTTGGCATAGATTGCATATTCTGTATCATAATAGGAATTCAGCATATCATCCTGGTAGATAATAGCCGCGTCCCAATGCCCCATTTTCCGGTATATTTTACCGCTTTCATAGAGTTTTCTCCCCAACTTTGTCCGTAATTCATCGATTTTTTTCTGGGCAATTTTGGCATTATTGGTATTGGGATAGGCGTCAATGAATTCCTGCAGTTGGCGCAGCGCTCTTTCCGTATTAGACTGGTCGCGCTGATATTTTGGGGAGAGTTCATAATAGGACATTGCAATCTTGAAATAGCCGTCAACCAGCAATTCGCTGTATTTATAGCGTTCCACCAGCTGGGTAAATTCTGAAATTGCCAACAAATATTCTTCCCGGTTATAATAACTTTCCCCGATATAATACTGAGCATCATCAGCCAGTTGGCCGCCGGGATTGTTTAAAATATAGAGCCGGAAATCATCAATGGCCTGTAAGTATTTCCCTTTTTCAAATTTCTCCTCTCCCTGGGCATAATACACATTAGTATCCTCCAGGGTTTTCGGATTTTTGCCGGCACAATTGGCCAGCAAGAGTATAACTGTTGTCAATAAGATTAGTCTAACAATTTTCTTCATAGTCTCTTTCTTTTTCAAAACTTTTTAGAAACGAAGTGACAGGTTCAGCCCATTAACCAGGTATTTCCGGCGAACATCTGTCATCAGTGACAGATTCCAGGTCAGGTCTTTTTCCTCTGCCTTGTAGGTTTTGGCCATGATCTGGGCATGAATCGCACTAACCACGTGGTTAATGATCACAGCAGTACCAAACTGAGAGGCCATTTTCAAGGCGTTATTGGAATCTTCCCTACGTGTCAAATAATGATCCCGTATGTCGCTGACAGTTGAATCGGTTTCAAAATCTTCCCAACCATAAGAAAATTGATTGTATTTTCCAATATTTTCGTAATAATCCCGGTTTTTGATTGGTTCAATTATGGCATCCCCTTCCATAACAGCGATAGAATCCCGAAGATCAGCAAAATCAGACCCGGTTTTAATCTCAAAGATATCACTTTCATTACCATCCCAAACATATTCGCCATTTTCATATGTTTTAATGATTACGTGGATACCGTGGGAACTGGGAGAATTGCTACCGGTATTCCAATCGCTATATGTCGAGGCCCACTCTTCAAGGTTCCAATGCTCATCGGCATACTCTTTATATTCTTCTTCAATATCCTGGCCCTGGTTTTTTTTGGAAAAATGCATTCCCCAAAAAAGTGCTTCCATACCAATAAATCCGATGGCCCGTCCCCACTTACCGGTATACAATTCACCGGCACCCGGCACAACTGCTGACATTAAAAAAGCCAGGCCAGGGGATTTTTCATAATCAAATCTGACACTGTCCGCTTCATAGGAATTTTCATTCTCATATTGCATTGCCATAAGTTGTTGTTTTGAGGCGGATGTATTTTTAAAGGCTCGCATGTCGAAATTTTGACCCAATGCCATCATTGGTAACAAAAATACAACACAAAATAATAAAACCAGCTTCTTTAACATGAGTATCCTCCTTTATAGTCCAAATAATATGGTTAAATAAGTTCTAAGTTCGTTTCCATATTCATTAACATTATCTTCCTGATCAATGACTTCGATTTTATCAAAGCCATAAGCCATATCCAGTGAAATGGCAGTGGGATATCCATAAAAAGAAAATCCCGAAAATCTAAGTTCCACACCTGCATCACTCTTAAAATCCTTGAGCAGATTATTGGTGACACCGGTAAAATCATTCACCACACCGTCCCAATGCAGGTCTTTGTAACCCGGCACCTGGCTCCAGGCATTACCGGTTTCCACAAAAGTACCGATGAAGGCGTTTTGCAGATTGAAAGGTCCGAAACGATAATTCTTCTGTTTAAAAAGCGGGTAGCGGAAGGTGTATTCCAGCGTAAACAGGTTACGGCCTTCAATGGCATAGAAAGGGTAGCCGCGTAACCCCGGCGCGCTTCCGGCGAAAAAATTAAAGAATGAGTCGATGTCCGGTTTTGATATCCAGCCGGCCTGCCAACCTAAATTTCCCACCAGTTCCGAACCAAAATATTTGTGGTGCCATTTCCCTTCATGTTCGATTTTCCAGTAGTTGTTCTTACGAAAAATTTCTTTCAGTGTTCCATAATCTTCATGAATGCCAAATTCTTCCAGAAACTTATCATAATTCCGGTAAAATATAGTTTTCAATTCCAGGCCGTTATCCGGATTTGTCTCTTTATTTACTGTTGGCAGCATGGCATCCATGTCCCAGGTGAGCATAAAATTGAGCCCCTGATAATAATCATAAGTAAAGCCATTGGTGTAAATTTTCGCATCCTCAAAGGTCTGATCCACAGTGGTATTATATCGCGATAAAGAAACATCAAGCCGCAAATTATGAATATCCGAAAAAGGCCGGGTGGCGCCAACAATTAATTGCTGCAGGTGAAAATGGAAATCAAATTTTCCGGGATGTCCGCTCACCAGGCTTTTTTTATTGTAAAGTCCGCGGGAGATATCATAATATTCTAAAAATATTGTCGGCTCCAGTTTTTTATATTCGATCAGGGCGGCAACATCATGTTCCATATTCTTATTGATGGACGCGCCGCCAAAGAGATTGAACTGATTGAGTATCTCCGATGTGAAAAAATAAAATCCCGGTTTTGCGGTTCCGTAATCAATCATCAATTTCGGCAACACAAAAACTTTGGAATAACGCATGGCGTATTCATTTTCTTCCACCTCGGGAAAGTCCTTTATTTTCATCATCGGATAATGCCGGGTTTCATAATCTTCCAAATATGTTGCATTCTCATCTTCAACCGGTTGAAATTCCTTCAGATAAGCAATCTTATATTTAGAGTTTTCGAAATGTGAGTAGACCAATTCGCCTTTTGTATTAACAGCGGGCATAAAAGCGCCGCCTTTAACATTGGTGACCTGCTGGATTGTGCCGTTTTCCAGGGACTTGCGATAAATATTAAAAATACCGGTCCGGTCAGCAGAATAATAGAGCCATTTTCCATCAGGGCTGAAATAAGGGTCCCGTTCATCATACTTTTCATTGAGCATGGCGGTCATTTCCAAAGACTCCATATCCAGCAGTAATACATCACGGCCATGATTGACAGTCATATCAAAAGCGATTGACTTATTGTCTGCTGAATAATGCAGATTGTGCACCTGGACACCATTATCAAATTCCGCCAGCACTTCTTCTGTCATATCTTCTTTTTCATCGGCCAGTGTCAATCGAATAATCTGATATTTTCCATTGGCACTATGAACAAAGATCAACTGATTTTCATCTTTGGAAAGCGCCGGATTTTTGGCCCGGCGATTTTCTGTCAATTGAATTTCTTCCTCTTCCTTCAGATCATACTTGTAAATATTATTGAAAACCGAGCCGCGCTTGTTGGGCTTACTCTTTTTTGAATAATAGAGGTAGCGGCCGTCATTGCTGATTTCAGTTCTCGATTTTATCAATGGCGCGATCATTTTATCGTTTTTAGTTTTAATATTGTAACGGTATAAAGAGGTCAGTGAAAAAAAATCAGTTCCCTTACTGGAAAGATAATAGATTTCCTCATCATTGGCCCAATTGGCATAAAGTTGGGAAATTCCTTCTTCCAGAATATTGTCACCCACCTGCAGATGATCCCGAATATTTTCAGTGTACTGATAGTAATTTTTCGTTAAGTGGGCCTTCCATTCGGCATACACCTCTTCACCGGATTTCCCGACCACTTTTTTCATTGCGCTGTTAATACTGAATTGAAAAGGATTGGACAATTCCTGCATTAATTTCGGCAGGACTTCCTGCCCGTAATTTTCCGCGATGAATTTTGTCAGGCCATACCCCTGGTTGTAAACCGATTCGCTGCCGATACCGTATTTCCCGAAACTCTCCATATCCTGAAAAGACAACAGGTTATTATTAAAAATGCGGTCACGAATGATCATATCACGATGAGAGTCCCAGAAATCATTGCTGGAACCGGGATATTGGTATTGCGCCACACCTTCCGCCAGCCACATGGGAATGACTACTGTGGGTATCGGATAGGAAACAATCACATTGGGGTAACCCCGCACCACATCTTCACGCTTCTCTTTTTCATAACCCATATACTGAAGATAAAAAGCGGGAATATTCCGTGACGCTTTCATGGTTTTCTGCAGGGTAACGATGTGGGCAAATTCATGGGTGATCACATTGCGCAACCAACGATGGGCGCCGCGCAGTTCAAAGTCCAGCGCCGACGCCCAAATATCGATTTTGTTATCAAAATAATAGGCCGCGCCATTGGCAATATCATCGGTGTCCTTAATGATCAGTTCGGTTTTGTCACTGGGTTCAAAGTCATAAAAATCTGTGACCAGCGGATAGATGGTTTCAGCGATTTTAGCGGCTTCTTTGGCTGTCCACTCCGCTCCGTCATGATAATGCACAAAAAAGTGCTCCGTCTCAAAAGTCAACCACTCCAACTCCGGATGATTGTAATCGGAAAATTGCGCAAAGGATGAAAGGCTGAAAAATAGTATTAAAAATAGTATTCTAAATTTATTGTTCACAAATTATCTCCAAATTACTTAATCACCATGATCTTGACTGTTTTGGTTTCGGTTGTCCCGCCCGCTTCAGCCTTGACAATGGCAAAATAAACACCACTCTGAACATCAGCCACATTCCAGGTAATTTCATTGAACTGGTTGACCTGCGGTTCAGATGGGTTAAACCTTCTGACATGCTGTCCGGCCATATTAAAAATATTGACCGTTACATCACAATCTTCTGTCACGAAATAGCGAATATAACTTTCATTTTCTTCCACCGGATTGGGCCAGCAAAAGGTTTTCTTTTTGTTGAGCAGCGCCTCTTTTTCCGGTACATCTGCAACCGGATGATAGGAATAATAATAGCTATTATTATCAATTCCCTGTTTCCCCCAGGACTGCTCTGTCAGACTATTTTCTGAGATCATCACATTATCCATCTGTCCATTGCCAATGGAAAGGAAATAAGTCTCATCTTCAAGATTATATAATCCGGAAAACCGGTCCAGCGGTGTAATCATTGCCATGTGGGACAAAATATCACCCTTATGATCAAAAGTGATAATCCCTGCATTTTCAATAAAGGCCACAATTTCCTGGCTTTTTGGATTGCCATCCAGATTCATTGCATAGACAGATTCTCCAAAATAATTGTCCTGAAACTGATTGGGTATATCAACAGGAAAATTGGCTAACAATATTAAGTTTTCGTCAAAAGCGTAAATTTTATTTGCCGTTGCAACCACAATATCATTAGTGCCGTCACCATTGATGTCCGCAATAACCGGATTTGAACGGCATTCAAGTGGAATTTTATTAACTTCAAAGTCATCAGAGGAAATGTTCTCTATCAAGAAGAGATGTCTATCAGTGGTGACCACAGCGTCAGTCAGATCATCGTGAAATTTGGCCAATGCAAAATTATCCGACTTTTCAGACACAATCAATTCAAACTCTCTGATATTTATTGAATTAATTTCAATGGTTGAAGACCATACCTGGCCATCTTCCAGCAGATAGTAAAATTTTTGTTCGCCAAAACCAATCTTATTTATCTTATAATCAAACTCATAATAGGTCATTTCATCGTCCTGAAACCGGGCAAGATGGTAGCCGGTGGCCGTATTGGCGCCAAAAATCAATGCTTCTTGATAATATTGCAGATTAGAAGTGATTTCCGTATTCACCAGTTCCATCTCCTCTTCACGGGAAATTTCGCCATCGTCATCCAACTCATAGGTCTGGATTTTCAAGCGGGTACCAAACTCAAACACTAAATAAATAGTTTCATCAACATAGAGAACTTCCAGGTTATCAATGGTTTGATAATTCTCAAAATAATCGGTTGATGCAATCAAATCACCATAGCCATTGTACAGATAAATTTTATCTGAAACAATGATCAGGTCTTCGTTGGTATCCTCATCAAAATCACAAAAGGTCATGGTTTTAAATTCCGACCCCAAATCAACAGGAAAACTACCACTCTTGTTGGCAAACCCAATGTAAAAATTCATTCTTTCGCCGGCAGCACCAATGCTGTCGATACGAATGCCTGTAGACATGCGATCATTGCTGTTTGTGTTGGGAAAGGTGTATTCAGTAAATCCAACGAAAGATTCTTCATTTTCTTCATAAAAATCTTTATTAACGTCCCAGAACCCTTCATTGGTGGCAAACCAGGCATCATAGCCCCAGCCATTGTGTACATCGGAGAACATATTCGCCGCCGGAAATCCTATATCCACTGCGCCATCGCCTTCTTCCAAATGAACGCCTTTACGCTCACGGTCATTATTGACACTGTTGGTGCTCAGATTGGCATTGATGACAGTCTCATCAATATGCCAGATCAGCAAGCCGCTGCCCGGCAGGCCGACATCATAACGCGGCACTGACAACAACACACCGGTTTCTTCGGAAATCTCGGCGTCGATGGAATCCTTAATCAGTGGTAATACCGAAGGAAAATTTGCATCTTCCGGGCCGGCTTCATATTCGGCATTGCGAATACTGTCGAGATTCCAGCCGGGCCGGAGAAAATTATTGCGGTTTTCCACTAAAAAATATTCATCTTCGTCAATTTGAATTTTCCAGGCCAGAGTATCGGATGCGGATTCCCCGTGCGCCAGATTTACCGGTGTGCTGGTTTTGGCTTCCACAGGATCGATCCACCCCATATATTTACGAATCCAGGCATTGGGCATAGCCGGTATAAGACCATTCAGATTAACTGAGCCCTGATCCATCATTTCCCATCGTCCGGCCCCGGGGTCACCGGTTTCCGTATTATACATGCCCGGAATTCCCAGGTAAAACCCAAACATAAAAGCAAAAGTACCATTTAGTCCGATCTGATAGTCAAAAGCGCTATCAGTATTGAAGACTTCATCCCAGCGTTCATACAGCGTATGGTTTTGGGTTTCCGGCAGGATGATGCATTCATTCAAAAAGGTGTTGCCGTCATCAACCGCAATGCCCTGAAAATCCGGTTGATCACCCATCGCTTTTTTGATATCGTCGGCATTCAGATAGGCCGATGGAATGTCATAGGGAGTAATATCCAGGTCAAAGGAGAAGTCCTGTCCGACGCCGGCATGAAAGATCACCACCACGTCGTAATCGGAAAAATTCACCGATTCATCGGCAATTGTAACCGCCTCAACAAAAAGTTCAGCCAGACGGACATCAATAGAATCCTCTTCTAAAAAAGGATGATAATAATCCATTTCCCTGGACAAAGTAAAAGTTTCACTATCCTCCAGGGGATAAACTTCAGAATTTTCCGGATCGATCGTAAGATTGCCATTACTGACATGATCATAAAAATTGGCTAAAGAGCGGATATGATCGTAAAAATAAGCGCGGTTATGAGGCACCGGATCAACTTTGAAGCGGCTGTTCAGCGTATCAGCGGTTTCCGCTTCATAAAGAAAGGTTCCGTCCCCGGTGGTTACATCGTTGTCGTCTTGTTGAAATTCCACCCGCAAGGCACAGATACGGACATTATCAAGGTCTTTTTTAGGGGTCATTGTCAGGGAATGATTACTCTTTTTCAGAGGCACCATATTACCGGCTATTGCAAAATTGCAAAAGAGCAATGTTGTAAGAATATATAATGTATATTTTTTCATATTGTGATAGTTCTTTAAATATTATGCTACAGTTTCATATTGATTGAGAAAAACATTGTGTTGGCGCGGGGATGACCGGATTCACCATAGGTATAACCAAAGTCCGCTCCCAGGCCGGCAATTCTTAAACTGGCGCCAAAGGTCAGGATCGGCAGTCCGTTATCCAGGCGAATCTCGCCTTCCTTATCATAAATACCACCCATTCTGATGGCGAACTGGCTATTGTACCAGTATTCCACACCAAAATTGTGCACCAGGGATTCAAGTTCATTGGAAAGAGAACCGTCATTAGTGTCGCCGTCTTCATCATTTTCGCCCAGACCATCATGTTTGGAATCATACACCAACAGCCAGTCATCGACCCATGAGGTGAATATAGCTTTGTACCAGGGATCGGTATGGGCGCCTTCACGCTGGCCGTCTTCATTATATTCGCCACCGGGATTACGATTACCGTCTTCATCCCAGCCACCGACCAATTGATCACCATCAATGTCCCTGTCAGGATAAGATGCTACCAGCAACTTATTAATATCATAGGTAATAGAAAATTTGTTGTGTTTGCGATAAATATCATATTTCAAGCCAATTTTCAGGTTGGTAGGCATTGGGTCGGCCTGCTCAACATCGACAAAAGATATTTTATTACCGATATTGGCGATATTTGCGCCAAGCGTTAGGTTTCTCAGCAAAAATTCTTTTTTCATATAGCCAATATCAAAGGCAAAATTTGTTGATTGACCACTACCTTTTTCCTCACCCGCCAGCATACTTGTTAAGTGCTGGTGGATAATTTTAAAATTACCTCCAAAAGAAGAGGTACGATTCAACCGGGTTCCGTATGAAAGTGAGGTGGAGACCATATAAGACCGAAAGGTTCCCAAATTATTTCCCTGTTCATCAGTAGCAGTCTGTTCACCGAGATTCATCAAGGCAATATTACCACCAAAGGTACCAACATCTTCCACATAATGACGGTAGGCAATAAAGTCATAATAGAGATCGTCAGACAAGTTGGGTAACCACTGAACGTGCATCAGAGAAAGCTCTCTGCCGCCTAAAAAGCCCAGTCCCGCAGGATTATAATAGGTCGCGTCGGCATTGTCAGCAACCGCAACTCCGGCTTCTCCCATACCACAGGCACGGGCGCCCGGATTGATCAACAGCCAAATAGCACCGGCTTCACTACTGGCAAAAGCATTGGATAATAAAATAAAAATTATCACAAGACTAAAAAATATACGTTTCATTTAAAATTCCTCCTTGTAATAAAAAACCGAATGCATTAATTCGGTATATAAAGATTTAAAGAATTTACAGAAATTTTCTAAAATTAAATGTAAAATTTAAGTTTAATTGATTTGATATTAGAAAATACAGAGAATAATTAGCAATTGTTTCGTTTTCGTTTTTCTCCTAAAAATTTGTCGAAATTACATCAAAAAAGTTCATAAATCAAGTTAAATCAGGATTCCGGACACTTTACCGCTTTTTCTATTAGCAATATCGGAATATTGTCTTCAATCTTAAATAACAATTCGCAATTTCTGCAAATTAATCCCGATTGATCCGGTTTCAGTTCCAACCGCCCCTTGCATTTCGGGCAGGCTAATATGTCCAGCATTTCTTTATTCATAAAATCCTCTTATATACTAAAGTCAGCCTGCTTTGTTCCTATTCGTCTTTAGAAAAGTGTTCGATCTGATCACGGAATTCATTGATATCTTTAAATTTTTTATAAACCGACGCGTAGCGAATATAGGCCACATCATCATATTTTTTCAAATAGTCCATTACCAGTTCGCCGATGAAAGAAGATTTGACTTCCGTACTGCCCACATCTTCGACTTTTGAGACGATGTTTTTAATAATGTGTTCGATGATATCCGAGGAAATCTTACGTTTGTTACAGGCAATCTTGAGACTGCGTTCCAGTTTCGTGCGATCAAATTCCTCGCGGCTTCCATCGTTTTTGATCACAGATACCGGTGTTTCGATAACATGCTCATAGGTGGTGAACCGGTGGTGGCAATCACTGCATTCCCGTCTGCGGCGAATGGATTTGCCTTTTTGGGCAGAGCGCGAATCAACGACTTTGATATCTGTAGAGGAGCAAAAAGGGCACTTCATTTTAAACCCTTATTTCCTGGTAAAGGGGGAACTGGTCACAGAGTTCCTGCACATCTTTTCTGACCGATTCCAGCACCGTTTTATTTTTGTGGTCGGCAACCACACGGTGAATAAAAGCGGCGATCTTCTTCATCTCAGCTTCTTTCATACCGCGGGTTGTCAGGGCTGCAGTACCGATACGAACACCACTGGTAATAAATGGACTTCTTTTATCAAAGGGGACCATGTTTTTGTTGGTGGTAATGCCGGCCTCTTCCAGCGCATTTTCAGCAGCCTTTCCGGAAACATCTTTATTCGTAAGGTCAATTAAAATCAGATGGTTATCTGTCCCGCCGGATGTCAGTTGAAAATCCATGCTGAGCAGTTCTTCTGCCAGGGCTTTGGCATTATTCATAATTTGCTGCGCATAGCTTTTGAATTCAGGTTTCAGCGCTTCGCCGAATGCCACCGCCTTGGCCGCGATAATATGCATTAGCGGGCCGCCCTGGATACCGGGCATGACATTGGAATCAATGATCTCTGACATTTTTTTGACACGGCCGGATTTTCTCGCTACTACACCCAGTGTATTTTCATAATCTTTGCCCATTAGTATCAGGCCACCACGCGGGCCGCGCAGGGTTTTGTGGGTTGTCGATGTCACTACATGACAATGGGGCAAGGGGCTGGGGTGGAGACCGGCGGCAATTAAACCGGCCGGATGGGCCATGTCAGTCATCAGGAAAGCGCCCACCTCATCGGCAATTTCACGGAATTTAGCGAAATCAATAAATCGCGGATAAGCGCTGGCGCCGGCCACGATCATTTTGGGTTTATGGTCTCTGGCTTTTTGTGCCAGGTCATCATAGTCAATTCTCCCGGTTTCTTTTTTCACACCATAAGAAACAATCTTGAAGAGTTTTCCGGAGAAATTCACCGGGCTGCCATGGGTCAAATGACCACCGTGTGCCAGGTTCATCCCCAGAATTGTATCACCGGGTTCCAGAAAAGAAAAATAAGCCGCCATATTTGCCTGTGAACCGGAGTGAGGTTGTACATTGGCATATTCCGCATCAAACAATTTCCTGACCCTGTCGCGGGCGATATTTTCCGCTTTATCGACAGCGAAACAACCGCCATAATAGCGTTTGCCGGGATAGCCTTCGGCATATTTGTTGGTCATTACACTGCTGGCAGTTTCCAATACTGCCGGGCTGACAAAATTTTCTGATGCGATCAATTCCAATGTGTTTCGCTCACGTTCCAATTCAGCTGTGACTGAATTTAGAATTTCACTGTCTTGAGCAGACAAATATTTAAATTTCATTTTGACCCTCCAAGTCTGTCATTTTCTGTACACGCCGCACGTGTCGTCCTCCCTCAAATTCGGTAGTGATAAATTTCAACAAAGCTTTTTTGGCAATTTCGGGTTCAATAAAGTCCGCGCCAAAACAGAGAACATTGGCATTATTGTGTTTTCGACTCAATTCCGCCAGCGTTTCCGAGCTTACCAGGGCCGCCCGAATTCCTTTTACCTTGTTTGCAGAAATACTGACACCAATACCAGTCCGGCAAATAGCCACCCCAAAAGCCTTGTTGTCTTCGGCAACTTTTTTAGCCACCCGTTTCGCATAGTCGGGATAGTCAACAGAATCCCGGCTGTCAGTGCCGAGATTCTGTATCGCAATACCTTGTTCCTGCGCAAAATCTATTAATTCTTGTTTCAGGTCCACGCCACCGTGGTCAGCCCCTATGTAAAGCTGTTTTATCATTATTTTGAAGCGCTTTCTTCAATCCAGTCGTAACATTCTTTTTGCGGTGTAAAATCAGTTCTGTCTTTTCCACCCGTTTCATATTTATTCATAAACCAGTCTTCACTGGATGGAATTCTGAATTCTTTCAGATAATCCAGCCGGCTTTTCACACTGTATTCCCCGAGTTCACTGGCATTTTTGTAATAATCATAGGCCAGTTTGTAGACCAGTTTGTCTTCAAAATCAACCTCTTCGGAATAATATTCCGCCGCGCGGTAATACACATCTCCCATCAGTTTATTAGATGTTTTTGAGTCAGGGTTAATCTGGTAAGCGCGTTTTGCCCATTCATAGGCTTCCTCAAATTTAGTCAGGGCAAGTTGTGTTTCCACAATATTGGCGATAATATCCAAATCCCGGGGTGATAATTTCTCCGCAATATGTTTATAAGTTTTGATTACGTTTTCTTTATCGTCCAGAGTTTTATAGAGAGAGCCTAACTTTTCCCAGACTTCATAATTGGTGGGAGCCATTGCAGTAACCTTCTTCAGGATAACCACCGCGTTTTCATACTCTTTCTTTTCTTCCAAAGCTGAGGCATAATCCAATCCGTTTGTGACAGAAGGATTCTTTTCCCAGGCTTCTTTTTGTACTTCAGTCAGGTCTTTGCCCAATTTCTGATAAGCCAGCATTCTGTCGTTAATCGCCTGTTGATTGCCGGGATCAAGTTCCAGGATTTTTTCTGTCGCCCAGGTTACATCTTCATATCTGTCATCTTTAAAATAAAGCTTTACCAATTCCTCATAATAATCAATATTGTCCGGGTCCCTGTCGGCCAGCTTTTCATACTCACGAATTTCCATTTCGGTCTCACCCTGGAGGCGGTAAACATAGGCAAGATTTTTTCTGATAGCTGTATTGGAAGGTAAATATTCCAATCCAAGCTGATAGGTATAAGCAGCACTATCGAGATAGGTTTCGTCTTCTTCTCCTAATTCCCTGTAAGCTCTGCCCATATAATAAAAAATATCTTTTGCATAGGCTTCCTCGCAGTCATTTTCAATCATTCTGCGATAATTTTTAATAGTACCCCGCCAGTCCTGATTTTGATAGTAGCCATAAGCAAAGCTCAGGTACCGGTCGCAGGTTCTGGCATCATAATCTTTTTTCTCCTCTGTTTCTTCAGCAGCATCAGTGGGTCCTGTTTCTGTGGCCGGTGGCGGCACGCACTGGACTAAAAATATTACCGCAAATACGGATAGCAAAATCATAACGATTGGTTTTGTAAATTTAGTTAACATGTCATCTCCTCAATAATTGTTCTATCTTCGGAACCACAGCCCACCGGTTGTAATTCCAAAACTAAGTTTATAAATCGACTCCCTACCGATTTCATCCTCTAAAAAACCGGAGCGGCTTATATATTGAAAACCAATATCAAAGCTACTGAGATTCATGTTCATCGGAATACCAAGTCCCATGGAAATACCAATATCCCTGATTTGATCATCGCCTTTGTAAAAGGGTTCGGTTCTGTAAAAAGCACCTAACCTGTAATCAAGATTTTTCCAGTAATCTTTATAAATCCTGTCGGAATGGACTCTTTCTATTCCAACGCCTAAAAAATAAGAATCATCACTATTAATATCATTAAAAAATTCCACTTTATTCACAAAATCGGAATAGCCTTCTAAATAATAAAAATCTGATGAAAAATACAATTGTTTTGATAACTTTTTTTGTAAAGATAAGGTGAATTTGGCCGGCAGCTTAATTTTTTTGCTGTCTATTGAACTATCCGGGCCATAATAATAGTTGATATCCGATTCATGACTGAAAACATTGTGAAGGGTGTATGACATTCCCAAAGAAAAATTATCCTTCTGATACCAGCCAACTCCTAATTCGGTTTGCAGCCCTTTCATTTTTAATTTTTGGCTGTACCTGGAGTTAATACCGCCGTTATAGCCGCGGTCCAGTTCATTTTCAAAATCATAATTACCAAATAGAATTTTAGATTTGGCGCCAAAACTCAGGCGGGAACCGAACTTGTATCCAAGGCCCAGGAAGGCTTCGCTGATACCGCCATTATAATTGGTTTCATTATAAAAATGGATGATATCACCGTCGAAATTGACGGAATCAAGATTACTGGTTTGGTAACTGGTTCGATATTCCGGCTTTAGTCCGAAAGCTATCCCGACGTAGTCGCCGACGGGGAATTTCACTGCGAATCCGCCCAGGTCCGATGTTCTGAAGGAACCGGATTGGTTTGCTGCACTTTGTGTGGAATAATTCATAAATCCCTGCAGCGAAGTGGTGAAAAAATTATACCAGAAGGCCGGGTTATCACTGGTGAGGCTGATAGAATCCAGCTTCGCACCGCCGGTATTGCCCAGTCCCTGGGATCTTACAGACAACACACTGGCAGTTATCCCTAACCCATTTTGTGTGTAAAAAGAACTTTCCGCCGTTAGTAATCCGACTAAAAATAAGACTGTTAATAAGATTCTATACTTCATAATTATTTTTCTTCTTTCACAAATAATACTTTGAGTTCCGGTTGCAAGCTTGGCGACGCATCCTTGCCATAAAAATTAAACCTGGCCATGTCGACACTACTGTGGGCCGACCATAAGATCATACCCAGATTCTTATTGTAGCCGGTAGTTATGCTCTGTAATTCTGAGCGAATATTGATCACCGCCACACTGTCATCAACCCCGATCTTCACACCATTGGTAGAGCTGGCAATATCATAAAGATAATCGGCATAATAATCCGCCGTATCCAGCAGCGTGATATAAAGATAAAAATCATCATTATAATCGACACACTCAGCACGATTTATATGCAGTTTTAAGCGCGCTTCAGGAATGTAAACATTGGAATCCGGTGAATCCCAGAGATCATCCAGATCGAAATTCAATAAAACCGCCTCATTAAAGGATTGTGACACCAGTAATTGATCATTTTCTTCCGCCTGATTTTTCCGCGTTGTGACGGTTAAATCATCAGTGGCCCGGTAAGTCTTGGTGGTTGTATCATCATCGACAACATACCGGAAATGTATATGCGGTTCATGATCTGAGGTATTTCTTGAATGTATAGACTGAAAATTATCGCCATTGGCAGCGTCCCCGGTAAACACAAGTCCGGCTTCCACTGTGGCGGAGTCCAACAGGTTGTAGAATAAATTTTCGGACAATTCAATTTCACAGGTATCCTGTGTTCCTATCAAATATTTTTCTGCTACCGGTTCTTTTTCCAGATTATCAAAATCCAGGGGATTGTCCACATCAAAAGTTGTTTCGTCTTCTGACCAATCCAACGGCGATGTTACCATCCAGATATTAACATAGTTATGGTCTTCATCGGAGGTATCCACCGGCAGGCTTTCTTTAGGATAAAAAATCAGGCTAAAGTCCAGCACTTCATCAATTGTGTCGGGCAGTACTAAAATATCCCTGAACTTCATAATTGTCAGAGACTTAATATTGTCATCTTCTCCAAAATATAACTCTGATTCCGAACTTAAATTGTAATTGGAACTAACCGTTCGAATTTCCATATCTTCCGCATCCATCTCTTTTTGAGAATATTCCAGGATGTTGGAATCGACAGTTTGTGTTGGAATCTTGTCTTCACAGTTCAAAAACAACCCAATAAACAGAATCAGCAGGAAAATAATTTTCCATGATCGCTTATTGGATTTTGTCAATAATCTTAATGATCTCATCAGCAGCTTCTTCCCAGTTTTCATCAACAACGTCAAAGGTTGATATTAGTTCGCTTTTTTCTTTCAAAATGTCTGAAAACACTTCATCCTTTTTATACGCTTCGATCAAATTAGTTCCACCGTGATTAACAAACATCACATAATCTGCTAATTTCATAGATTCTGCCACGCAATCAATTTTTCCGTTCCTTTCCAGAGTGGTTTCGAAATCTTCCAGGCCGATCTTTTTGTATTCCTCTTTGGAATAAACGCCCTGATCGGATTTGGAATGCAACATCTGCACGACTTTTACGCCATCCAGGAATTCTTTATCAACCAGTCCGGATTCCAGAAAAATCGGTAATAAACTCATTTGCCAGTCATTGCAGATCAGCACATCCGGTTTCCAGCGCAGGTAACTTAAAGTATTTAAAGCTGCTAAAGCAAAATAACCAAAGCGAACCGAATTCAGACAATGATCTTCATCACAGTCTAAATTGTATAATTGTTCTGTTGTGGGTTTGTAAAAATCTTCATGTTCCAGAAAGTAAACCTGAACCTTTGTATTAGGAATAAAGGCCGATTTTACACTAGCCGGAAACTCTACGCCCATATAATTCAATGTCATGTTTCTCAGTCTGATAACTTCCCGCAGGATATAACGGCGGTCACTAATAAACCCATATTTGGGCATCATCAGCCTGAAATCATATTTTCTATCAATGAATTCAGCGGGTACTCCTTTTGAAAAATTCGCCAACTGATAGCTTTCTGCAAAAGGAATAATCTCGGAAGTTAAGTAATAAATTCTTTTTGACATAATTCAACTCTTTTCTGTTTATTTTACTAGAAGCTTTATTTGTAGTTGTTTCCGATCTCTAATATCAAACCAGATCATTTCTAAAACAAACTTTTCCAAGGCTCCAAATTTAACCTTTTTTAAGTTAATTTAAAAGAGCTTAATATCTGGTTTTCACGACACTCATATTTAAGATCAGTCCAATGATGACAGAACAGGTCAACACAAAACTACCGCCGTAACTTAAAAACGGCAAGGGCAGCCCGGTTACAGGCATCAATCCCACGGTCATGGCAATATTAATGACCACATGAAAAAATAATATACTCGTTAATCCCACCACCACGAGAGAGGAAAATTTATCTTTAAGTTTATAGGCTGTTTGAAAACTCAAAATGATCAGTAAGAAATAGAGCAGCAATACAAGGCTGACGCCGGCAAACCCCCATTCCTCACCCAGCACGGAAAAGATAAAATCAGTGTGCTGTTCCGGCAAAAACTTTAAATGCGTCTGGGTACCCTGGCCAAAACCCTTACCCCATATACCACCGGACCCAATCGCTACTTGCGACTGAATCACCTGATAACCGGAGCCCTGAGGGTCTGCATCAACATTGAACATGGTCAAGATTCTGTTTTGCTGGTAGGAATGCAGATTATTCCAAATGACGGGGGTTGTAAAACCCAATGACAGATTGAACAGGAAAAGCACGATCAATAAAACCCAATGCTCCTGTGTAAAGTAAAGGATTAGTCCCAGTAAAATGACCCAGATAAAAAAAGTATAAAAATTAAAAGCTGTCAATACACTGACCACCGGCGCAATCATTAAAAATATGTGAAATAACCGGGTTTCCGCCCAAAAGAGCATGGGAAAAAGGGTAAAAATCAGGATCATCGCGGTTCCCAGGTCCGGCTGTTTCAGAATTATCGCGGTGGGCACCAGCGCCATTATCACCGGTATTATGAAGACCTTAAAAGTCTTTGGACTCAATTCGGTATGGGAAAGATTTCTGGCCACTGCCAGCACCAAAATTATTTTCATCATTTCCGAGGGCTGAAAATTTATACCGCCAAAATTCAACCAGCGGCTGGTTCCCGAACCGTCAACCCCAAAAAAGGAAGGTAACAACACTAATGCGATACCAATTCCATAAAACCAATAGGCCTTCTCAAACAAAAATTTCTTTTGAATAAAAAAGACAAAAGTCCCCACAAACAAACCAATGATCATGCGGACCATTTGTTTGCCACCGGCATTTTGAAAAAATGGCTGACCGGTATGCAGCGAAGCGCTGTAAACTGTCATGACGCCAATAACCGAAAGCAGAAATACAATCACCAAAATCGCTTTGCTTGTTCTTGATAAAAATCTATTCGATTTCTTATTTATTCTTCGATAATCCATTTATTTAAATTTTCCGGCATTGTTTTTACAATATTCAAATAGTTGCTGAACCACAGGCGCGGCCGCGCTGCCGCCATGCCCACCCTGCTCGATAATAACAGCGGCAGACACTTTGATGGAATCACTTTCGCCCCATCCCACAAACCAGGCATGGTCTTCGCCATGAGGATTCTGAGAGGTACCGGTTTTCCCAAATACCTGCATACTGTCAACCCGTGCGCGACTACCGGTTCCCCGCGGGGCGTAGACAACTTTTGACATTGCATTCTGTATAAATTCCCAGGTATTTCCGGAAATACTTTCAATCTGTTTTCGCTTTGGGCGCAGATAAGTAAATGTTTCACCCGTATTATTCTTATATTTTAATCCCAAATGAGGCTGTACAGCCATACCGCGCATAGACAATATGGAAACATATTTTGCCAACTGAATAGGCGTGGCAATCATATCACCCTGCCCTATCACCTGGTTGAGTATATTGCCTTCCGTCCATTTGTTTTTTCCATATCTGGCATCCAGATAATCACTGTCGGGACAAACACCGGGATGTTCATTGGGAAGATCAATTCCTGTCTTTTTGCCAAATCCAAGCAAAGCAACATATTTTGCCCAGAGGTCCACATCCATTTTCCGAATCAAGTTATAAAAATACACATTGCAGGACTGTTCAATCGCCTTCTCCATATCCACACGGCCATGCCCGTATTCATTCCAGCAATGAAAATCACGGCGTCCCAGCCGGTATTTTCCACTGCAAAAGAATTCATGAGCCGGGCTGACAATTTGATTCTCAAGGGCGGCTATGACAGCCACCATTTTCAGCGTAGACCCCGGCGGATACAGACCATTGGTAATACGATTGTAAAGCGGCCGTTCATGATTGTCCCGTAAAACAGACCAGTCATCCGGCGAAATGATCCCGGAAAAAAGATTCGGGGAATAGTCCGGGGAACTCACCATGGCATAAATCTCGCCATTTTCAGGATTCATTACTATAATAACGCCGGCAAGTTCTTTCATCAGGTCTTCTGCCAGTTTCTGAAGGCCCAACTCGATGGTTAATATTAAATCTTTACCTGGCTGCGGTGGAATTTCTTCCTCTCCCTGGTAAGTGTCAACCGCCTGCCCCCAGGCATTGACCTGAATATATTTTACTCCCCGTTTACCCCTGAGAATTTTCTCATACTGTCTTTCAATTCCTTTCCAGCCGATCAAATCTCTCTGCTGGTATTTGAAATCACGGGAGATTTCCATGTCCTTTTTACTGACTTCCCTTAAATATCCAATAATATGGGACATATTCGCTTCCGAGGGAAAAGAGCGCAAGGGCTCAAAAGTGTACAAAACACCGGGTAATTCCAGTTTGTGTTCCTGAATTTTTGTCAGCGTTTTGATGTCAATATCTTCTGCAATCTTAGCCGGCAGAAAGCGGCCGCGCCAATTGTTCCTCATCCGGTTCCTGATCGTCTCAGGACTAATATTGAGCAGGCCGGCAACTGTTTCACAACTTTCGCCGTCAGAGTCAAATTCAAAGGGAATGACATTTAAATTATATTGAAATTTATTGTCGGCAACGATCTGGCCATTACGGTCATAAATAATCCCGCGGGGCGCTTCTGTGGGAATCATTCGAATACGATTGGAATTGGCTATCCCCACATACTTACTGTATTGCATGATCTGCAAATTATACATTCTGACAAAAAGTACCAGAAAAAGAAAAACAATCACTGAGAAAACAAAATTTTTCCGCCCTGATGATATTTTATTATCGATAAGTTTCATTAACGCTCTGTTTGTTTAGAAAGGATAAATTCAAACAAGAAATAGAAAACTCCCGTGTATATCAGGGATGGCAGGATATATCTTACAACACGATATTGCAAACTGAGATTCATGCTGTGATAATAGATGGAATAAAAGAGAAAAAAATGAACGAATATAATAACCAGTACCATTGTGTAATAGGAGAAAATATTCATCTTGTTTTTTTGGTTTTTTAAAAATCCGGCTAAAAACCCGCTCAAGGTTTTCACCAGCATTGATAATCCCAGGAAAGAACTCATACCCAGCAGGTCCAGAAACAATCCGATAAAAGCGCCGGACAGCTGGCCAAAGATCTTGCCCTCCCGTTGACCGATAAAAATAACCAGTATCAGTAAAAAATCCGGCCGGATTTTCTGAATATCCATGATCGGGCCTAAAATTCCCTGGACGGTCAAGAGAACCCCAAAGATTCCCAAATATATAATAATTTTTCTGATCATCAGTTAATTATAAAAACTTCCTCTACTTTGTTAATGTCAACATTAAATTTGACCACCGCATTTTGATAAATACTGTTTTTTATGTTTTCTATTTTAACCACTTTACCAACGGGAAATCCCTCGGGAAAAATATCACTGAATCCTGAGGTCAAAACCGCTTCGCCAATTTCAATATCCACGGTTTTGGGAATTTCCTTGATCAATCCCGCCTGATCGGTCATCGGTTCCATTACACCGCTGTGCCTGGATAATTGCAGCCGGACGCCAACGCGAAAATTAACATCATTGATCAAATGCACGATGGTGGCAGTTTTTCCGACGCTAATGGTCTTCCCCACCAGTCCTTCCGTGGATACCACCGCCTGATAAGGCGCAATATTGTTATTCTCGCCGCCACTGACCAGCATTGAATTATAAATCGGTGTTACCCCCTTGTTCAATACCTTGGCGGGAATCACTTCATATTTCGTGGTGTCAGCAAATCCAAGCATATCTTTGAGACGAAGATTTTCCAGCCAGGCTTCTTTAAATTTCACATTCAATAATTTCAATTGAATATTTTCTTCTTTGAGGCGTTCGTTCTCTTCCACCAATCCCGACAAGGTGTTCAGCCATTTTGCGGGTAAGTGGACAAACTTAAAGGTAGAAGCAACCCGGGCCTGTAACGACCGCACATCAGGGTTGTCATTAGTGGATATCAGGAATGATGAAATGACCAGCAGAACCAGCAGCAGCACATATTCCGCATAATCAAAAATAAAATTATAAATTCTTCCAAACATTTATTTAAAGAAGTATTTCCTGGTATTTTTCAATATTCTCAATGATAATTCCGGTTCCCTTCACAACAGAAAGAAGGGGGTCTTCAGCGACATTCACCGGCAGATCGGTTTCCACACGAATACGCTGGTCCAGACCTTTCAGATTGCCGCCACCGCCGGTCAAAATGATGCCGCGGTCGAGAATATCCGAGGATAATTCCGGAGGAGTCATTTCCAACGCCTGTTTGATGGCCTGGCAGATCTGGTCAACTGTGTCTTTCAGACATTCACGGATTTCCACAGAACTGATCTCAATGGTTTTGGGTATGCCGGCAATTAAACTTCTGCCTTTGACGGAAAAAGTTGTGTCATCAATAGGCATGGCCGAGCCGACATTGCATTTGATCTGTTCAGCAGTTTTGGGGCCGATCAAGAGGCTGTGTTCATTCTTAAAATATTGAATAATCGCTTCATCCATTTCATCACCGGCCACACGTATCGCTTGTTTGGTTACAATACCATTTAAAGCGATCACCGCGATTTCCGTGGTACCGCCGCCAATATCCACGACAATATTGCCCACTGGTTTGGAGATATCAATGCCAATGCCGATAGCGGCCGCCACCGGTTCTTCCACCAAATATACATTTCTTGCATTGGCGCGTTCGGCAGAATCCCGGACAGCCCGTTTTTCCACCTCCGTTATACCCGAAGGAATGCAGATCACAATATTGGGGCGGGCGATACGGCTCAGATTAATTTTTCGAATAAATCCACGCAGCATCTGGTCCGTCATTTCAAACTCAGCGATCACACCATCTTTCAGAGGTCTGATAGTCTGAATGTCATGGTGTGTTTTACCTAACATTTCCTTGGCGTCATTACCCACCGCCACCACCTCGCCGGTATGGGTTGAGCGCGCAACGATCGATGGTTCATTCAATAAAACACCCCGGCCTTTCATATAAATCAGTGTGTTGGCAGTACCAAGGTCGATAGCAATATCTCCGGAAAATATATTAAAAAATCCAAATCCCATAATTTACTCCAGTATCTTCTAATGTTTAAAAACTCTCTGTCCTGTAAAGAGCATAAACATTTTATGTTCATTACAAGCATCGATCACTTCCTGATCGCGAATTGATCCGCCGGGTTGAATAGCACCGGCAATTTTATATTCCGCAGCCACATCAATGGAATCCCGGAAGGGAAAAAAGGCGTCGGAAGCAATGATTGTATTTTCGATCTTCAGGCCGGCTTCTTTGGCTTTGCGAATGGCAATCTTCATGGAATCCACACGCGACATTTGTCCGGCACCAACACCTACGGCGCCGGTATCGTCAGCCAGTACAATAGCGTTGGATTTTACATTGCGGACAATATTCCATCCCAGAGACAGGGCCTTGCTCAATTTCTCATCGGGTTTCTCATCCGTGACCACTTTACAATCAGCCAGGCTGAATTCAGTATTCTGTGTCTGCTGCACCAGCAATCCATTGCCGTATTCCCGCATATTCAATTCCGTCGCCAGAATTTTTTCATTGGGAATCAGCAGCCGCAAATTCTTCTTTTTCTTCAGTACCGCCAGGGCGTCTTCGTCATATTCCGGCGCGATGATGCATTCCAGAAAACTCTTTTTGAGTTCCAGGGCCAGATCTTTGTCCACTTTCCTGTTGCTGCAGACAATGCCGCCAAAATAACTGGTGGGATCAGTTGCAACCGCCCTGAGATAAGCTTCTTTAGCGGTGGCGCCCATGCCCACACCACAGGGATTGGTGTGTTTAATATTGGCCACCAGCGGTTCTTCGCTGCGCATATCCCTGACAATATTGTAGGCCGCGATACAGTCGATATAATTATTATAAGAAATCTTTTTACCATGTAATTGTTGAAAAGGGGTCCAGTTTTCAGCGCCAATGGGCTTATAAATCGCTGCTTTTTGATCAGGATTTTCTCCGTAGCGCAGGTCTTCAACCTTTGCATAATTATTAAACACGAAATCATCGGGGGTGTCATCTTTGGATTCGGTGAAAAACTTTGCAATGGCCGAATCGTATTGAGCGGTGTGAACAAAAACATCGCCGGCTAATCGTTTATTGTAATCAACGGTGATCTCATCTTTTTCCATTCTGTCCATAAATTCCGCATACTGCCCGGCATTACTTAAAACAGCCACACTATTGAAATTTTTCGCGGCGGCGCGCAGCATACTGGGGCCACCAATGTCAATCATTTCGATAATGTCGGCTTCTGTGGAATCGGCATTGTTATAAGCGTCGGAAAACGCATAAAGATTTACAACCACCAGATCAAAAGGGGCCACTGATACGGATTTCAGGTCCTGCATATGTTCAGCATTGTTTTTATCAGCCAGCAATCCCGCAAACACCTTGGGATGCAGGGTTTTCACTCTTCCATGCATGATCTCGGGAAAATCTGTCAGTGTGGAAATTTTTGCTACTTTCAGCCCGGCATCTTCAAGTTTCCGGTAAGTTCCGCCGGTGGAAAAAATTTCAACATTCTTTTCCGCCAGCTTTTTTGCCAGCTCTACGATTCCGGTTTTGTCAAAGACGCTCAAAATCGCTCGTTTGACCCGTAAATTACTCATTTCAACAACCACCTTATTGCTTTTTATTTTAATTTTATTATCACACAACAATCTTACAACTTCAGGGTAATATTTATGTTCCATTTCCAACACTTTTTCCGCGACCTTTTCCGGTGTGTCATCAGGATCGACTTTAACTTCTTTCTGTAGGATCACATTGCCGGTATCATAGTGTTCATCAACAAAATGAATGGTAATCCCTGTGACACTGACTCCGGCCTCCACAACCGCGCGATGCACATTCATGCCATAATAGCCCTTGCCGCCAAAATTGGGAAGCAGGGCCGGATGAATATTGATCATGCGATGATGGTACGCTTTCACCACCGGCGCCGGAATTAACTTCAGATATCCGGCCAATACAATCAAATCTGTTTCATAACCAGCCAGAGTCTTCAGCAGGTGCGCCACATAATCATCACCGGATTTAAATTGCTTGCGATTAATGGAATGGGTGGGAATATTTCTGGCGGCGGCTTTCTCAAAAACTGCCGGTTTAGCCCGGTCACTGATGACGCACACCACCTGTCCGTTTATTTGTCCTGCATCAATTTGTTTTTGAATTGCTTCATAATTGGACCCGCGCCCGGAAGCAAAAACAGCAATTTTCAGCACTCTCGCACCCACTTTCTACGTAAATAAACAAGGGATAATTTAGATAATTAAATTCCTACAATCAAACAGTAATTTTTATTCTTATAATTATTTAACTGCGTTGATCGCGGAACACTTGATAAAAATCTTAAAGCCGCTGGGGATGATAGGGGCGGACTCGAGCTGGTCACACTGAGACCATTACGAATAATGCCGCAACTCTGCTTCACTATTTTTACTTTTAA
The DNA here is from genome assembly GCA_964498725.1 of uncultured bacterium. Taxonomy (GTDB): domain Bacteria; phylum Fidelibacterota; class UBA2242; order UBA2242; family JAFGTP01; genus JAFGTP01. The sequence goes on along the minus strand of CAZCHS010000003.1, from coordinate 35,745 downwards.
TCAAACTGCAGACTGACTAGCGTTTTCAGATTTTCATGACTGTATTGCGTCATTTTGCGAATGGCTTTTTTAGGATCACTGCGATAGATTTCCAGTAATTCTTCCTCAAAGGTTTTGTGTTTTTTGATCAGTTCCAGTTCAAACTGGGTATTTTGCTGAACCAAAGAATGGCTGCGTTCATAATAGGCCTGGTTGATCCACTTGGAAAATTCCACAAAATTCAAAAAACTGTGTCCTTGGATATTATCCTGTTGCTCATAATAATTATCATCAAAATGCAGTGATAAGGCCTTTTTATAATCGCCATAGGCGAAACTCGCCGGGAAATCGGTCAAATTAATATAAACCGGCACAAAGGGATGCAGACAGGGCTGGATTGGCGCGTACCACATGACACTCTGCAATGCTTTCGGCTTGTTCGCGTCTAGTTTTGCCACAAACGCATATTGCGTTGACAAGGTACAAATCGGCCGGTTGTCATTTTCGTGGGGTGTTTTACTACGGCTGAAAGATTCCAGATCCGTCCCTTCATAGTGGTTTCTCAGCAGACCAAAGATATCGGTCAGTTGGAGCTTATTGGACGGATAAAATGAAAAGGGAAGTTTGTCATTCCGCTCAAAGGATTTATCCGACAATAGATTCACAGCCATCCAGTGACGATTGATATTACCGGGATGATTGATCGTTTTTTCACGACCATAGACCTGCCGAAAATTAAAGGACTTTTTTTCTGCCGGCTGATACCATCCACGCTCAGTGGCATAATCGATTAAATTATCAGACCCGAGAAAATTTTCACTGTCTGACAGGTCAACTTCTTTGATAGTATAGTAATTTGGAATGGCCATTACCCGGTCATCGGGTACTCGCTGCGCCACCCACTGCTTGCCATTAACAACGGACATGACCCAGGCCTCATTGGGATCCGCAATACAATAGCTGCGGCCCGAGGCGCTATAGCCAAATTTCTCAACCAAAGCGCCACCGATTTTCACGGCCTCCCGGGCTGATTTTGCCCGTTCCGCCATAATTCTTCGCAACCAGTAGCCGATACCTCCTTCAGTTAATTCCGGTTCATCTTCCCGTGACCGGCAATTATTTGAGACAATCACAACACCATGTTCATTGAGATAACTGTCGGCAAACTCCATCCCCGGCATTTCCAGCCAGACATAAGCGTGGGTTTGATCCACCTGCCTGCACTGCCCGCCATTGACTAATGTGATACTCTCTTCCGGGGAATGCCTTTGCGCCGGAACCTTGTACATGTTAACGATTTGATCACCGGTATCATCTTCATTGTGTCCGATCAGGACAGAACCATCCAGAGTGCACTCTTTTCCGGCGATGACAGTGAAACAATTCAGGCCATTGTCGGCAAATATAACAGAAATAAAAATTACCAGAATGAAAAATAATTTTTTCATAATACCCTCAGACTTACCCTGCATTATTCATAAAAAAATATGAATAATGCAGGTTAAAAGTGTAATGGTCAAATTACATATTCTTATTGTCCGATGTCATCCACTTTTTCGCCAATATCAAGGCGATAGGTGACACCATGGCGATCATAGCGTGGAACAGCCACATTTTACCGGTCTGTTGCTCCAGTCCCAATTCCGGCCTGGGGCAATATTTGGTAATAAAAATGCCGGAGTACAGTCCTGTAACCACTTTTGTCAAAAACCAGGGCATTTGGCCGATTCCCATATAGGCGCCGGTTTTACCCTCGGGGGCGATCTCCGCGATCCATTGCAAAAAACGCGGCTGCCACATGGCTTCACCGATTGACATCAGCAGAATGTAGGTTAGAAATAAGACCAAATTCGGACCAGTGGTCAACAAAAAGGCAGGTAGGGCCATAACCAGGGTTCCGTAGATCATCATCTTATAAATATTGGCTTTGGCGGTCAGCCCGGCAACGATTGGCGCCAAAATAAAGATCAGGATCGGATTAAGATTGGCAAAAACCTCAAAATATTCTCCAACCACCGACCCCTGAAACGCCCGGTCCAGGTAATAGGGAATAGTCAGCCAGTTATGGGCAAAAAGTGTCTGCACCGGGATCAGCGCAAAAATAAAAAAGATAAAGCGCAAATCACGAAAGGGATGATCAGGACGTTTCCGTAAAAATTCCCAGATGCTGATTGCTGCTCCCAGAATAGCTAATAATAATACCACGTTTGTCGCGATAGGCTCCAATACCCCCGGATCAATGGTTCCGGCCTTAAGCAGAATAAATAACACAAAGAGAACGACAGTGCCTGTTAAATAGAATAAAAAATTTCGATTGTTGATCTTTGCTTCCGGTTTTTTGGCGCTTTCCGGCTTCTCTCCCCTGGCTTCTTTGGCGTCGGCCCGTTCCTGCCTGGCATTTTTGTAGGCGAAAAGGTCAGCCTTTTTGGAAATGATCACAAAACAGATCGTCAGTGCCAGGGCGGTAATAATAGCGTAAACCCAAAAAACCGCCGGCAGTCCATTAGGCGGGGCCACATCTTCAAAAGTATTTCTGGTAAAAGAACCTAAAAATCCCGATAAAAACGCTCCCAGATTCATCAGGGCATAAATTACCGCATATCCCATGGAAGCGGTCTTTGGTCCGGTATAACGTTTTACGCCGGCATAGGCAGCCGGTTGATAGAGACCATAACCGGCGACCATTAACAACAGGCCGATGGCGACAAACAAAAACATTGGCGATAATATTCCCGAACCCATTGGAAAGGTCCCGGCCAATGCGATAATAACACGACCCACCAGCATTGATCCTAGAGCAATTGTCAATGATTTACGAATGCCTAATTTGTCAGTATAGCCGCCCAATAGTACCATGGCAAAGGTAATTCCGCCGGTTACCAGCGAGTAGACCCAGCCGGCCTGTATATCGGTCATTTTGATATTTTCCGAGCAGAATTTTCCAAGTATTGTCAAAATTCCAAAATAGACCAATCCTTCCAATACGTAAGGAATATTAATGCCCCACAAAGCACGCGGCGCTTTCACGAAAGCGGCTAGGGTTTCACCAAGTTCTTTAAAAGCATCACTGATCACACGACCAAGTGTTTTTTTAATTTTTTTGTTTTCCTTATTCTCCATTTTCTCCCTCTTTTTTAAATTTTCATTCGGTAAAGAAATCTAATAAATATTTGGGAATTTGGAAGGAGAATTTTTTAGCTTTCGGGAATTGATACTGCAAAAGAGAATGTCTTTTGTTGTCTATCCTTGATATAAATGTACGCGGATAATTTTACTCCTTTCAAATGGTCCTCAGACCTTTGAAATGGTGTTCATGGGAAAACCCTGTTTCCCCTTCAGGGAAAATCTTACATATAGATGCTTTATCATAGGGCTTCATTTCAGTGCGCCCTATGCTGGGCTATGTTTCCCCGTTGGGGAAAGTCCCTAAAATCTTCCGAAGGCTACCCGAAATATTCCCAACTCTCAGAAATAATGCCCCACTCCGCTTACAAGGTAAACCTTCAGAAGTTTCCATTCCTGAATTGTCATTACTCCGAGGATTGGTGCAAAAAACACAGATTTGATTTTTTACTCGCGGATCAATTGAATGCACGCAGATTTATACCATAATTTTAGGGAATCCTACCAATCCAAATTCCATGATGGCATACTGTTATAAAAGGCGCTCTCAGCCTAGCACCATACTTTAGTATGGTGAAAAAAAGTACCACCACAACAAACCAGTCCGCTTCAGCGGACTTCCAAACTGCATGCCCCTACCCACTCTGCCTCTTTAAACAAGTGATTGTAATCCTGACTCTCCTGAAATAGTCGTCTGGTCGGAGCACGAAATTGTATTCCACATTCCACATCAATTGCGGATTTGAAAATCGGCGCTCCGGCTATCGTTTTAACTGCATTATTCATAAAAATATGAACAATGCCCTCTTCGCGCCGATACGTTTCCTGTAGAAACTATCGGGATTAACCTGTATATCATTCTATGAATTTTTCAAATCAGTTTTTTATTGTTTCTTTTGTAAACTATTAATTTTATACACATTGGTTAAAAAATTTGAAAATTCGTGAATAATCCAGGTTAAAAAAAGCCCTCCGCAAAACTTTCACGGAAGGCTTTTAGCGAAATATATGAATTTACTATTTATCTTTTTTGAAGCAGATAAACCAATCCAGGCAATATTTCCCTTCTTCCTTTTTTTCAACTCGGTCTTTGGCCATTCCGCAGGATCCCGGCGGCGGTATGATCACATCATCACCCGGTTGCCAGTTCGCCGGTGTAGCCACGCCATCCTTGTCGGATTTTTGCATCGCCAGTATCAGGCGTTTGATCTCATCCATATTCCGCCCATTGGATAGGGGGTAATAGATAACAGCTCTGACTTTTGCTTTGGGATCAATGACAAATACCGCTCTTACAGCCTGGGTTGTTGAAGCATTAGGCTGTACCATGCCGTATTTTTTTGCCACTTCCATTCTCAGGTCTTCAATCAGTGGAAAATTGACTTCCACATCCTTCATACCTTTGAATTCAATTTTTTCTTTAATAGTTCTCAGCCAGGCGATATGCGCATATAGCGAATCGATTGACAGGCCAATGAGTTCCGTATTGATTTTTTTGAATTCTTCCTGCATGGATGCGAAGGTCATAAATTCCGTCGTACATACCGGTGTAAAATCCGCCGGATGGCTGAACAGGATCACCCATTTGCCTTTGTAATCTTTCGGAAAATTAATCTCACCCTGAGTTGTCGTAGCTGTGAATTCCGGTGCATCATCACCAATTAATGGCATGCTGTAGGTTTCATTTTTTGTTTCTTCCATAACGCTTCTCCTTTTTGTTTAAACGTGTATCCATTCTTCTATTATTTTTGTTGAGTACCAAATAAGAATGTATACGCAATTATTTAGAAAATCAAATATCAGTCAAATAATAATCGAAATGATTATTATATATGAGATATAAAGATTTTATAGGCGTTACAATGCACAAATACTGTATGATTTCTAAAATATGTTGCGTGGGATTATAACCCACAGGTAGGCTGCTACTTTTTCTGTTTGACAATGGGATTACAACCCCTTGTTTCCCATAAATTGCCAGCCCTGCAGACACGCGGAATTGACATCAATTGCGGATTTGAAAATCCGCGCTCCCGAAATAAATAGCGGACATTCTTTTTATGAGGCTTTATAAACAAAAAAGGCGGTTTCGAAAAACCGCCTTTTTTGATGGAGACTAGTATATATTAGAACTCAAACCCTAAAGTAAAGGTGTTGTTGGCATCAAAGTATTCCATAGGTCTGTAGGAATAACCAAAGATGGTATTCACACCCATCAGGCTGTAATTGAACCCTATACCCAGTGACAAGCTGGAAACATTAACACCGAGATCTTCATAGTCAGCATCTTCAACTGTATAGATATATCCGGCTCTCAGGAATAGCATTTTAGAGAGTTCAAATTCTCCGCCAAACATAACCTGGTCATTTTCCAGGTTGTTATGCTGAAAATTACCGGCCAGAGTTACATTGCCGACACCAACAGGAAGAATATAGGAAAGCCCCATGTCCATAGTCGTGGGCAATGGTGATTCCAAAGATGGTTTTCTTCTGAAGTCGGTATAACTTGTTGAAGCAGAAGGAACTTCATCTTTAGCTTCACCCAGTAATGCTGATCCGCCATATTCCATGTCAGATCCGACATTTCTTACTGAAAGTCCAAGGTTTAAACCAGATACATCCAGCAGGTCTTTGTACTGAATACCAAAATCAATAGCAAGAGCGCTGGCGCTGGATCTGGGCAGACTTTCGTAAATAAGTTTCCCGGTAATTCCAAAATTAATTCTATCGGTTAAAGCTCTGGCAAAAGTGATTCCACCGGTTGCAAAGGTCGGGCTATAGGTATCCCCTGTACCATCCATATTTTCAATAGTGGTTACATCGATATCACCAAAGTTAAAACTTTTTAGACTGATTCCCAGAACACCCAGACCAACATTAAAACCCATTGCAAAATAGTTTGTACTAATGTCTGCAATCCATCGTTGGTTAGAAAATAGACCTGCAACACTACCGGACTGAAGTTCACCCAGTCCTGCAGGATTCCAGAAAATCGCGTCAATATTTTTTGTAGTAGCGATGTCAGCGCCACCCATAGCCAGATTTCTGCTTCCAACAGGCACTTTCACCTGGTCGCCGCTGGAAGTACCGACTCGAGCAGGATCACCCGCTACCAGCAATGAACTTGTCATTGCCAATATAAGGAAGATAACTAATATCTTATTTGTATTTCCAATCCTCATTTTATACTCCTTTATTTAAATTTATCATACCAATCAAATTCTTAATCTTAATAGTATTCAAGAATTTGTTCTTTTTGGATGATGGCAAGTTTAAGCACTTTTTCTTTACCCAGATCAGGAAGATCGACATAAGCAATGTACATTCCGCTACCTACCGGAAGGCCTGCTTCATTTTGAAGATCCCATTCAAGGAATTGATTAGAGCTATTCTTTTCCAGAACTCGAACCTGAATACCAGCCAGGTTAAATATTCTGACTGTTGCTTTTTCTGGCAAATGAGTAAAGGTTACATAATTATCAAAACGTGTAGTCGCTAAATCATTGCTAGCATAGTAAGGATTCGGAAAAACATTGATCTTTTTCACAGCATCTTTGGCCAGTTCTTTGTCATCAAGAGTCGGTGCGGTTGATGTAAAAGTAAATTCATCTGCACCGGTATTGGGTTTATTCAATGCAAAGTATACTTTATTGCCGTACGGAGGTGTTGCCCCGTCAACATACATTGTGAAAAGTGCTCCTGTTAAATAGGGATAATGGAAAACAGGATGTGTTCCGCCACCCCAGGTTGTATTGGCAGATGTTGCAAGTGAGTTGTCATTAATATATTGTGCTTCATTTGCCGGATCGTAATTGATTTCATTACCATTGGCATCAGCGCCGACCCATGCATAGATCGGTTCATAACTGGGTGCTTCGTAAATCGGGCCTTCCCAATGGTATGCCCCGTCTTCATCCTGTGGCATGTTCCATGTACCGCTGCCATCTGAATCGTAGAAGCCGGCAAACAATCTCTGTTTTTCACCGGTGGCAAAGACATGTCTGTAAATTGAAAAAGGCGCGTAATAGGGATCCCCTGTTTCAGCATCGACATTAACGATTTCATTAATGTATTCCCAGGTTAAGGATTCTTCTGTAAAATCGATTTCCAGATCATCCATTCCCCAGTATCCAAATCTATCAAAATCTAAATTAAAAGGTTCCTGATTTATGGCTCCTCCGCGGTTAGAAAGTAAATAGCCTGTTGTACCAAGGCTGGGGCCAAAAAACGGAGTAACAGCATCATCTACGATATTGCCATCAGCATCAGTTTCATAAACTGCTTTTAAACCCAGAGCCGGGCCGGCTACTCTAACCTGAAGACCGTCAAAAATTGGCGCACTGGCTGCTCCTTCGAGGTCCGCCGCCTGCGGTTCTCCGTCAAAAATCACATTTCCGGAACCATCTTTGACACCCCATACATATTCGTCATAGGTTACTGAATTGGTATCAGTATCCAGTTCAAAAAATATTGTATAGGAATCGCCGGTCAGTTTGTTAGGATCAATAACCTGTACACTAACCTGTCCGTCACTGGGGCCGTCATGAGTGATATCAAACTGATTTCCATGTTCTTCACTCATTTCGTCACCCGGTTTGGGCTCCTGAACTACGACAGACTGTCCGACCAATGAAGATTCCAGTGATTTGGCTTCGATCAGTGTTGGTGAGGCATTATAGTTATAGGCAGTTACCGCGAAATAATAGGTCTTGCCTTCATAGAGCGGTTTGCCTGTGATATGATCTTCATCAATTCTCATGTATCGCTGCACACCTTTGTCTAAGCCTTTTTGCACAGGCACCATAACTTCTGCGCCATATTGTGATAAAAACTTTTTACCCATAATGGTTGTTACGCCATTGACTTTATCAAAAGTGGCAATTTTTTTGGCATCATTAATTGAAGAAGAAGATTTAGGCAACTGGTATACATTGTAACCTTCGAATTCATAACCGGCAATTACCCGGTCTTCGGTTGCTGCGACAGCGTCCAGGTTAGACCCCCAGTCGATAACAATTTCATCTTCAAAAGGAACGATTGTGGCTTCCGGGCCTTTCGGCGCTTTTGGAATGCCGGCAAAGGCCTTGTTATAAAGTGTTTGGGCGATTTGATCAGTCATTTTTAAATCGGTGATAGAACTGAGGTTATCGTCACCAAGTCCACCCAGCACAGCCACTACAACTTCCTGAGTTTCACCATCTGCGAAATCAAATGGTCCGGCAGTCAGACACATACGACGGTCGCCCGGTGGAAAGTATTCATCTTTACCATCGATATAACCTTCTCCCGCAACCGGGTCACCGGCCATGGGGAATTTTGTGGTTGGATTACCGTCAATATTTCCCAATCTCCAGGGTGATGGATCATCAATATCATCAGTAGGCTTAAAACCTCTCATGAGGTTGTACCACTGCAAAGTACCCTCGTATTCACCCAGTGTCGGGTCTTCTATCGGAGAACCGGCAGCAAACCATCCAAAAGAGGACATTGGCAAATTAATTTTACCGGGGCCCACCTGTTTTAAGTCAAATACTGCGTAATCTTCCGCATCATCAACACCATTTCTGTTAAGGTCCTGTCCGGCAACACCGTCAACCATTGGTCCCTGAAAAAAGTCATAACCAAAAGCCGCAGGAGCCAAATCAAAGGCATCATAATCACTATCAGTTTTTTCACCATTATAGGCATAACCCAGACTAAGTGTCGTATCACAACCAACAAAGTCGTCAGCAGCATTACCTAAATCAGGGTCAGCCCACTGGGATACATACATATCAGTGATATCTTTGCCTGATTTGTTGATGAATTTATATTTTTTAAAAATAATTTGTCCCAGACGGGCGCCGGGCTGTGCGTAAGCCCAGGCTGTGATCTGTAATTCAATACCCATGGGTTCTGAACCACCAAGGCTCAAACAGGCTGTACGGTCAAGATCATTGGTCACCTGCCATACCACCTGGTCGGCATCAGCAATTCCCGGATAGTCATCGCCATTATATTCACCGTCGCCATTGACGTCAACATAAGGTGCGCCCAGGTCAACCGGCCAGTTTTCCCAGTCTTCTTTGTACTGGTCAATCACGGCCTGACACATGGCGTCAGTTACCTCACCCGGTTTACTGAGTTCGTTCAGTTCCATAGCGTCATTGCGCACCTGGTCATAAGTTAAAGTTTCATAATCCGGGCGTATACGCCAGATTTTTACTCTTTCATCAGATGGGGAAGCGGCGGAACCGTCATCATTGATCCAACCGGCAGTTGTACCAATTGAATAAGTTACACCGCCAAGACGTATATCATCTTCCTGGCCGTCAAATTTTCCAGCCCATACCAAACCATCCTGGTAGATAGCTCCGGCAGTTCCTCTGGGATAAACACCCCCGGAATTACCATTGGGTTTTTGAGCTGATTTTCCACTTGCATACATCCAATATCCCCAGTTAGAAATATTAGACATTGTTCTGTTTGTCTGATTCAGACTTGTCTTTTCCATAGGTCTCGGCACAAAACCTTCCGGTTCCCGGGCCATTAATCCCATAGCAAGACTTATCACAATTAATAATGTCACTACTATTTTAAATTTTCTCATATTTTTATCTCCTTAGAGCTTGTTATTCCTGAACAATTAGGTTTTTAGTTAGTCAAACTTAAAACATAAATTTGATGCCGAAATGAATCTGTCTTGGCGTACCATATAGCTGACGTCCAATACTGTTCCAATAGGCTTGTCCATTTTTCAGGTTAATAGCTCTGTACATATCAATATAGTTCTGACCACCATAAGCCGAGATGGTTTTACCTGATCTTTCAGGATCTGTTAAGAAACCATCGTCTTCTGCAGAGCCAGTCATTTCATATACATTCAGCACATTTTTCGCATTGAAAAGATTATTAACAATAACATATGCTGTAGCTCTAAAACGACCAATATCAAAGGACTTATCCAATCTTAAATCAGTGGTTAAAGTCCAGGGTGTTGTTGAAGAACCAACCGGTTCCAGGGCATGACGTGTTCTTGTGTCATCCATATAGTCAATACCGGCAGTATAAGGATCAGCCTGACCACCAATATCAGCATATACATGGGTATATGGATGGCCGCTTGAAAATTTCATTAACAGGTTGAGTCCCATTTGTTCCAGGATCGGGCCGCCGTCGTTTTTACCGAAACGGTAATCCATATTAATGGATCCGGTATGTTGCTGTGAATAATCCAGCGGGTTGATGGTTGTCGGTAAAATCGTGTTACTATAGACTGCCGCCGAGTTAGCGGTACTGTTGGAAGCGGTACCTTCAGCATCTGTGTAAGTATAGTTAATCTGTCCGGACACTCTGTTGGTTCTGCGTAAAGTCAGGCGCATTTCCAAACCTTTGTTGGTTGCAAAGTCACCGTTTTCAAGACGCATATAAGAACCGGGAATGTCAGATCCGGGTTCCGGTAGAGTTTTAATAGTCTGTATCAAACCTCTGATATTTTTATAAAATGCAGTAACTTCCAAAGCCGCATTTTCAGCAATTTGCTGTCTCCAGCCCAATTCATAGTTGGTTGTTCTGATGGGTTCAAGACCAAATCCAACCGGATCCATAAAGTAATAACCCTGGCGTACAACCTGGCGCGCCAGTGTAAAAGGCGTACTGGTGTACATATTGCCGTATTCGGGCATCTGGGTAAATTTTCCATACTGTAAGTAAAATACAGTTTGGGGTCCCGTCGGGAATGAAAAACCAAGTCTTGGCTGTATTTCAATAAAAGGGCCACTGTCTTCCCAGGCCTCTTCTGCCAGCATCTGGGCATCTTTATCCACTTCCGGGTTAGCCGGATTTTTCAGGTCTCTGTCATCAGCATCAAAATAATCCATTCTCAGACCGGCATTAATGATCAAATCATTATATTCAATTTTGTCCTGCACATAAGCAGCAAAATTAACCGGTTGTTTCGGCGCTTCTGTTAATACTAACAAAGTACCGTCATCATCTCTGTATTCTTGATCTTCATCAACTTCATCGCCATAGAGGTCAAATCCGTAAGCATCAACACCGCCATTGAGGTTCCACAGGTCCACAGGTACATCTTCAATGCTGCCGTAAGTTGTAAAAGGCATTGTACCCGGTTCTGCAGTGAACTGCATTACAGAAGGTGCAATATTAAAGGACCTGATTGTATAGATACGGTAGTCAATACCGGTTTTAATTTCATGGTGTCTGCCCAACTGGGTTTTATAATCCGCTTTCGCGCCCATATAACTCTGTTTTTCTTTAAAATAGAAATTATTGGGTGCACCGGGTCTATGAACAGGAAAACCATGAATACTGTAATTATATTTTGGTCTCCAGGCGTCTCTGTATTCAACCGGATCATCATAATTTTCAGCAGTATAGTCATATACAGCTGTACTGTCATACCATTTTTCCCAATCATGGTCAAACCAACTATCGCCGCGTTCGAAAGTTGAGTTAAAATAACTCAGTTTTACTTCAAACAAAGATTTGGATGAAAAGGTTTTGGTCAATTTTGCAGTTAACAATGTTGATGTATAATCATTGTAAGGTACCCTGTCATTCAGAGTGGTTAACATCGGCGCAGTGGATACATCAGATCTTTGATTCTGATACATGCCGCCCAATGTAACTCTGACTGGCAGGTCTAAAGTTACGGTTCCATTCAAAGAACCTCTTTGCAAACCTTCTTTTGGTGTAAACCCATCGGGATAAATCAAATCAACGGTGTCTTTTTCAGCAGTATAGGGGCTCATGTCAATCATGTCTTTGAACTCAAACCCGTCACTGAATCTGACAAGAGCATCATCTCTGTTCTGGTATTCACCAGCCATGAAAAAGGTAATTTTGTCAGAAAACAATGGACCGCTAATTGTGGCGACAGCAGTCTGATGACCATAGGTGTAGGTGTCAAGAAACTGGGTGCCTTCTTCCGGATCACCAAAACCATCGGTTCTGACATCCACAGAGCCTTTGAATTTCGGTCCGCCGGCTTTCAATTCGGTTTTTACGATACCGGAAGTGGCGCCGCCCATTTCAGCGGTATAACCACCGGTTAGTACCTGTATTTCTTCCACAGCTTCTGTAATTACATGGACAGCCTGTGTGTTTCTGGTAGGATCAATCGTTGAAACACCATTAACAAAATAGCCGACTTCATCATCACGGCCACCACGAATGTGGACATTACCGTCCTGAACCACTACACCGGCCATATTTTCGATAAGATTTTGAGTGCCTCTTACCGGCAGGTTTTCAATATCTTCAGCATTGGACATGCCAACATTTGAAGTGGCGTCTTTCCGGAAAAGTTTTCTTTCAGCAGTTACTTCTACTACTTCTCCTTCCAGCACTCTGTCTTCCAATTCAAAATTGAGTTCTGTGGTCAATCCTGAGGAAACACGTACATCAGAAACACGGACAGTTTTCTTACCCATATAAGATACGCGAACAGTATAACTACCGTCCGGTACACTAATAATGGCATAATATCCGTTCATATCTGTAGCAGAACCCAGCGTGTATGCCGCATCTTCCACGATTACGTTCACACCTGCGAGAGGTTCTCCAGTTGCCTTGTCAACAACTGTACCTGCTATTTTACCATCCTGAGCAAACAGGAAAAACGGTATAAACAGCAAGACTAAAAACAAGTTAAGTCGTCGTACCATACTAATCCTCCTTATTAAAGTTAATACGAACTTAATGAATATATATAATTCACTGTCCACTTCACGCATGACAGCGAATTAATTCCAACAATTTTAATTATAGGGAGTGAAAAGTTTTGTATTGTTTAAATCCTCGCACCATACTAATCCTCCAATTTATATCAATAAAAATAGCGCCAAAATTGTTTTACCTAATCCCTTTATAAAACAATTTTATACCAAACTAATTTATTTAACTTTCATTTAATTGTAAATAAAACATAATGTTTTAGTTTCCTCTCTCCTTAAAGAAATATAAAAGGAATAATAGGTCGAAGTCAAGTCTTTTTTAAGAATAGGGGAATTATTTTTTTAGAGGGGAGATAATTTGATCAACTAAACCGTAATCAACGGCCTCAGTGGCGCTCATGAAATAATTACGATCAGAATCTTTATTAATTTGCTCTACGGTCTTACCGGTCATTTCCGATAGTAAAACATTGATTTTCTTACGGATAGAGATAATTTCCCGGGCATGGATTTCAATATCTGCCGCCTGACCTTCAATGCCGCCTAAAGGCTGGTGAATCATCACACGGCTGTTGGGCAATATTTTCCGTTTCCCTTTTTCACCACCGGCAAGCAAAATTGCGCCCATACTGGCGGCCTGCCCCAAACATATGGTGGAAACATCGGGCTTGATAAAATTCATGGTATCCAAAATCGCCAATCCTGCTGAAACCGATCCACCGGGACTGTTTATATATAATGAAATATCCGTGTCCGAATCTTCTGATTGTAGAAATAGCAGCTGTGCTATCACCAGGTTGGCAACATTGTCATCCACAGCGCTGCCTAAAAATATTATTCTGTCTTTTAATAATCTTGAGTAGATATCAAAGGACCGTTCACCACGGTCAGTCTGTTCAACCACCATGGGCACAAGCATGGAATTGTATATTTTTTGATTTTTAGTCATCAGGATTTTTTCATTAATTCACTTGTTTTAATTTCTTCAATATCTTCATTGACAAAGCTTTTGATATGCTCAAAAACCTTTTCAGATAATATTTGCATTTCCAGTTGCTGTTTATAATTGTCCTGGTCATAAATACTTCTAAACTGTTCACGCTGGTCTTCAGGATACTGTTGCAGCATCTCATCAACCTTGGCGTTATAATCATCGGAAGTGACATCAAGTCCCTCTTCTTCTTTGATCTTTTCTTCGATCAAAAACCAGCGAACACTTTCTTCTGCCTGGGGACGGTAGATTTTTTTGATCTCTTCCGGGTCGATGTTACTCTGTCCGCCCTGCTGATAATTGAATTGCTTGACCATGCCTTCCAGGTAATTTTCCACCCTGGCCTGGGGCAAGCTAATTTCCATATTATCATAGAACCATTGCCTGATATTCTGTTCATATTCCTGTTTTGCCCGGCTTTCCAGTTCTTTTTTCATGGAATCTTTGATCTGGTTTTTCCACTCTTCCAGGGTATCCACTGTTTCCAGGTTTTCTTTTACCCATTCATCATTGATTTCAGGAAAATTATATTTTTCAACACTTTTTATTGTCAGTTTATAGGTCTGCGCATCGGTTTCACCTAATTTTAGTTCCAGCGTGAGTTCGTCACCGGCTTCCTTACCAAGGATTGCTTTTTCAGCCTCACCTATTAGGGGTTCTTCACCTACCTGCAATTTGACATCTTCTTTTTTTTCTTTGCCATCTTCTTTTTCCATGTCAACGGTCACAAAATGGCCGGATTCTATCGGGGCTTCAATTTTTTCCACTTCCGCCCGTTCTTTCTTGACGGAATCCATATACTTTTCCACATCATCGTCTTCGATCACATATTCTTTTTTCTGTGCGGTAAAGCCTTCTTTGTAATCAGGCAGGGTGATTTCCGGATCGACTTCCAACTTGATATGATATTCAAAGGGTTCATTTTCTTCGAATTTGACATCCTGCAGAGCGGAACCGACATAGTCCTTGATTCCGGCATCTTTAACAGCATCTTCAAAGGTTTTTTCAATTACTTTATTGATAAAATCATACTGGATGCGGGGGCCCAAATGCCGTTTGGCAAGTTTCACCGGTACTTTACCCGGTCGAAAACCATCCAGTTTTAAATTCTTGCGTAATTCATTTACGATCTTTTCATAATCATTTTTTACTTCATCCCACTCAAAAGTTACTTTGAGAAGTTTTTCGACGTCACTTACATTTTCTAATACTGTTTTCATTCATTTACCCTTTTGTTTAGTGCCGCGGAAGAGACTCGAACTCTTACACCTATATGGCACTAGATCCTAAGTCTAGCGTGTCTACCAATTCCACCACCACGGCTCAAATAGCGGGCGAAAATTACCGCAATAATACCAGAAAGGCAAATAATATTTTACATTTTCATCAAATAATCATGACCAAAAGACAGTAATTTTGGCCTATATATTTTTACCGTGGCATTTCTTATATTTTTTTCCCGATCCACAGGGACAGGGGTCATTTCGTCCGACTTTCTTTTCAACATGACGCGGCTGGGTTGGTTTCGGCGGCCCGCCTTCCGGCTGCCCGGACATGCCCATCCCAATAGCATCTTCATGGACGGTTCGAATTTTTTGTGCCTCCTGCTGTTTGCGGCTGGCTTCGGATTCCTGGATAACTGTTCGATAGCACAATTTAAGAATTTTTATATCTATATCGTCTAACATTTTGCTAAAGGCCTGAAAAGCTTCCCCTTTATATTCCAGCAGCGGGTCTTTCTGGCCGTAAGCGCGCCAGTTGATCCCTTCTTTAAGTTGGTCCATGGCGTAGAGATGGTTTTTCCAGGAATCATCAATCACCTGAAGCGTAAAATAACGTTCCATAAAACGGATACGGTCGGCACCAATATATTTTTCCCGCAGGTTATAGACTTCCTTTGCTTTATCAATAAAAAGGTCTTTGGCTTCCGTCAGTGATTTATCAAAAAATTCCTTTTCATCAAAATCAATCCCCAGGGTATTGATCATCTCGGTTTTGACAGCATCCCAGTTCCAGTGCTCGCTTTTTTCCTTTTCGTCGCAATTTTCATCAAAAACATAATCAACAAAGCGAACAAGGATATCGACGAGTTCTTCTTTGAGATTATTGCCCTTCAGGGCGTAATTCCGGCGGTCATAGATGATCTCACGCTGCTGGTTCATAACATCGTCATATTCCAGCAAATGCTTTCTGATGCTGAAGTTGCGGCCTTCTACTTTTTTCTGAGCCCGCTCAATGGATTTACTGACCATTGAATGGGTGATCACCTGGCCCTCTTCAACGCCTAACCGGTCCATGATGGAAATAATGCGATCGCTGTTGAACAGGCGCATCAGATCGTCTTCCAGTGACAGGAAGAATATCGATTCACCGGGGTCTCCCTGACGTCCGGCGCGACCCCGTAACTGCAAGTCAATTCGCCGGGATTCATGTCGCTCAGTCCCCAGAATAAAGAGGCCACCGTTTTCAACAACACCTTCACCCAGTTTAATATCCGTTCCACGACCGGCCATATTAGTGGCGATTGTAACCGCGCCGGGTTGACCGGCCATAGTAACGATTTCCGCTTCCCGTTTATGATTTTTTGCATTGAGTACATTGTGGGGTATTTTTCGTCGTTTCAGCATGCGGCTGATAGTTTCAGACACTTCCACGGAAACCGTTCCCACCAGTACCGGTTGTTTTTTCTGGTGACGGTTTTCTATTTCCTGGATAATGGCGTTATATTTTTCCCGCTTGGTCTTATAAATCTGGTCTTCACGGTCGATTCTGGCAATCGGCTTGTTGGTTGGAATTTCAATCACCGGCAGTTTGTAAATATCTTCAAATTCCGAAGCTTCCGTAATCGCCGTACCGGTCATACCGGCCAGTTTTTCGTACATTCGAAAATAATTTTGCAGCGTAATGGTAGCATAAGTCTGGGTTTCCGCTTCGACTTTTACATTTTCCTTGGCTTCGATAGCCTGGTGAAGCCCGTCACTGTAGCGTCGGCCCGGTAAAATTCTCCCGGTAAATTCATCGACAATCTGAACCTTGCCCTCCTGTACCACGTATTCGACATCCTTTTGATAGAGTGTCTGGGCGCGCATTAGTTGAGAAATATTGTGATACCGGTCAGATATTTCAGAATGTTTTTTATCGATCTCAATTTTTCGTTTTTCTTTTTCCTCGTCGGTGAGATCGCTTTGTTCATCCACTTTCGCATATTCAGCACCCAGGTCGGGAATAACCAGTTCCTCAGGGTCGATGCCTAAAATACTGGACAATTTATCTTCACCTTTTGGCGTCAGTGTAATGGAATGCTGCTTTTCTTCGATATAATAGTACAGGTCCTTAAAATACTCATCCTGGGAAATATTGCCCCCGGTTTTTGAACCGGTGAGCAATAAAAACTGCTTTTCCCCTTCTTTGGCCAGGCGCTGATGAGCGGTATTCTCTAATAATTTCCGCAATCTGCGGTGTTTGGGGTCCGCCTGTTGCGCGATATGCAGGATTCTGCTGATCTCTTCGGTATTTTCTACACCTTCAAGTGACGAAGGCACTTTATCAAGCATTTTAGTCACAAGGGATTTTTGCGCTCTTACCAGACTGGTTATTGCCGGATTCAATTTGTCATATTTTTCATGGCCGGAACTGGCCACCGGGCCGGAAATGATCAGCGGTGTTCGGGCTTCATCAATTAAAATGTTATCCACTTCGTCAATAATACAGTAATTAAAATTTCGGTGTACCTGTCTTTCCGGTTCCAATGTCATATTGTCGCGCAGGTAATCAAAACCTAACTCATTATTGGTACCATAAATAATATCACGGTTATAGACTTCCTTGCGCTCTTCCGGCGCCATCTCATTGGTAATGCAGCCATAGGTGAGGCCTAATTCATTATAGATCCGTCCCATCCATTCGCTGTCACGCTTGGCCAGGTAATCATTAACTGTCACCACATGAACGCCGCGGCCGGTCAAAGCATTCAGAAAAATCGGCATTGTTGCCACCAGGGTTTTTCCTTCACCGGTTTTCATTTCCGCAATCTTTCCCTGATGCAGGGCAATGCCTCCAATCAGCTGAACATCATAGGGAACCATATTCCACTCGACATTGTAACCGGCGGCGTTCCATGTTTCGCCAACCAGTCTGCGGCAGACATCCTTGACCATTGCAAAGGCTTCCGGCAGAATTTCATCTAAGAGGGAATTCTCAAATTCCACAATCTTTTTTCGCAGTTCTTTGTCCGTTAAATTCTGCTCTTGTATCGACTTTTCATATTCTTGCGACCGGGTCTGGATCATTTCTTTAAATTCTGCTGTCCGTGCACGCAGATCATCCATGGATTTTTCTGCCATCTGCCCGTATATACCATTTATCTGGTCAACAATAGGTTTTATTTTTTTGATCTGACGATCAGAATAAGTTCCAATTAATGACTCAATAAAAGAAAAAATATTCATTTACTCGACCTTATTTTTGGGGGTTTCATTGCTTTTGGAAAACTCTTGCAGGATTGCATCTAATATACCATTAACAAAAGCGCCACTATCTTTGGTAGAATATTTCTTGGCAATTTCAATAGCTTCGGAAATTGATACCTTGGCCGGAATATCTTCAAAATAGATAAATTCACAGATAGCCATCCGTAAGATTAAGCGATCCAAAATTGCGATCCGGGAAAATTCCCAATTTTCTGATTTTGCACGAATATAGTCATCCAAAACCTCCTTGTTGGTCATCGTGCGGCCAAACAACTTTCTCGCGAATACTTTTAATTCCTCAGGTAAATCAGCAATATTGATAATTTTATCCTCGATCTCAGTAATCGTATCACCAGATAATTCCTTCGCATAGGCAGCCTGCAGTACAATTTCTCTCGCTTTTCGTCGTTCTCTCATAATTATTCTACCTGTTGTTTTATGTTTTAAACCATAGGCGTAATTTAAAATTTTTTCCAAGACAATGAATACTTAATTCTCAGATTTTTAATACATTTTTTGTATTAGTTACATTTTTTTTTCATAAACATTTGTATTAAACCTATTTTTTCTTATATTAGTGTTAGACTTATAAAGATAACAAGCTTTTTTAAATAACGAATATGAGGAGGAATCAATCTTGGGGTTTGCCGTTCACCCAAAAATACAAATATAATCCATCAACAATTTATACCTACCATGGAATCCACTTCCATTTGGTTTCTCCTCAAAATTTTATAAACACTCAACAATTACATCACCCACCAATTTCAATTCACCCTTAAATTTAATATTTCCCCTGACCTTAAAATTCGTGCATTCAAACAGATCAATTTTACAATCACTGAATTTTTCATCAAAATCATCAATTTTTTTATAGTATGCGGGATCCAGATCAATGGTCAAATTTTGTACAGTCTCATTATTTTCTGCCACTAAATTATATTCCTGATCAACCCGGTACAGATCAGAGCGTACTTTTAACAGGTCATTGGTTTTTTTCACCGGTACAAATCTGGTGCGGGGTACAATAACAGCCTGGGCATTATCAAAAATCTGGATGGCGGCACCCATGGCAGTTTCCAGTTGTGCGACTTTTTCCGAATTTTCATCCCGGGGGTCCAGATTTTTTTTATTGATGATTAGCGGCAGCTTCAGATTATTATTGTTTTCAGCCAGTTTTTCTTTTAAGGCCTCAAGATTAATCCAGATATTATTGGTGTTAAAATATTTGTATTTTTCATAATTTTGGAAATCCTTCAACTCATCTTCCGGGCACTGGGCCACTTCGCGAAGAATCAGGCCTCCTTCCCGGTTAACAGCCAGATGTCCGCCTTTTTTATCGCTCTCGGTCCGCTCCGCCACTTCCATCAGAAATGGCAGCTTCTCCTGAGCCAAAAACCCTAAAAGTTTCAGGTCCAAAGTCGCACCGAGGTTATCGCTATTGCTGATAAAAGCATATTTTATTCCATGATCCAGCAAATCCTCCAGTATTCCATTGGTCAGCATGGCAATATAAATATCTCCATGTCCCGGCGGGCACCATTCCAAATCAGGATTTTTCCTGTACTCAGCCGGTTTTCCCGTTTCCAAGGATATTTTCGGCACCTTATTTTGCAGAAAGTCCAGGGGCAGACTTTGATTTTTAAAAGTATCGTACTTTTCCAGACATGCCAGGGAATCCTGCTGTGTGTTGAAACTGTCCATCAGGATAAGGGGAATTTCTTTCTTTTCCGCTTGTTTGGCAATGATGTCCAGAAAATTATACTTCCCTTTCACCTTAAGCAGGGATTTGGCTTTTTTCAATCCCATACTGGTGCCCAGTCCGCCATTGAGTTTAATCATAACCGTTTGTTTCAGATTTTTTTCACCAATTGCCAAAAGCCGGTCATCAAGATCAGTATAAGCCGGAATATTTTTGGGATTATCAATGGTATCTTTGGAGATCAAGGTTGTCTGCTGTTTTAAAAATAAGTCGTAATTATACAAAAAGTTTTCAATTGCAATCTGTGACAGGCCTTCGTTTTTCATCTTTTTTGTAATTTCTGTTTGAAAACCCTTCATATTATCCTCCTGTTTTTAACCATTTATTTTCTAATATTGAATCATAGGAAAAGAGCACGATTTTGTCAAACCCTAATTTTTTCGCACTTTGAATCTGATTCCTGATTGCTGTCATGTTTTTGTTATAAAGGGCCACACCGCAATATACCTTTTTTGAATCACATTCTCTGTTAATTATATTTAAATTTTGTATGAAATCATAATGGTCTGCTGTGTAATTCATGATAATCACATAATCCACCAGGTCTTTTTCAAGCCAATAGCGCCAGTTTTGGCCGAAATCACTTTTGGCCAATGCGGGATCGGGTTTTACAGCTGTACTGAGAACCATATCAGGATTATCTGCTTTGATTGTTCCCTGAATTGATTCCACCAGCGAGGTTACCTGCATGCTTTTGAAGTCTATCCAGAATTCATTTTCTACCAATTTGAATAAATCACCCTTGGGTAAGGTATAGATTGAATGAAACCGGTTGATTGCTTTTTCGTGATAGCCATGGTATTTATCCAGGTAACGAACATAATCAAGATGGATACCGTGCAGATCATAGTTTTGCACCAGTTCCTGAATAAGAGATGTAATATGCTCATTCACTTCAGTCAGATGAGGCGACAGGTAAACATTCCTGGTCTTATAAAATGGGGAGTTTTTGATAGCCACTTCAAACCATTCCGGATGTGTGTGATATAGATGTTTTTCTGAAACAGGGTCATCCGGCGCTGTCCAAAGCAGGTAAGTATTGATCCAGGCGTGTATTTTTAGATTATAGGGTTTGGCCCGGTTGATGAAATAGGTTAGGGGATCAAATTCCTCCCGGATTTTAGGGGATTTTGGTGCAATGGTGGAATTATACAGGGCGTATCCGCGGCCCCTTACCTGTAAATAAACAGTTTCAATATCCATTTCAACGATAGCGGCAATGGTTTTATCGATGGCCTGTTTACTATGCAGGTTATGCCTGACAACCCAAATACCGGACTGCCCTTTAAGCGCTGCTGCGGCATGCAGGTTATTGCCAATAAAAAAAATGGTAGTAACGATTACTACCATTTTTAATTTATGAAATATTTTGAATAACAATTAATATCCAATTTATATCATTAAGCTTCTTCCGGCTGTTTGTATTCAATGAATTCGATCAGTGATACAGGCGCGCAGTCATTTTTGCGAAAACCGAGTTTGACAATTCGGGTATATCCGCCGGGTCTGTCAATATACTGAGGGGCAATATGTGTAAATAATCTTTGCACCAGGACACGATTCTGTAACACTCTGTATGCTTGGCGTCTGGCCTGCACTGTATCTTTTTTACCCAGGGTAATCAATCGTTCTACAAATCCGCGTAAAGCTTTTGCTTTGGCGTCAGTTGTTTGGATTTTTCCATGTTCAATCATAGAAATTGCCAGGTTTGCCAGCAATGCTTTTCTATGACTTTTACTTCTTCCTAATTTTGCTACTCTTTTCTGATGTCGCATAATTTATTTCCTCTATTTCTACTCTTCTTCAGATAGATATTTAGAAACATCAATACCGAAGTCCAAGTTCATGCTTTTTAATTTTTCTGTTAATTCAGTCAGAGATTTACGGCCGAAATTTTTGAATTTCAACATGTCTTGTTCGGTTTGTTGTACTAACTGTCCGATAGTTTTGATATTGTTGGCTTTCAAACAATTGTATGAGCGAACTGACAGTTCCATTTCATCAACTGATTTTTGCAACAATTTACGAACACGCAGTGTTTCTTCATCGGCATTATCTCTTTGAATTTTAACCGGTGTAGATTGTACTTTTGAGAATATAGCAAAATATTGTTGTAATACTTTAGATGCATAATCCAGAGCATCTTCAGCAGCAATGCTACCGTCAGTAAATATTTCCAGGCTAAGTCTTTCCAATACTTCACCACGGGAGGTACCGGGAAGGTTTTCAACCTTGAAATTTACTTTGGTTATCGGTGAAAAGATTGAATCGATGAAGATTGTACCGATTGGACTGTCCGGCCGTTTATTCTTTTCAGCGCGTATCCATGAAACACCACTTTTGTAGGTCAGTTCCATGTTTACATCTGCTTTTTCATTCAAAGTACAGATATGTTTGTCCGGATTCAGCACTTTGATTTCGTCAGTATCTTTGACAAGATCGGAAGCTTTGATTTCTCCCTTACCTTTGAAATGCAGATCAAGTTTGTAGGTAGGATCTTCACTGGTTATTTTGAAATTAACCTCTTTGAGGTTCAAAACAATCTCGTAGACATCTTCTTTTACACCCGGTATGGAAGCAAATTCGTGCAGTACGCCATCAATTCTGATTGATGAGAATGCTGCTCCCGGAACAGATGTCATTAATACTCTTCTGAGTGCATTTCCTAATGTTGTTCCATAACCTTTGTTTAAAGGTTGTACCAGAAATTTTCCGTAATTGTCTTTTGAAACTTCCCGTACGACCTTTGCAATAATTTTTTCCATAGTTGCCAACTTTTCCTTTTATTTTGAATAAAGTTCTACAACAAGCTGCTCATTCACATCAATGCCCATTTGGTCTCTTTCAGGAATTTCCAAAAATGTTCCTTCCATTTTGGCTTTGTCCAAACTGAGCCATGGTAATGTCTGTTCACCATGAACTTGTTTCATTGCTTCATGGATAAGGGCGACTTTTTTACTCTTGCTTCTTACACTGATAACATCTCCCGGTTTTACCTTGTAACTTGGGATGTCAACCTTTTTACCGTTGACCTGGAAATGTCCATGAGTGACCAACTGTCTTGCCTGGGGTCTGGAAGCGGCAAAACCAAGTCTGTAGACGACATTGTCCAGTCTTTGTTCCAGCAGTTGCATCATATTTGTACCGGTGATTCCGGTCATTCTTGCTGCATGTTTATATACTGTTCTAAATTGTTTTTCGAAAAGACCATATAATCTTTTGATCTTTTGTTTTTCTCTTAGCTGCATTGCAAAGTCAGAAGGTCTGGGTCTTCTTGACAGACCATGTTGTCCCGGTATGTATGCTTTCTTTTCAAAAGTACATTTATCACTTTTGCATTTATCGCCTTTCAAGAAGAGTTTTTTGTGTTCTCTTCTGCACAATTTGCAAACAGGTCCTGTGTGTCTAGCCATTTATTTAACTCCTAATCTTTTTATACTCTTCTTTTCTTTGGTGGTCTACATCCATTATGGGGAATCGGTGTAATATCTTTGATTACCGAAATTTTTAATCCTGCAGTATGGAGAGCACGAATAGCGCCTTCACGACCACCACCTGGACCTTTTACTCTAACTTCTACGGATCTCAAACCCATGTCATAAGCTTTTTTAGCTGCTTCTTCGGAAGCTTTCTGGGCGGCAAAAGGTGTATTTTTTCGAGAACCTTTAAACCCTGCAGTTCCTGCACTTGCCCAGGAAAAAACATTGCCAAATGTATCGGATAAACTGATTACTGTATTGTTAAATGTAGCTTTTATATTAGCAATACCTTCAGGATTTACCTTCTTTTTCTTTCTTTTTATACCTTTTTTCGGTGGCAATTCCAAATCTCCTTATTTTATTTCTTTATTTTCAAAACATTAAACTCTGCGACGAGTTCTGGAATTTGTCTTGGTTCTCTGTCCTCTGACAGGTAAGTGTCGCTTATGCCGAACCCCACGGTAGCAATTGATTTCCATCAACCGTTTGATGTCCTGTTTAACTTTATTCCGCAAGGCACCTTCGACTGTAATATCATTTGTGATGATTGTACGAATCTCTTTTACTTCCTGATCAGTCAGGTCTTTGATTCTTTTTTCCCCATCAACACCCGCTTTTTCCAATATTTCACTGGCAGTTGTTCTGCCAATTCCAAATATGTAGGTTAAACCGACTTTTGATTTCTTGTTTCTTGGTAAATCTATACCTGCTATTCTTGCCAAATCGACCTCCTAATTAACCTTGTTTTTGTTTGTGTTTTGGGTTTTTGCATATGATACGTACGACACCTTTGCGTTTAATAACGCGACAATCTCTGCAGACTTTCTTTACTGATGCTTTTACTTTCATATTTTTCTCTCTTATTTATTTTTTTTATTTGTATCTGTAAGTTATTCTTCCGCGTGTCAAATCGTAAGGTGAAAGTTCCAGTTTTACTTTGTCTCCCGGTAATATACGAATAAAGTGCATACGCATCTTTCCTGACACATGAGCCAAAACCTCATGTCCGTTTTCCAACTCCACAGTAAATGTGGCATTGGGTAAATTCTCTTTTATTACTCCGTCAACTTCAATAGCTTTTTCTTTTGCCATAATACTCTATTTCACCTTTTTCTAAATTATCTCCCATTATAAATGGTCCTTTTTCCGTGATCACGATGGAATGTTCAAAATGGGCTGACAAGCTATTGTCCGCAGTTCGAACTGTCCAACCGTCACTGCCATTTATAACTTTATAGTTACCAATATTTACCATCGGTTCCATTGCCAGTATCATACCGGCTTTTAAAACCGGGCCTTTTCCGGGCACGCCAAAGTTAGGCACTTCCGGCTCTTCATGCAAATTTTTTCCGATTCCGTGTCCGACTAACGTGCGAACAACAGAATAACCATTTTTTTCCACATGTGCTTGTACGGCATGACCGATATCCGACAATCTTCCGCCGGGAACTGCTTTTTCAATTCCCTTATAAAGCGATTCTCTGGTTATTTTCATTAGGTGTTTGGAACTATCGGAAATTGTGCCGACGGAATAAGTGATGGCAGCATCACCGAAATAGCCATCTTTTTCCACGCCCACATCAATACCAATTATATCACCTTCCATCAACTGTCTGTCGGAAGGTATGCCATGAACAACCTCTTCATTCACACTGGTGCAGATTGATGCCGGAAATCCGTTGTAGCCTTTAAAGGCCGGGCTTCCGCCATGACTGCGAATAAAATCTTCAGCAATTAGGTCTAATTCTTTGGTAGTAATCCCCGGCTTAATATACTTGCCGAGTTCCAGCAGTGCCAAATAATTGACGCGATTGCTTTCACGCAGTTTAGTAATTTCTGCTTGCGAACGAATATAGATCATAACCGAATGAATTATCTTCTACGGCTTTTTAGTTTTCCGCTTTTCAAAAAACCATCATAATGTCTCATCAGCAGGTGGGACTCAATTTGCTGCAACGTATCAAGGGCCACACCAACGATGATGATCAAACTTGTGCCTCCAAAAAATGAGGCCAGATTGTAATCAATATCTAATATTTTGGTTAGTATGTATGGAAATACAGCGACCAATGCCAAAAATATTGAACCAGGTAATGTAACTTTCGTGAGAATATTATCTATGAATTCGGCAGTTTTCTTTCCGGGTCTGACACCGGGAATAAAGCCGCCTGATTTTTTCATATTATCAGCCACTTCAATGGGATTGAACGCGATGGCTGTATAGAAATAGGTAAAGAAAACGATAATCAATCCAAATACCGCCCAGTATACCGGATGTGTCACTGAAAAAACACTTGTAATAGCCTGAATAAAATTACTGTTCGGGAAGAAAGTTGCCAGAGTGCTTGGGATGAACATAATTGCCTGGGCAAAAATGATCGGCATAACACCGGCAGTATTAACCCGTAAAGGAATATGTGTGGCTTGTCCACCATAGACTTTGCGGCCGACTACCCGTTTTGCATATTGCACCGGGATTTTCCTCTTGCCCTGGGTGATCAGTACTACAAATGCCACCACAGCGAATAAAATTCCAATTAAGACAACATCGGTAAAAAATCCTCTGACCCCTTCACGGATCAGGGATATTTCAGAGATGATCACATTGGGGAAACGGGCAACAATACCGATCATAATGATCAATGATATACCATTGCCGATACCGCGCTCAGTGATTCTTTCACCCAACCACATCATCAGTACCGTACCGGTTGTCAGGGTCAGCATGGTTAAAAGGGTAAAGCCAAGTCCCGGATTGGGAACAACAGGAACCATGCGGTTACCGATTTGCGTCGCCATTTGCGGGCTGGTTAAAAAGGTTGCAACACCTAAGGATTGCAATGCAGAGATAATGATCGTACCATAACGTGTTAATTGGGTAATTTTTTTACGTCCTTCTTCACCTTCTTTTTGAAGTTTCTGAAAGTAAGGAATTACAGAACCCAATAACTGAATGATAATTGACGCACTAATATAAGGCATGATACCCAGCGCGAAAACAGTTGCTTTCGCGAAAGCTCCGCCGGCAAACATATCATATAAGCCAAAGAGCGTATTACCAAGATTACTCATTGCCGCCGATAGGGCTTCCGTGTTAATTCCGGGAATCGGAATATGAGCACCTACGCGGACAAGAACTAAAATTGAAATCGTATAGAGAATACGCTTTTTCAGCTCAGGTATTTTAAAAATACTCTGCAATTGATTAATCATACAACTTCTACCTTTCCACCGGCTTTTTCTATCTTTTCTTTAGCAGATGTACTAAAGGCATTCGCCAAAACAGTCTTTTCGTTTGTTATTTCACCATTACCAAGAACTTTGACAGGTTTATCCATTGATTTGATTTTACCCGCGTTGTACAGTTCTTCGATTGTGATCTTATCTTCCGGCATAGAATTCAGGTCTTCAACATTGACGATCTGAACTTCTTTACGGAATATATTTTTGAATCCTCTTTTTGGAAGTCTACGATAAATAGGCATTGTACCACCTTCCATCCACGGACGTGATTTAGAGCCGGAACGCTGTCCGTAGCCGTTCATTCCTCTACCGGAATAATTACCACGGCCGGAACCGTTACCCCTGCCCTTACGTTGCCTTTTTTTGATAGAACCTTCTGCATATTTTAGTGAATTTAATTCCATGATTAACCTTCTACTTTTTCGCTTTTTACTAGATGAGAAACGCTCTTTATCATTCCCTCAACTGAAGGTGTTAATTCTCTGACTACTGACTGGTGGATTTTGCGAAGACCGAGCACTTTCAAAGTAGCTCTGTCTTTCTGCTTGTGGCCAATAGTGCTTCCGATTTGTGTTATTTTAACTTTACTCATCCTTCAAATATCTCCTGAAGTGTTTTGCCTCTTTTTCTTGCTATTGTATAGGGATCACGCAGTGATAATAATGCTTTCATCGTTGCTCGCACGACGTTATGGACATTATTGGATCCAATGGATTTGGTCAGAATATCATGAATTCCAACCTGGTCCATGATAGCTCTGATTGTTGAGCCGGCAATAACACCGGTACCAGGGGCTGCTGGTTTCAACATAACAACAGCACCATCGTATTTTATTTTTACTTTATGCGGTATTGTACCATTAATAACCGGAATTTTTACCAGATTTTTCTTAGCATCTTCTTTGCCTTTGGAAATAGCATTGATTACCTGCTTTGCCTTTCCAAGTCCGATGCCGACGTGGCCTTTGCCATCACCAACCGCTACAACCGCGTTGAATCCGAAGGTACGACCACCTTTTACTACCTGAGAAACTCGGTTAATTTTTATTACTTTTTCATCAAGTAATTCCAATTTTGTGGGATCAATAAACTTCAATCCTATTCTCCTTGATTAATTTAAAATTTTAAGCCAGCTTCTCTTGCTGATTCTGCTAATGCTTTGACACGACCATGATATCTGTAACCACCTCTGTCAAAAACAACGGTGGTAATATCATTTTCCAAAGCCTTTTTTGCAACAACTTTTCCTACTATTTTGGAAGTCTTTACTTTTGTTGTCTTGTCTTCCAACTCAGCCCGAACTTCTTTTGACAGATCCGAAACTGTGAGAATAGATTTATTATTTAAATCATCAATCAGCTGGGCATAGATATGGTTTAGACTGCGGAAAACTGACAACCTTGGCTTTTCCGGCGTACCATAGATTTTTTTTCTGATCTGCTTTTTGCGACGTTCTCTGCCCAATATTCTTTTTGTTTTTTTACTCATATTTATTCAACCTTTATTCACCAACTTTTTTACCTGCTTTTCTAATGATGTATTCACCAACATATTTGATGCCTTTGCCTTTGTAAGGTTCCGGTGGGTATACATCTCTGATTCTGGCAGCAAGCTGACCTACTTTTTGTTTGTCGGCGCCGCTTACTTTTATCTTTAAGTTAGATGGTATTTCAATTTTCAAATCTTCCGAAGGTGTAATCAATATTGGATGGGAATATCCCATATTCAGCATCAGGGATTTACCCTTCATTTCAGCTGAAAAACCAACACCGCTGATTTCCAGATCTTTTGTGAAGCCATTATTAACTCCTTCGACCATATTGGCGATCAACATGCGGATCAGTCCGTGTTGTGCCCGATGGCTTTTTGAATCTGTTGGTCTTTCTACAGTGATCTGGTTATCCGCCAGTTCGAGTTTGAACTCCGGGTTGAAGTCTCTGCTAAGTTTGCCGAGTTTACCTTCAACTGATACGAGATTACCCTTTATATCAGCTTTTACACCGTCAGGAATTACAATAGGTTTTTTTCCGATTTTAGACACGATATTACTCCTTATTAGTTAGATTACCAGATGTAACAGAGGACTTCGCCGCCAATGTTATTGGCTTTAGCAATCTTGTCCGTAACAATTCCCTGTGAAGTTGTTAGTATGCTGATGCCAAGTCCGTTTAGGGTTTTCGGGATTTCATCTTTTTTGACGTAATATCTTTTACTGGGTTTACTAGCTCTTTTTAAACCTTCTATGACTGGATTTCCTTCGTGGTCATATTTGAGATAAATTCTAAGAAAATCTTGAATCCCATCTTTTACAATTATGAAGTCTTTAATATAGCCTTCATGTTTTAAAATAAGGGACATTTTCTTTTTCACATTGGAAGCAGGTACGTCTACCCAAGACTTATTTTTTGCTTGTGCGTTCCTGATTCTTGTTAAATAATCTGCAATTGGATCTGTTACAGGCATAATTTCATTTTCTCCATTTTTACCAACTTGCTTTTGTTACGCCCGGAATTTCGCCTTTTAGCGCTAATTCTCGGAAGCATAGTCTACATAAACCGAATTTTCTATAATAAGCTCTGGGTCTACCGCAATTGTTACAACGGTGGATTTTTCGAGTTGAAAATTTAGGTTTTCTTTTTGCTTTCGCAATCATTGATTTTTTAGCCATTATTCTTTCTCCGCTTAATTTTTATTTTTCTTTTTAAACGGGAAACCAAAGGATTTCAGAAGTTCATACGCTTCTTTGTCTGTTTTGGCTGTCGTTGTAATTGTTATATTCAAGCCGTGAATTCTATCGACATTTTCGTAATTGATTTCCGGAAAAATGATATGTTCCTTAATTCCCAGTGAGAAATTTCCATTGCTATCAAAGGATTTGTCTGATAAGCCGGAAAAGTCTTTTACACGGGGTAAGGAAATATTGATTAATCTATCAAAAAATTCATACATTCTCTCACTACGAAGATTTACAAAACAACCGACTGGATCTCCCTGACGAATTTTAAAATTCGAAATCGCTTTTTTTGATTTTGTTACGACCGGATTCTGGCCTGCGATCAGACTTATTTCTTCGATAACCTGTTTCAGATAGGTGGGCTCTTCTTTTGCATCTCCAA
Organism: uncultured bacterium; assembly: GCA_964498725.1. Classification (GTDB taxonomy): domain Bacteria; phylum Fidelibacterota; class UBA2242; order UBA2242; family JAFGTP01; genus JAFGTP01. Next base: position 5,907 of record CAZCHS010000003.1, on the reverse strand, counting down.
CACCAACGCTGACGGTTATTTTTTCCAGTTTGGGTACTTCCATCATGTTTTTGTAACCCATGGTTTCTTTCATATGGGGTACGATTTCTTCCTGATATTTTTCCAGAAGTCGCGGTGTGTACTTTGTTTGTTCTGACACTTATAACTCCTTTAAATACTGTCTATTATTTCGCCCGTTTTTTTACAAACGCGAACTTTTTTACCATCATTTAATGTCTTATAGCCAACTTTTGTCACCCGGCCTTCAAAGATCAGGGCGACATTGGACACATTAATCGGTGCTTCTCTTTCAATGATACCACCTTTAGGATTATCCTGAGTCGGGCGGGTATGACGCTTGATCATGCTTATACCTTCAACAATAACACGGTTATCATTGGGATAAACAGCCAATACCTTGCCTTCTTTTCCTTTTTCATTACCGGCTATAATTTTTACTGTATCATTTTTCTTGATTCGTTGCATTTATCCGTCTCCTTTAAAGCACTTCATGGGCCATTGAGACAATTTTGGTGAATTCTTTTTCACGCAGTTCTCTGGCCACAGGTCCAAAAATACGAGTTCCTCGCGGTTCATTATTGGCATCTATAATAACAGCTGAATTATCGTCAAACCGAATGTATGTTCCATCTTTTCGGCGAACTTCTTTAGCAGTTCTTACGATGACAGCTTTTTGCACTTCACCTTTTTTCACTTCGCCACCAGGTGATGCATGTTTTACAGTAACAGTTATAACATCGCCAATGGTAGCTGTTTTTTTACCGGTTCCACCGAGGATGGCGATACAACGTACTTTTTTTGCTCCTGTATTATCCGCTACATTCAATGTAGTTTCTCTCTGAATCATTTCCTGTTACCTCTTTATCTTTCTTAATGACCTAAAATTTCCACCAGACGCCATCTCTTCTTTTTGCTCAGAGGCCTTGACATCTCGATCCTTACTTTATCCCCTTCCTGGCATTTATTTTCAGGATCATGGGCAAAAAACTTAGATCGTTTTTTGACATATTTTTTATAAAGTGGATGTTTGACTTTGTTCTCGATGGATACAATAATGGTTTTATCCATTTTGTTACTAGTAACTGTACCCGTTAATCTCTTTTTTAATTTTTCAGCACTCATTTAAAACTTTCCCATATTAATTTATTTTCTAATTCCCAGATCATACTCATGGAGAACAGTTTTGATTTGTGCGATTTCTTTTCTGATCTCCCTGATTTTAATAGGATTTTCCAACTGTTGCATAGCTTTTTGAAACCGTAGGTTTTCCAAAGCCTCGATATTGTCCTGCAATTTTGTTTTCAATTCATCTATGGAAAGTTCTCTTAACTGCTCTTTTTTCACAATCAACTCCTAATATTCTTTTCTTGCAACAAGTTTTGTTTTAATAGGTAGCTTATGAGAAACTTTTTCAGCTAATCTTTTCATATTAACTTCACTAGATTCTACTTCAAACAGAATTCTACCGGGCTTAATAACCGCGACCCAGTATTCCGGTGTACCTTTACCTTTACCCATACGTGTTTCAGCTGGTGTAGCAGTGACAGGTTTGTCAGGAAAGATTCGCGTCCACATTTTCCCGTTTTTTCTGATTTCCCGGGAAATTACAACACGACACGCTTCGATCTGTCTGGAATTGATCCAGCCCGGTTCCAGGGCTTTGATCCCATACTGACCGAAAGCAACTGTGCTGCCTTTTAAAGCTAACCCTTTTCGTCTGCCTCGATGTTGTTTTCTATATTTTACTTTTTGTGGTACTAACATGTTTAATCCTTAATTTACTTTGAAGTTTTTTCACCGTTACAGATCCAAACTTTGATACCAATGCTACCATAAGTAGTAAACGAGGTCACTGAGGCAAAATCAATATTTGCTCTCAAGGTCTGCAGGGGAACACGGCCTTCATTGAAGGATTCGGTTCTTGACATATCAGCGCCGCCGATACGACCGCGAACCTGGATTCTGATACCGTCCGCGCCCATTCTTAATGCACTTTTCATGGCCTGTTTGACAGCTCTTCGGTGAGAGACCTTTTTGGCCAATTGTTGTGCAATATTCTGACCGACCAAAGTGGCATCTAATTCCGGTCTTTTCACTTCAGTTACATTAATTTGAACATTTGTGTTGGTTAGTTTCTGAAGTTCCATTTTCAACTGGTCAACTTCCTGACCTTTTTTTCCAATAACAATACCCGGACGTGCAGTATTTATAATGATAGTTATTTTCTTGGATGTTCGATGGATGTCTAGTGAAGATATTCCCGCATTTGGGAGCCTGTTATTGATATATTTTCTCAGATGAATATCTTCTGCAAGTTTGTCTTTGAAATTTTTCTCATCAAACCAGATACTTTTCCACTCTTTATTGTATCCGATTCTCATTCCGATTGGATTAACTTTTTGACCCAAAAATGACCTCCGAATTAATTTTTATTTCTATCATTTTTTTCAGCAACAACCACGGTCAAATGACTTGATCGTTTACGAATGATCGTTGCACGTCCCATTGCTCTTGGACGAAATCTTCTGGCTGTCGGCCCTTCATTAACGAAGATTGTTTTGATATACAATTCTTCCGGTTCCAAATGTCCGCCTTCGTCAGTATTTAACAGATTGGATACAGCTGATCTTACAGTTTTTTCTACCTGTATTGAGGCTTTTTTATTGTTGAAATGCAGGGCGTTTAACGCTCTGTCCAGGTCTTTGCCTTTGATCAGTTCACATACCTGCCTGACTTTTCTAGCCGATTGTCTCATATTTCTTTGTATTGCTTTTGCTTCCATTTTTGCTCAACTTTTTCTTTTAAATTAGCTATTCACTCTTTCTGTGACCTCTGAAGGTCCTTGTCAAAGCAAACTCTCCCAGTTTGTGGCCAACCATGTTTTCTGTGACGAAAACCGGGATAAACTTATTTCCGTTATGTATTGCCACAGTGTATCCAACAAAGTCAGGGGAGATTGTGGAGCTTCTTGCCCAAGTCTTAATGACTTGCTTTTTGCCGGATTCTTGTAACTTATGGACCTTTTTAAGCAATCTCTCGTCAATATGTGGGCCTTTTTTAATAGAACGACTCATTTAATCTCCTAACTATTTTTTCCGTCTTTTGACAATAAATTTATCACTTTGATTTCTACGCTTACGGGTTTTCAGTCCTTTGGACTTCTGTCCCCATGGCGATACAGGATGACCACCACCAGAGGTACGGCCTTCTCCACCACCCATGGGGTGATCGATCGGGTTCATTACAACACCTCTTACTTTTGGCCGGCGGCCTCTGTGTCTGGTCATTCCGGCTTTACCAACCGTGACTTTTTCGTGGTCGATATTACCGACAACGCCGATTGTCGCCAAACAATTTTTGGGTAACAATCTTAATTCACCTGAGGGCATTCCCAAAGTAACAAATTTACCTTCTTTAGCAACGACTTTTGCATAGGATCCGGCGCTGCGGGCAATTTGACCGCCGCGTCCCGGGTAGAGTTCAATATTATGAACTGAAGTACCGGTTGGAATTCTTTCCAGGGGCAATGTGTTACCGCGTTTGATAGGCACTTCTTTTCCGGAAAGGATTTTGTCATCGACATTAATTCCGGCAGGTGCTATAATGTAGCGCTTTTCACCATCATCGTAGCATACCAGGGCAATGTGTGCAGATCGGTTAGGATCATATTCAATACCAATAACTTTAGCCGGAATATCATGTTTATTTCTTTTGAAATCAATAATTCTGTATTTTCTTTTGGAACCGCCACCAATATGTCTGGAGGTGATTCTTCCGTTATTGTTTCTGCCACCAGATTTTTTGATAGAAGACAGCAGACTTTTCTCAGGTACAAATTTCGTTAACTCATCATTTGCATTGTATGTCTGATATCTTTGTCCTGGTGTGTTCGGTTTTAATTTTCGTATACCCATGATTTATACCGCTGTTTCTCCTTGATAGAAATCTATAGAATCATTTTTATGCAATGTTACAATTGCTTTTTTCCAACTTCTTCTATGACCTCTAGTTCTGATAACTCTTCCACCGCTTCTGACTGTCATCTCTTTTTGTTTACCCTTGACGTTGATCGTCGATACATCGGTTACTTTGACATCAAACTTCTTTTCAACGGCATCTTTGATCTGAAGTTTGTTGGCATCTTTGACAACTTCAAAGGCGTACTTATTAAGTTCTTCGCCTAATATTGTGAGTTTTTCTGTCAGAATTGGTCTTATTATTACTGTTTTTACTTTCTGCATTTCACTTCCCAATCAATTATTTAAGACAATCGTTAAGTTTCATAAGACCATCTTTATCGATTAGCACGATGTCATTTCTCATGATTGTATAAGTGGATACTTTGGTTGCTTCCATGGCTCTTACATTGGGAAAGTTCCGGGAAGCAAGGTAAAAGTTTTCACTTATATCAGAAGTAAGAAATAATACTTTTCGGTCCTGTACGTCTAAATTTGACAGTAGATTTCTTACATTCCTGGCCTTGTGGTCGTCATAATTAAAGTCAACGAAAACCATGATGTTTTCATTTTTAAGTTTCAGCGACATGGCACTTCTTCGGGCCAGTTGTCTGACTTTTTTGTTGACTTTTGATTTATATTTATGGGGCTTTGGTCCGAAGATTACGCCACCACCGACCCACAAAGGACTTCTTCTGGATCCGGCACGTGCAACACCGCGGCCTTTTTGCGGCCAGGGTTTTTTACCACCACCCCGTTTTTCATTACGGGTTTTAGTGGAATGCGTACCTTGTCTGGATCGCTTTTGTTCTGACTTGACAGCAAGATAGATCGCGTGTTCATGAGGTTCTATATCGAACACTAACTCATCCATTTTCAATGTTTCGTCAGTTTTTTTGCCTTCTTTATTATGTACAACAAATTCCATGACTATTTTTCCTGCTTGCGAATAGTTAAAATTCCATTTTTTGCACCTGGAACCGCTCCTTTTACAAAGAGCAGATTGTTATCAACATCAACTTTTACCACTTCGAGGTTGCTGATGGTTTTTGTGTCTCCACCAGTTCTACCGGGCATAGACATTCCTTTGATTACTCTAGCGGGATCAGCAGACTGTCCAATTGAACCAGGAGCTCTTAATCTATCTTTTTGACCGTGAGTACTTTGTCCGCCGGAGAAGCCATGTCTCTTCATAACACCCTGAAAACCTTTGCCTTTAGTAGTGCCGGTGATTTTTAATTTGTCACCTTTAGAAAAGCTGGACACTGTTATTTCAGCGCCTTCTTTCATGACGTCTTCGTCAGCATTTCTAAATTCCGCTAAAGACCTGTAATAGACAGATTTATGTTTGTCAAAGTGTCCTTTTAATGGCTTATTCAACAGACGTTCAGGCTTTTTGTCAAAACCAACCTGGACGGCAGCATACCCATCTTTTTCCACAGTTTTGGTCTGAACCACTTTACAGGGGCCAGCTTCTATAACTGTCACAGGTACGATCACGTCATTGTCGGTAAAAACCTGACTCATTCCTATTTTTTTTCCAATTATTCCTAGCATATCTCACTTCTTCTCAAATTATACTTTAATCTCAATATCAACACCAGCTGGCAAATCTAATCGCATTAAAGCATCTACAGTTTTTGATGTAGAATTCAGGATATCTACCAGTCGCTTGTGAATCTTTGTCTGAAACTGTTCACGTGATTTTTTGTTCACATGCGGTGACCGTAAAACAGTATATACAGTTCTGTTAGTAGGTAATGGTATAGGACCAGAAACTACTGCACCTGTAGACTTAGCCGTCGCTACGATTTTTTGCGTACTTTTATCAAGTAGGTTATGATCGTAAGCTTTTAAATTGATTCTAATTTTTTGACCAGGCACTTGCAACTCTCCTTACTCAACGATTTCAGTTACAACACCAGCACCAACTGTTCTGCCACCTTCACGA
>CAZCHS010000002.1:64649-114602 GCA_964498725.1 uncultured bacterium | reverse complement strand
ATTATGCTGGGATTTGCCGAGCAGGTTAACCAGGTCAGGGATCAATTAAAGAACCGCATAGTGTTGCTATTCCAGCCGGCTGAGGAAACCGCGCAGGGAGCCAAAGCTGTTTTGCAGGACCAGCGCTTTTCCGGAATTGAGCCGGATTTTATTTTCGGTCTGCACAATCTGCCGGGTTTTGAAAGACACTCTGTTATTCTGCGGGAAAATATCTTTGCATCGGCCTCTGTGGGAATGATATTCAGATTTACCGGCGCCACCTCCCATGCCGCCCATCCGGAAAATGGTAAAAATCCGGCCCTGGCCATCGCCCAAATGATACAATCATTATATGCTATTCCACAACAATTTACCGCTTTTAACAACGCCAATTTAATCACAATTATCCAGGTAAAAGTTGGCGAACAAGCCTTTGGCACTTCCGCCGGAGATGGCATGGTGGCGGCAACCTTTCGCTCCCATACCAACAAGGATTTACAAATAATGAAAGACCGGGCGTTCAAAACAGCAACGAACCTGGCTGCTACATTTGATCTTGAAATTGAAGTGGAAGAAATGGAAGAATTTTCAGCAACCAAAAATCATGAACAGGCTTTCAGCATTGTCGAGAAGGCCGCCAATAAAACCGGTTTGACAATTGTAAAAGTCCCCAATCCTTTTCCCTGGTCTGAAGATTTTGGGTTTTTTACCGAAAAATATAAGGGATGCTTTTTCGGACTGGGAAGTGGTAAAAACCATCCGCAATTGCATAACCACAATTATGATTTTCCCGATGAATTGATCCCCACCGGTATTAAGTTATTTTCAACCCTGTTAGACATTTCGGAGTAAGCCCATGAAAAGCAGTTCCTGCATCGAATTAAACAAAAAAATGTTCGCTAAAAATGTCCGGTATTTACAAAAGCGGATTGGTACAGCGAAATTCACTTCTGTCATCAAAGATAATGCTTATGGACATTGCATTGACAATTTTCTGCCCATGGCGGAATCGGTTGGTGTGGATAGTTTTGCTGTTTTTGATGCCGGTGAAGCGGAGCGGGCGCTGACAATCAAACAGCCCGAAACCGACATCATGATTATGGGAATGATTGACAATGATGAACTGGAATGGGCAGTGGAAAACCAGCTATCTTTTTTTGTTTTTGATTTTGACCGGCTGGAAAATGCGATTAAAGCCGCTAACAAGATCAACAGGAAAGCCCGGATTCATGTGGAAATTGAAACCGGCATGAATCGAACCGGCTTCGAACTGGAAAAACTGGAAACATTGGTGGATATCCTGAAAAAGAACAAAGACCATTTGATTCTGGAAGGAATCTGTACTCATTACGCCGGTGCCGAGAGTATTTCCAATCATGCCCGTATCACAAAACAATTCGATGTTTTCATAGAAGCGAAAAACCGGCTGGAAAACCTTGGAATCCGGCCTAAATATTATCACAGCGCCTGTTCAGCCGCCGCTCTGACCTATAAAAATACGATTATGGATATGGTGCGTTTCGGCATCGCTCAGTATGGATTCTGGCCCAGCCAGGAAACCCGCATGTATAATATGCTTTCCACAGACAATGGATTTATCAAAGACCCCCTGACCCAGATTTTAAGTTGGAAAAGCCGAATAATGAATATCAAAGAGGTACCAAAAGGCGAGTTTGTCGGCTACGGTACCACCGCGCTTATGACCAGAAAAACCAAAGTCGCAGCAGTTCCGGTGGGATATGCCTACGGATTTGCCAGAAATTTAAGCAATATCGGGCATGTTCTGGTGCGTGGCCGTAAAGCTTCGGTGATCGGCATGGTCAATATGAATGTGATCCTGGTCAATGTGAACGGCATTCCGGGAGTTCAAAAGGAAGACCAGGTTGTCCTGATCGGCAGACAGGGGCGCAAACGCATCACAGTTTCATCTTTCTGCGACATTACCAAAAATGTCAATTATGAGCTATTAACACGGCTGCCTGAAACAATTCCCAGAAAAATCATATAATTTCAAAAATATCGTTCAGCTGACTTTGTTTTTTCATTTTTATTTACTAAAGTGGAATAGGTAATAACTTATAAAAACAATAGTTGGAGAAGCAAATGGCAGATTTTGAAACTGCTTTTGATAAGATGATCAAGCATGAAGGCGGATTTGTTTTATCAACAGTGGATAAGGACCTGGGCGGGCAAACCTTTGCCGGAATTGCCAGAAATTATCACCCTGACTGGGAGGGATGGAAATTAATCGACCGTAATGAGCTGGATAATCCGCAATTAACCCAGAAAGTGAGAGAATTTTATCGGGATGAATTTTGGCAGCAGTGCCGCGGTGATAAAATTGACAATCAGCAAATAGCCGCATCCATATTTGATTTTTCCGTCAATGCCGGCCTACGAACAGCAGCGAAATTGGCACAACTGGTTGTCGATGCAATTCCCGATGGGATTATCGGACCGAAAACCCTGGCTAAATTAAATGATTGTGACGAAGAACTATTCATCAGCAAATTCGCACTGGCAAAAATCACACGCTACACTGAAATATGTAAACGTAATCCAAACCAAAAGAAATTTTTATTGGGCTGGATCAACAGAACCCTGGGGGATTTGGTATGAACATATTAGGAATCGGAAAAATAGTTGAATCAGTTGGTAATATTGCCGATAACCTGATCACGTCAAAAGAAGAAAAACTAAAAATCGCCCTGGATGAAAAAAAGATGTATAACGAATTGATGCAGGGACAACTGGAAGTCAATAAAGAGGAAGCAAGGCACGGCAGTATATTTGTTGCCGGATGGCGTCCCTTTATCGGCTGGGTTGGCGGTATAGCCCTGGCTTATCAGTTTCTGCTGTATCCTTTACTGATCTGGGGATGGACAATTTGCCAGGCAAAAGGCTGGATTCCCGAGGAAATTGATCCACCGCCTGTATTTGACGGAGGGCCACTCTTCGCAATTGTTACCGGAATGTTGGGAATTGGCGGTATGCGGAGTTATGACAAAATGAAAGGTATAGACACGAAAACGGTGGACTCGGGCCGAAAAAAGAAATAAAACAAACACTATTAAAAGTAAATTATTTATTGCCCGCATATTACAACTTAAAAAATGCTCCTATCATATTTGCTGATTTTTTAAATTCATGGATTTTTTTTTAGCCATTAAGCCTGATTTTTTCTATATTATCCGCAATTGTCAATTTTGACAGAGGGAATGTAGAATTTTTTATATTTCTTCGTAAATATTCTATTTTAAAAAGGGGAGAAATCTATGACTCAAGCTATTAAAAGAACACTACGCGATTCTGCCGCTGCCCGTTGGACAGCACTGGCAATAGTTTCTTTTACGATGTTTGCCGGATATTTATTTACCGATATTTTGGCGCCGTTAAAACCATTGTTGACTTCCGAAATGGGCTGGACCAGTATTGATTTTGGTAATTACCAGCTGGGATATGCAATTTTCAATGTACTTTTATTTATGCTTATTATTTCCGGATTTATTCTGGATAAAAAAGGCATTCGCTTTTCTTTAATTTTATCAGCCTTTATTATGATGCTGGGTGCCGGGATTAAATATTTTGCCCTGAAATATTCTTTTGACGTCGGTGCAACAACCTGGGGAATCAAATCGCAAATTTTCTGGGCAGGATTTGGATACGCCACCTTTGGTGTTGGTGTCGAATTCGCCGGAATCACTGTATCCAAAGTGGTCGTGAAATGGTTTAAAGGTAAACAACTCGCATTGGCCATGGGCCTGCAAGTAGCAATCGCCCGTTTGGGATCAGCAGCAGCATTGGTTGTGCCCCCCTATTTCGCCACCAGATTTAGCATTACAACCCCGGTAATGCTGGGATTTGTCATGCTGGTAATCGGTTTGCTGGCCTTTATATTTTATTCTTTCATGGACAAAAGATTGGATGCCCAACTTCATATTGAACGAACCGAAAGCGGTGCAGCAGAAGAAGAAGGTTTCCGCCTGGCCGATGTGGGCGCAATCTTGAAAAACCGTGGATTTTGGTACATCGCAATACTCTGTGTCCTTTTTTATGGCGCGGTTTTCCCATTTTATAAATACGGAACCGATCTTTTCGTCAATAAATTTGGATTGCCGCTGAACTGGGCCAGTCGTGTTCCATCGATTGTACCGTTTGGAACAATTGCCCTGACCCCACTTTTCGGTAATATCTATGACCGCAAAGGCAAAGGTGCCACAATTATGATCATCGGTTCGCTAATGTTAACTTTCGTACACCTGGTCCTCTTTGCACCCTTCATTACAAATGTATGGGTTGCTGCTGTTGCAGTGGTTATCCTTGGTATTGCATTTTCATTGGTTCCGTCAGCCATGTGGCCATCAGTTGCAAAAATTATCCCTGAAAATCGATTGGGAACTGCTTTTGCGCTGATCTTCTGGATACAGAATATTGGTCTCGGTTTCATCCCCTGGTTACTCGGTTTCGTCCTGGAAAAATCCAATCCCAACGTCGCGCTGCAATTACAGCAGGGACAGGATGTTGTGTATAATTACACCCCCACAATGTTTGTTTTCGTTGTACTGTCGGCCTTATCAATTCTGGTTGCCTTCCTGCTGAAACGGGATGATAGAATATCCGGTTATGGTCTGGAAGAACCCAATATGGCAGAAAAACGATAAAATATTATTTATATATTATAAAGAGTCCCGTGAATCCGGGACTCTTTATTTTTTAAAACACCTACCTTACTGATATTCAAGCCTTAAAAAAATTAGAAAAAAATAACAAAAATTCACTTTGAATCGTTATAAATTCAAAATAAATTATCCTATATATTGTACAAATTTTTAATTTATATACAAAATATGGTGACAAAATGAAAACTATTCAACCTAAATGGACAGAAGAAAGAGAACGTGTTCTCAAGGATAGATACCTCTACAAAGAGGAAAAAACCTGGCAGGATCTTTCCGCCAGAATCGCGAAAAGTGTTAAAACAGATATTTATAACGATATATTAAACTTCAGGTTTCTTCCCGCTGGAAGAATTCTGTCAGGCCTGGGTACGGAGACAGTAAAGACCTTTTTTAATTGTTATGTGCTGGCTTTTGAAGACGTGGGAGATGGCGTGGACAGTCGCAGCGCGATCATGGATTTATTCACCCGGGTTTTTGAAATTAGCGCCAGAGGTGGTGGTGTCGGTATCAACTGGTCGCCATTGCGTCCCAAAAACAGTAAAATAACCAAAGTCAATGGCGAATCCTCCGGCTCTGTTTCCTGGATGGAATCTTTGAATGCTTTAGCGGGACGGATCAGCCAGGGCGGATCCCGACGCGGCGCTTATATGTTTGGCCTGGAAGCCTGGCATCCGGATATCGAAGAATTCATTACCACCAAGCGTGACCTGTCTAAACTGGAAAATGCGAATTTGTCTGTTTTTGTATCCGACGATTTTATGGAAGCGGTTAAAAATGATTGGGACTGGAATCTGGAATTTCCTGATCCTGCCCACGAAAAATATGACAGCGAATGGAATGGCGACCTCAAAGCCTGGAAGAAAAAAGGATACCCTGTAAATCACTATAAAACCATTAAAGCCAAACAATTATTCAACCTCATTACCGACTATGCCCATAACAATGGCGAACCGGGATTAATATTTCTGGAACGCTATAATAAATACAATATTGCCAATGAAGATGAAAAGATAGTGGCCACCAATCCCTGTGGAGAACAAGGGTTGTCTCCCAACTCTGTCTGTAATTTAGGGTCTGTCAACCTGACCCAATTTGTTGATGTGGACACCAGGGAAATACTTTACGACCAGCTGAAAGAAACCGTGCATACCGCCACTGAATTTCTGGATGAAATCATCGACATCAATCCCTATTACCTGGATGTTACCCGGCAGCATCAATATAATTTTCGTAAGATCGGGCTGGGCATCATGGGACTGGCGGATTTCCTGATCCTGAAAAATATTGTTTATGGGTCTGAGGAATCTTTTCGGCTAATGTCGGAGGTTATGCGTTTCATTCAAAATGAAGTTTTCCGCAAATCCGCTTTGCTGGCTAAAGAAAAAGGGCGGGCCCCGGTCTGGAAGGATTATATGCTTCACAATCCCTACATCCAGCAGTTGGAAACCGATGTCAAACTCCTGATTGAACAATACGGCCTTCGCAATACCCGCTTGTTAACCGTCGCCCCGACCGGTTCTATCGGCATGCTGGCCGGTGTATCCTCGGGCGTGGAGCCTAATTTTGCTTTCGAACTGACCCGCGCCGACCGTTTGGGCGAACGTCGTGTTATTCATTGGCTACCGGAACAAAAAGAAGCATTGGGCCTCAGTGACGATGTATTTGTGGAAGCTTCCCAGTTATCCTCCAAACAACATGTCATGATGCAGGCGATTATCCAAAAATTCGTTGATACCAGTATCAGCAAAACAATTAACGCCCCGGCTGAAGCCACCAAAGAGGACGCGCGGGATGTTTACCTCTATGCCTATGATCATGGCTGCAAAGGAATTACTTACTATCGTGACGGATCACGGGTCGGTGTCCTTCGTAAAGATGAAAAGCAGGAAATGGAAAACGAGGTTTCCGAACTGGAGAAAATGTTCAAAGAAGCCGGCCGGGAAGTCATTAATGATAAGATAAAAATACCTCTGGAACCACCGGTGAAATTATACAAGCGCAGAGATAACAAACATAAAAAATGGTACTTTTTTATCGCCTTTGCCGATCAGGCCTGTACCCGTCCTTTTGCTTTATTTATCAAGACCAACAATAGTGTCTCAAAGGATGTGGCCGACTGGATCATCTCAAAAATGGAACGTATGATGGCCCGGGAAGGCATACACGAAGACCTGATCGATGAGCAGGTAAAAAAATATTCCGATCAGGACAATGTGGATAAAATCGCCCGTACAATTAGTATGTCCTTGCGTCATAATATACAAATCAAGCGAATTGTTGAAACATTAGATAAGAGTGAACCGGAATTTTCATCGCTGCTGTTTCACATCAAAAAACTTTTGGAAAATTTTATTCCCGACGGGACTCCCATTAAAGGAACTTGTCCGGAATGTGGATATGATCATTTGGTCTACCAGGAAGGCTGCATGTTATGTCCCTCCTGCCAATGGTCAAAATGTGGTTAGTTAACTCCGCCCGCTTCCAAAGGAAATGTATCGGTGCGAAGAGGGCATTATTTATATTTTTTTCAGAATACAAATAATTTTCTTCCACAATCCAAATGTAAAACTTTAGGTTGCTTTTGCTGACCATTAACTCGTAAATTAGCCCCAATGCAAAACAAGAAAATCATATTATCACTCTTAGCTATCACCTTGATGATTTATATGTTCCATGATTTTCTTCCCTACCATAACCACGGCGCCAATCATTTCCTCAAACCGGGCACAAGTCAGAACCTTACTAATACAGCCGATGATGACCATGAATGTGATGGTCATGAAATGTGTGTTACCTGTATGCTGAAGGTTAAAAACCAATTTCAGAATGATCACCAGGAAATTGATTTTCATGCCGCCGCCACAAAATTGATGTTAACAATTAAGAATGTTAAACTGCCAAAGCATTTATATGCCTATACATATCAAACTGACAAAACCCACATATTAAAAACCAAATTCAAAAAACTCCCCCACTCCCTGCGGGCCCCGCCAATTATCGTGTAACTTCAACCACAACATTTTTTTGACTGGTTTGTCAACCAGTTCTTGTCAATCTGCAATTTTAATGAAAGTTACAACGATGAAAATATATCTGATTTCAATTCTTTATTTGTTGGCGATTATAAATTTTGCCAACGGTCAACAAAGCCACGACCATTCTCACAGCGAAGAAGACACTCATCTTCATGAGAGCAGCCCGGCCGGTCATTCCCATGATACAGAAACGCATGATCATAGCCACGATGCGGCAGAAACGGATCATGACCATAGTTCCTCAATTCATAATCTGGAAACCATCAGGATTGCTCCCACTCTCTATATTAACACTATAAAAACCACCGGCATGATCAAAATTTCCCCGGCCAGTGAAACTGTGATTATCGCTAAATCCGATGGAATCGTAAACTTTGCCGTTGAAAATTTAGTAACAGGCAGGCAACTGCAAAAGGGCACCCAATTATTCAAAATCAGCGGCAAGGATATCTCCGGCAACAATTTGGATGTACAGTTTACAACCGCAAAAAATAAATACCACCAGAGCAAAGCCGCCCTTCAGCGGGCCCGTTCCTTAATTGACGATAATATTATCTCCCAGGATGAATATTTGGGCAGGAAATCCCAATTTGATGCCGATAGTATTCAATATCACATCCTGAAAAAAAATTATACCACCGCGTCCCTGGCCATTAACACGCCTGTGGCCGGTGAAATATATAAATTGTTTGTGAATAATGGCGATTATATCACTGCCGGTGAAAAACTGGCAATAATTTCTGAGAACCACCACAATTACCTGGAAGTGGATGTACCTAAAAAATATTTTCACAAACGGCATGAAATTAATTCCGGTAATTTCAAAATGGAATATGGTCATGGCCTTCATGCCTTTTATGCCGAAGCGAAAATGGCCGAAGGAACCCGCCTGAAACCGGGCAGCCCCTTTATTCCGGTGAGTTTCTCACTGGATCATAATAATGAATTGATTTCCGGTAGTTTTGCCGAAGTCTGGCTAAATATCGATAAAACAGAAAAGGCGGTAGTGGTTCCGAAATCCGCACTGATTGAGCAACAGGGGCTATATTTTGTCTTTGTCAAAAAGGGTGCAGAAGATTTCCTTAAAACGCCGGTAAAAATTGAATCCATGAATTCCTGGGAAGCGCATATTGCATCAGGGTTGCACTTTGGTGATGAAGTGGTGGTCAGCGGTGTGTTGGAATTGAAATTGTCACAAGCCAACAGTAGCGTGGATCCCCACGCCGGCCATAATCATTAAGGAGAATTTCTATGTGGCTCAATAAAATCGTAAAATTCTCCATCGAAAATCGCCTGACAGTACTGATCCTGGCCTTTGTAATCATGGGAATCGGTGTCTATACCGCCATCAGAATGGACGTCGATGTTTTTCCGGATCTGACTGCTCCGACGGTTACGATTATGACGGAAGCCCACGGCATGGCGGCTGAAGATGTGGAACGCCTGGTAACTTTCCCGGTGGAAGCCACTGTCAATGGCGCAGCCAATGTCCGGCGGGTCCGCTCAGCGACCTATGCCGGCGTCTCCATTGTCTGGGTGGATTTCAACTGGGGCATGGATATTTACAAAGCCCGGCAGATCGTATCGGAAAAACTGACCGGAATCACAGAAAAACTTCCACAGGGAGCCAAAGAACCCTACATGACTCCGCAATCCTCAATTATGGGAGAAGTCATGCTGATTGCCGTCAGCAGCGATCAACTATCATCCATGGATTTACGCACCCTCACAGACTGGCAGATTAAACAGCGTTTGCTGGCGGTCAATGGTGTCGCCCAGGTGATTGTCATGGGCGGTGACCTCAAACAGTACCAGGCTCTGCTGAATCCCAACAAAATGCGCTATTATGATATTGCCCTGCATGAAGTCCATGAAGCCTGTGAAAACCTAAACCGTAATTCCGCCGGCGGGATTATCAATGAATTCAATCAGGAATATCTCATCAGAGGTATGGTGCGGAGCACCGACATTGAAAAAATCGCTGAAACCCTGGTTAAAAATGTCGATGGCAAGCCTGTCGTTCTCGCTGATATCGCCACAGTAAAAATCGGTAGTGCCGAACCTAAAATCGGCAATGCCTTTCTCAATGGCAAAGAAGCGATTATCATTACCATTCTCAAACAGCCGAATACCAATACCATCAAACTTTCACAAAAAATCGATGCCGCACTGGAAGACCTGGCCCATAATTTACCGGAACATATTAAAATCAATCCCCATGTCTTTCGCCAGGCTGATTTTATCAACATTTCAATAAATAATGTTAAAAGAGCTTTGCTGGAAGGGGGCTTCCTGGTGACGATCATTTTATTCTTCTTCCTGATGAATTACCGGACCACATTGATTTCCCTTTTTGCAATTCCACTCTCATTGCTGGTGACTGTCATCGTCCTAAAAATACTGGGAATGACTATCAATTCCATGGTATTAGGCGGAATGGCCATTGCCATTGGTGTGCTTGTTGACGACGCGATCATTGATGTGGAAAATTCCTACAAACGGTTGCGGGAAAATCAAACTCTCCCTCCGACCCGGCGAAAAGATAAAAAACTGGTGAATTATGAAGCTTCTGTGGAGATTCGCTCATCAATAATTTACGCCACACTGATCATTATTGTAGCCTTTACCCCTTTGTTCTTTTTATCAGGCATGGAAGGGCGAATGCTGCGGCCCCTGGGCTATACATTTATCATATCTTTGCTGGCTTCATTGCTCGTGGCGCTGGCCATTACACCTGCTTTGTGCAGTCTGCTGTTGTCATCTGACAAGCAATTGAACAAACATGAAAATCGCGGTAATAAACTGATCAAAAAGCTCAACCATGCTTACCTTCGTTCACTTAATTTTACCCTGCTACATCGAAAAGTCGTTCTGGCGCTGATTGCGGTTCTACTACTGGGATCACTGGTGACTTTTTTCAGTCTCGGGCGAAGTTTTCTGCCGGATTTTAACGAAGGCACATTGACGATCAATACCATTACGGAACCGGGAATAAGCCTGGAAGCCAGTTCGAAACTGAACAGTAAAATCGAGGATGTATTACTGGATATGGAAGAGATCAAATATATTTCCCGCCGCTCCGGGCGTGCCGAACAAAGCGCACATATGCATGGCGGTTCTTATTCATCGGAAATTGATATTCCCTATGATCTGGGAAGCCGCAGCAAAGATGAATTCATGGCCGATCTGCGGGACCGGCTCAACCGGATACCCGGTCTGAATATTTCAGTTGGGCAGCCTTTGTCGCACCGCATTGACCATATGTTGTCGGGAACCAGCGCCAATATCGCCCTCAAAATTTTTGGCGAAGACCTCAACCGAATGCATTCACTGGCCAAACAAATTGAGCATGAAATCCAATCCATTCCCGGTATCGTCGACCTGCGTGTCGCGCCGCAAACCGAGGTGCCGCAATTACAAATCCTGCCCAAACGCCACATGCTGGCTAAATATGGTATTAAGATCAATCAATTCAATGAATTTATCCATACCGCCATTTCCGGCGAAAAAGTCTCCCAGGTGTTTGAAGGCAACCGCAGTTTTGATTTTATCATCCGCTATGACAGTGAATATCGGAATACACTGCAATCACTGGATGAGATTTTGATAGATTCGCCGGTTTATGGAAAAGTGCCACTGAGTTATGTAGCGGAATTAAAATCCACTGCCGGCCCCAATGTGATCAACCGCGAGAATGTTCAGCGCAAGTTGGTGGTCTCCGCTAATATTGCCGATCGAGACCTCCACAGTATTATCAGGGATATACAACAAACCATTGACACAAAAGTGAACTTTCCGGAAAATTACTGGATCGAATACGGCGGACAATTTGAAAGTGAAGCACGGTCCTCCCGGACTATTTTGATCACTTCGTTGTTTGCGATTTTGATCATTTTCATGTTATTGTTCCAGGAGTTTAAATCCATTAAAACAATCGGCATTGTCATGCTGAATCTGCCATTGGCGATTATCGGTGGTATCTTCGCAATTCGATTCACATCAGGAATTCTCAGTATTCCGGGACTGATCGGCTTTATCACGC
Organism: uncultured bacterium; assembly: GCA_964498725.1. GTDB lineage: Bacteria > Fidelibacterota > UBA2242 > UBA2242 > JAFGTP01 > JAFGTP01. Next base: position 102,867 of record CAZCHS010000002.1, on the reverse strand, counting down.
TGTTCGGGATTGCCGCCCGTAATGGCATACTGCTGGTTTCCCGCTTTGAAACTTTACAGGATGATGGATATTGCCTGCGTCATTCCATTCTGGAAGGTGCCGGCGAACGGCTGAATCCAATCCTGATGACTGCGCTGACAGCGGTATTCGCATTAATTCCCTTAGCACTGGGCGGCGATCAGCCTGGAAATGAAATCCAGTCGCCCATGGCAATTGTAATTCTCGGTGGATTGATAACATCAACCTTTTTAAATATTTATGTGGTACCGATTATTTACAGCATGTTCTGTTATAAAGCAAAACGATATGAGGCCATTAATGATTAAACTAACAAGTTATTCGATAAAAAAAGTATATCTGATCCTGACAATTTTTGCTGTCAACTTTCTTTTCGGACAGTCCTATGATGAAATGGTCAGTCAAATTCTGGAAAACAACAGGGAACTGAAAGCTCTTCGTTCGATGAACCGGGTGGAAATACTTCGGGCAAAAAATGAATTACTGCCTGAAAATCCGGCCCTGAAACATGAGTTTAAAGAAAATGATAATTATGAAATCGGGATTACCCAATCCTTCCGCTTTCCCACCTTTTATTATCATCAATATAAAAACCTGCAGTTAACCAAGGCGCAGCAGAAGGCGGTTTTTGAGGCTGCCCGGTTGAAAATTCTGGAAGAAGCCGGTGGCCATTTATATCATCTGGCTTTTTTGGAGAGGCAAATTTCAATTCAAAAGAACCGGTTGGATAAAGCAAGCCGGTTACTGGATTATTTTGAAAAAATGATGACGGAAGGTGAATCCACCCAACTGGCGGTTAACCAGGCCAAAATACATAAAATAAATTATAAAAATCAATTGACTGACCTGCTGGTGCAAAAGAATGATGTTGAAAGCCAATTAAAAGTGCTGAATGGCGGCAGTGAACTGAAAATTAATCTTGAAATAGCGGATCAATTTTCCGCAATTATTGATACCACCAATCTCAGGTCGGATTATCTGCAAAAAAATCCGGCGCTGAAACTGGAAAGCCTGAATCATGCTATTGCCATGCGTAATACCAAAATCGCCAAACAGAGCTGGCTGCCGGATTTTCGAATAGGTGTACATCGTGAAAAAGAAACCGGCCCATTGTTTCATTACGGCATATCTCTGCCGCTGTGGAAGACCAAAAACAAAGGGCACCGGGCCAAAGCAGCACGGAATGCTCACCAGGCCAATCAACTACAGAAACAACATTCAGTGACCGCAAAAATTAACCGGTTGCTGGAACAGTATCGATTGCTGAAATTACAATATGATACTAATTTGGAATTGAAACAGTCTCTCAATTCCGAGGAATTGCTCACAAAAAGTCTGGAAGTGGAAGAAATATCCGCTATCGAGTATTTCACGGAATTGGAAAAATTATACAACTTTGAGGATGAATTCCGGAAAACCCGGCTGGGTCTGCAGATTGTGATCGTGCAACTGACCAGTTTCCGGAAGTAAAATGCAAGGCTTATTTTGCCGGTCAACATATAAAGTCTTTTTATACTTTATATATTGACCAAAGATTGCAGCGGAAATAGGATATCATCCTGCTTATTTCCTCAAATTATCCCGGCAGGGGAATTTGATTACTTCCGGAGCCGGAAATTATTAATGTACGCATTCACCGACAGCATGGAATTTTGATTTTTCCTACCGGTAAAAATCAAAAACGATCTGGAAGATCGTTCTACAAATTATCCGGAGATTTTTGATTTTCCTGTGAACACAAAACCCTGGAGTTCTTGGCAGAGCCCGAAGGTTAGGAAATAGTTTTGTTTCGGAGATAATGATCGCAAAGTGTAATGGCAGCCATAGCTTCCACAATAGGAACAGCCCGTGGCACCACACAGGGATCATGACGGCCTTTGGCGGCCAGTTCCACTTGTTCCCCGTTTTTATTGACGGTCTGCTGCGGATAGGCAATAGTTGATGTGGGTTTAAAGACCACACGAAAATTAATAGCCATACCATTAGAAATACCACCGAGGATTCCACCGCAGTTATTTGTTGAAGTTTTGATGTCACCATTTTCATTAACAAAGGGATCATTCAGTTCGCTGCCGCGGAAATTGGCCGATTGAAAGCCTTTGCCGAATTCGATACCACGGGAAGCATTGATATTCAAAACTGCATGCGCCAGATCAGCGTTAAGTTTCCCGTAAATCGGCTCGCCCAGTCCAACCGGTACATTCTCGATCATACAGGCAACAATACCGCCGATCGAATCACCGGCCCGCATGACATCCAGAATCTGTTGTTCCATCATTTTAGCAGTGCCTTTGTTGGGACATCGCACCGGATTGTTCTCGATTTCTTTGATGCGGATATTTTGGAACTCATGATTGAATCTCACTTTACCTATTTGTTCCACAAAGCCGGTGATATTTATGTCCAGTTCCTGCTTTAGTATTTTTTTGGCGATCACACCAGCGGCTACGGAACCAACTGTAACACGGGCAGATGTTCTACCGCCACCACGATAATCCCGATGGCCATATTTTTTCTGATAGGTAAAATCGGCATGTCCGGGCCGAAAAATATCCTTCATTTCAGAATAGTCCCGGGACCGGGGGTCTTTATTTTTGATGAGCAATGAGATAGGCGTACCGGTGGTTTTTCCTGCAAAGACGCCGGAGAGAATTTCCACCTGATCGGATTCCATGCGCTGAGTGCTGATATTGCTTTGACCGGGACGACGGCGTGCCATGTCGCGATGGAAATCTTCTTCCGATAACTCCAGTCCCGGCGGGCAGCCATCGATTACCACACCAATTGCTTTGCCGTGGGATTCGCCCCAGCTAGTCACTCTAAATAGTTGTCCGATTGTATTCATTGTTAGTCCTTTTTAAATAGGCGGATTTTTGTTCAACGACTTCGTCGTTGTCCTAAATATAATCATTTTTTCCATGGGTTGCACCCATGGCTATTGTTGTTTCAGTCCTTCGGACTGATTTTATCTTGTCTTTGTTATCCTGTATTACTCATGAATTTTCAAATTCTTTAAGCAAAGCGAATAAAATTAACAGTTTTACAAATACATATTAAAAAACTAATTTGGAAAATTCATGGAACATCCGGCCCCTGACGGAAGGAAACGTATCGGCGCGAAACGGGAATTACTTATGTTTTTATGAATAATGCAGTTAAGCTGTTCCAAAAGATTAAATCTGTCACGCTTCTTTAAAAAAGCAATCCGTGTTTACTTATATCATCCGCGAGTAATACCAAATATCCCGGCAAATTCTCAGCGTCTCCTGCTCGCTCTGCGGTTAAACTACTCTTCCATTTCAAAAAAACTTTTGCTCATGAATTCAAAATCCGGCTTGATTCCGGTCCAGATTTTCTGCTGGACAATGGCCTGTTGGATCAGCATTTTTTCGCCGGTAATAATCTCGCAGTTACATTTTTCTGCCATTTTCAAAAATTTAGTTTTTAAGGGCTTATAAACAATATCCATTACCACACGGTTTTCCGGAAAAGAATCCAAAACCGTCGCGTCAACCTTCGGGTGCATTCCAACACTGGTGGTATTAATAAATATATCGAATTCATCCAAATGCTCAGCCATAATATCCATTTTCATAACATCAGCAGTAAATTCCGCAGCCAGGTTTTGCGCTTTTTCAAATGTCCGGTTGATGATTGTGACTTTCGCTTGTTCCCTTTTCAAACCATAAACAATTGCCCGGGCAGCTCCGCCGGCACCTATGACCAGCACCTTTTTATCTTTGAGATCGGCTTTTTCCTTTAGTGTGTTAATAGCGCCGACACAGTCTGTGTTATACCCAATCAATTTGCCATCCTGCAATTTAATCGTATTTACAGCGCCGATGGCTTTGGCGGTATTATCCACCTTGTCCAAAAATTCCATGACAGCACCTTTATGAGGGATAGTGACAGAAGCGCCGGAAAATTCAAATTTTCTGAAGTTTTCAACAAAGATTTCCAAATCCTTACCCGGTTCTATTTTAAATGGCAGATAGACTGCATTGATATTATATCGCCTGAAAACAGGATTATGCATATATTTGGATTTGGAATTTTCCGCAAACTGTCCAAAAACACCATATACCTTTGTATTTTTGTCAATGTCAAGAAAATTATATCCCCTTGTCAGCTCATCAAAATCCACCTGACCCGGCGCCGATTGCTTATCCGGAGAATCAGCAGCAAATGTAATCGCTGATCCATATTTTCCGGCCAACACACGGGATATATGCCCTTTTAATCCCATACAAAAACTGATGATATTTTCGTTTTCCTGCAACATTTTGAAAATTTTGAAATTATCATTAATGGAATTGGCCGTTGGAATGTATTTGACCAGAGCGCCGGATTTAGTTTTCAATTGCCTGATGATGGATTTTATTTCATTGGATTCCGGTGTTTTATCAAAATCATGATGGGAGGTGATAATTTTTGTAGCCTGTGTACCCGAAATTATTGTATCGGAAGTGAATTCAAGGTCGATAAAATCCACCCTTTTGTCCATCGCTACGGTCAATAATTCTTTTCGGTTTTCTTCAGTTATATTGCCGGTCCCACCCTGGTTTTTCAAACGACATGTGAAGATGAGTGGCTTTTCAGCAGTATCAATCAATTTTGCCAGTCTGCGCTCATCAACTTCTTCTAAAAAATCGATCCGTAATTCAATTATGTCTGCTTTAGAATCAGCCGATTGGATTGCTGTAATCGCATCCTCTATTTTATTTTCAACGATGGGTATGCAAATTTTTGTTTTCATTTTTCTCTTGCTGTAAATTGACACGGATTTTAAAAATCATTCTCCGACAGCAGAGTTACTCAGCGTATTCTCCGATCTCTGCTATTAAAAATATCCAAAACCTCATCGACGATCTCGTCCGGAGATTTATAATCAGTCTCGATTTCAAAATCAGCAGCACGTCTATATAGCGGAGTGCGACTCTTTAATACTTCCTCAATTTCCTGTAAAAAATCTTTATCTCCTGTCAGTGACGGACGGTTTGTTTTGTCCGCTAATCGGTTCTTTATGGTTTCCCGTGTTGCTTTCAGCCAGAAAATATGGCCTAGCAACTTTAAGTTCCTAATATTGTCTTCCCTTTCAACTACTCCACCGCCACAATCAATGATGCCATTTTCTAATTCCAATGATTGAATCATTTTACTTTCTATATCACGAAATTTCTGCCAACCGGAATATTTCACAATCTCATTGATCGGTTTGTATTTTTTTTCAATTTCAGTATCCAAACTGATGGATTTGCGTCCGGTCAGTTTGGCTAATTCCTGAGCAACAATCGATTTCCCTGTACCACGATAACCGATTAGAATGATGTTATCCGACTTCTTCAATCTCTACTCCGATTTCATGCAATTTATCCCAGTAAATAGGAAAGGATTTAGCCGACACTTCGGGATTATTAATAACCACATTTTCCGCCTTTAAACCACAAAGCGCGAAACTCATGGCCATTCGATGATCATTATGGGTTTCCACTTGTCCGCCTGTTAAATCTGATGGTTCAATGGTGATGGAATCTTTGGTTGTGGATGCTTTACCGCCAATTTTCCGCAGTTCATTAGCAGTCTCCTCCACTCTGTCGCATTCTTTGTATCGCAAATGTTCAATATTTCGGATTGTGGTTATTCCGTCAGCAAAAGGTGCGATTGCTGTCAGCGTTTGTGCTACATCCGGCATATTTCCCATATCCACATCCACACCTTTTAACTGCTGGTTGGATATCAATTTTACAGAATTCTGACCCAATTCAACCTGGCAGCCCATTTTTTCCAGCACTTCATAAAATTTCGCTTCCCCCTGGGTAGACTTCAAATCCATATTGATGATCTCTATTTTGTCTTGCAATACTGCTGCGGCAGCCAGAAAATAGCTGGCAGAACTCCAATCGCCGGGAATGATATATTTACGCGCTTTGTATTTTTGTCCGTCGGCAATGAAAAACTCTTTATAGCCCTTACGCTCAACAGTCACGCCAAATTCTTCCATCATTTTTATGGTCATATCCACATATTTGACCGATACCAGTTCCGAGGTCAGGACTATTTTCAAATCACGTTCAGCAAAGGGCGCAACCAACAGTAATCCACTGATAAACTGGCTGGAGATATTTCCCTGAACATTGATTTTGCCGCCGTCAATTTTGCCGCCCTGAATGGTCACCGGCGGGCAACCGGATGGTGATTCACATTTGACTCCCACCTGACCGAGAGCATCCACCAAATGATCCACCGGGCGTTCCGTGATTCGCTTACTGCCGGTGATAGTGACTTTGGTTTTACTCAGCGCTGAAACCGCTGTGATAAACCGCATCAGAGTTCCTGATTCGCCGACATTGATCACATCAGCTTTGGGATGAATTTTTCCGCCTGTTCCCTGAATTTTCAGAGTATTTCTACTTTGTTGAATATCAATTCCAAAATTTTGCAATGCATCAATAGCATGGCGAATATCATTATTGTCCGGCACATTGACGACTGTACTTTCTCCATCCGCCAGAGCTGCCAGCATCAAAACACGGTTCGCAATATATTTGCTGCCGGGCACTTCAATAATATTCTTTTTCAATTTTTCCAAGGGTTTAATTCTGATCATTTTCACTCATTTTTTTTACAACTGTTAATGCTCTCTCTCACGATTTCATCTCCCAATGAAAATGAAAATTTATTATTCGCTTCCCGGTATTTCCCAATTTTATCGAGAAGCACATATTTAATGACGCCTTTTTCGGCTTTTTTATCAGACAGCATAATTTCACAGATTTTCTCCACAGAAAAGTCCGCCGGAACTTTATGGGGCATGCCGGCTTTGTCGAAAAAATCAATTACACGCCAATAGTCATTATCCGATATCTCACCGGATAATTGTGACATTTTCAACTCAACAGCCATACCGATGCTGACGCCAAAACCGTGCTTGATTTGATAATGGGACAATGTTTCCATGGCGTGCCCAATCGTATGCCCAAAATTCAATATCTGGCGGATTCCCTTTTCCCTGGTATCAAGATTCACCACTTCTTTTTTCAGCTCCACGCAGCGCTTGATAATATGTATCACTGCTCCGGTTTTTCGCTGTAAAATGGCATCAATATTTGTTTCCATATACTCAAAGAGGTTTGCATCGAGAATCAACGCTGCTTTGATACATTCAGCGAAGCCATTGAGAAATTCTTCCTGAGGTAATGATTCCAGCATATTAATATCAGCAAAAACCGCGGATGGCTGCCAGAAAGCGCCAATTAGATTTTTGCCATATTTCGTATTAATACCGGTTTTTCCGCCAACCGAGGAATCCACCATGGCCAGCAAAGATGTCGGTACCTGAACAAAGGGAATACCGCGCTTGTAAGTAGCTGCAATGTAGCCGGTCAGGTCACCAACGACCCCGCCGCCAAAAGCGATTAGCAAGGTTTTCCTGGTAAAATTTTTACTGAGCAATTCATCATCCCTCCGGTTTTTCACCTCTCTGGACTTGGAAATTTCACCCGGCTTATTGACAATCAGATGAATGTTTTTTTCGTCCAGATGCTTTACCAAATTCTCAAATTGATCCCGGTGAACATTTTCATCGGTGATGACAACAAGTTGATGATCTGAATACTGCTCATTGATGAACTGTCCCAAATGGGAGATTATATTTTCACCGATTGTAATGGTGTAGTCAGAATTTTTGGATTGGGGGCTGACATCTATTTTATGGTTTTTTTGCATTATTTAATTGCGGAATAGAATTCCGCGATCCTCTTAAAAATTATTAAATCTTCGGAAGATTTTCTATTCACAAATTTTCTAATAATAATCTTGGACTTCTTGCGAAGTCGGAAGTTATCGATTTATTCTATATTTTTACGCAGACGATTTAGAAAATCTGTCATCACTTCTGTATCCTTGCATTCAATAATATGCGTCAGATAAGAGAGTTGGGAATTGATTTTCTTGATCTGTTCCAACACATAGGGATTGAACATAATTTCCGTCAGCAAATAATCATCTTCAGAGAGCAATCCTTCAGCAATTTCCATATGCTTTCTAAAAGTAGTTCCCGGCGCTTCCTGGTTTTTCAGGCAGGCCGCAAACACCATTGACGAAGTAAAAGGTGTTCCCAGGGAATAGGCGGTGGTGGCGTCATGTTCATCAAAAGAATATTCAAAAATATTAAGATTTAAACTCGAATAAAGATCGTGAAAGAATTTTTTGCCTTTTTCATCAGATTCTTTGATAATGATCGCATTTTCATTTTCCAGTTCCCGAATATTGGCAAAGGTCGGCCCGAACATCGGGTGGGTAGAGACGAATCTGCGTCCATTATTTTTGTAATAATCAGCGATACCGCTTTTTACTGACGTCACATCGGACAGCATACATTTTTCCGGAATAAAGTCCATAACCTCTTCAAAAGCCTGAACCGTATGGCGAAGATCAACAGCATTGATCAGCAGTTCCGGCGCGAAATCTTTGATCTCTTCCAGTTTGTGAAAGCGTTTCACATTAAAAAAATATTTCATCTTTTTTGGATCTTTGTCAAAAATTCCAACTTCATGATCATGGCAGAGTTCTTCTACCAGCCAGGCGCCCATATGTCCGGTTCCCAGAATACAAATTTTCATTAAATTTTCCTTTCTTTATAGCAACCTAAAAATTTCAATTCCGCTGTATTTTGTTCGACTTCTTTTAGGACTTTTTGGATTTTCTCATCTTTATCAGATCCCAAGAAATCCAGGAAAAAAGCGTAATTCAGTAATTGCTTTGGCATGGATTCAATGCGCGTCAGGTTGATATTGGCTTTTGCAAATAGTTCAAGCACCCGGAAAAGGGTTCCCGCTTTATGTTCAGTTGTAAAAATGATTGAACATTTATTTCCTTCCACACCTTCCCTGTTCTTTGATAATATTACAAAACGTGTTTTATTGGCTTTGGAATCTTCGATATTGGACTTGATGATCTCCAGGTTGTAGAGAATGGCGGCAAATTTACTGGCGATAACAGCGACACCGTCAGGCCGTTCTTCGGAGAGCATTTTCGCTGATCCGGCAGTATCATAAAAAGGCACTGGTTCCAGGTCGTTGCGTTCCAGAAAATTTTTACATTGAGATAATGCCTGGGAATGTGAATAGACTTTTTTAATATCGCGGTGGTTGGTTCCCGGTAATGTCAACAGACAATGTTCCACCGGATTTTCAATGGCACCGACAATTTTCAGGTCGGTATGGATCAGGTTATTATTAACTTCACCAACAATACCACCCAGAGTGTTGTCCACCGGCACAATACCGTATTCATAACGTCCGGTTTCCACGCCATTAAATACATCAGCAAAGGAATTGCAGGGAATCGAGATCAGGTTTTTGTTCCAGGCTTTGGCAGCCATTTCACTGTAAGCGCCGTGTTCTCCCTGGAAAGCGATAATATCATAGTTCTTTTCCTGCAGTTTTTTGCTTTCAGTCATTATTTCTGTAAACAATTTTTTGCAAAATTCCGGGCTGATCAATTCACCGGTATCGGATTCGATTCGGCTCAAAATCTCCTGTTCACGCCCGGTATCTGTGACTTTTTGCTTATATTTTCTGGCGATGATCGCCTGTTCCATGCGCGCATTCAATAATTTTAAAATTTTCGAATCAATCGCATCGATTTTATCTCTAATATTTTTTAATCCCATATTTACACCAACATATTTAAAGTTGTTTCATTAGTTCACTGAGTTTTCGAACATGTTTCATAAAAACCATAAATTCCTTCGGATTAAATTGCTGGTCTTTATCACTCATGGCCACTTCCGGATTGTTATGAACTTCTACGATCAGTCCATCGGCGCCGGCAGCCACAGCCGCCAGACTCATCGGTTCAATCAAGCTTTTCCTGCCGGTTCCGTGGGAAGGATCAACTACTACCGGCAAATGGGTACATTCCTGTACCGCCGGTACCATGCTCAGATCAAGGGTATTACGGGTATAGGTTTCAAAAGTTCGAATGCCCCGTTCACAGAGAATTACATTTTTATTGCCTTCTGAAAGAATATATTCAGCGCAACTGAGCCATTCTTTCAATGTCGAGTACATGCCACGTTTCAGCAGCACCGGTTTTTCGGCTTTGCCCACTTCTTTTAAAAGTGAAAAATTTTGCATATTACGCGCACCAATCTGAAGAACATCGGCATATTCACTGATCCATGAAACGTCCCTGGAATCAATGACTTCCGTTACGATTGGCAATCCGGTTTCCCGTTTAGCTTTTTCCAGAATCTTTAATCCTTTCAATCCAAGCCCCTGGAAAGCGTAGGGAGATGTCCGGGGTTTAAAAGCCCCACCGCGCAACATATTTGCACCGGCTTTTTTAACTGCTCTTGCTGTCTCTATAGTCTGTTTTTCATTTTCAACAGCACAGGGACCGGCAATTACCATGAAATCCTTACCGACACGTAAATCACCAATTTCGATAATTGTTTTGTTTTCCTTTTCCTGTGAAATGAGCCTGAGGTCTTTACTCATGACAATTCCTTTCTGAATAAAAGTTTGATCTATATAAATTATTTTCTACTCTACCCTCTTTGCAACACATCGCTGAGTTCATATCATGTTGCCTAACCGCCTGGCCTATATATTTCAAGAACCAATATTTATTTAAGAGTGGCACAAAATATTGTATCTACTAAACTTAAAATTGATTCAGGTTAAATTATAAAGGATCAGGTTAACTAAAAATATAATACTCTATTTAATCACCTGCAAGGACTATCGGGCAGTTATCTCAAATTTCAAAACAAGAATTAAACAAAATATACATTTTCATTTTATACAAGTCTTTAGTAAATTTAGGACGTTATTAGAAATACTCGCAGAAACGAAAGGATACATAATGAAAGAAAAAGTAGCAGAAGTAATGGAAAAAATCAGACCCATGTTACAGGCTGATGGCGGTGACTGTGAATTAGTTGATGTCACAGAAGACGGAACTGTAAAAGTTCGTCTGACAGGCGCTTGCGGCAGTTGTCCGATGAGTACCATGACCCTGAAAATGGGTATTGAAAAACAACTAAAACAGGAAATCCCTGAAGTAAAAACTGTTGAACAAGTTTTTTAAATAAACTTAAATAAATGCTTAAAAGCCCTGGTTTATTCCAGGGCTTTTTTAATCTGTGCTTTGATATTTTTATCAGATTTTGTTACAGCTTCAATAGTCAATGCTTTTTCCCATACTGTCCGCGACTGTTCATCGTCGTCTAATTCTTCATAGGTTTTCCCCAGCCAAAGAATATGGCGCAGATCAGTAGGATTAATCTGATGGGCCTGTTTAAAAAATTCCGTTGCCTCGGCAAAACTGGCTTCCGGCAGTTTGGAATAGATCATTTCCGCCACTTTTTTCTCCACCCAACTTAATTCTGACAAGGTATAATGCCAGCGACCCATGACATGGTAGTTACTGTCATTTTCCGGGTCCAGTTCAATGGCTTTCAGCGCATGTTCTTTCACCTGATAGGAATTTTTTATTTTCTGTTTTGTGCCTTCCAGTTCACCAATCTTCCCCACTAAAATCGCGTAATACTGATGCCCGCCAGCCAGGTCAGGCGCGATTTCCACGCATTTTTGCGCTTTTTCAAAACCGGGATAATAATTTTCTTTTTGAATCTCTTCATTGTCCTGATTTTGATCGCCAATAGCAAAATAGGCCCGGGCCATGCGCCATAGGAATTCTGGGTCATTATTATATTTGCCCTCGTTTTCTTTCATCAGCGATAATGCCGCTTCATATTCTTTGGCTGTATCCAACTGATCGACTTTGTCCAGCAATTCGGATTTTTCCATTTGCCCGAATGCAACTGTAAAAACCAACAAAACTGTCAGCATAACTCTTAAATATTGCATATCTTCCCCTCACTAAAAAAATTCAATAAAATTGATACGAATTTCTCTGTTAACCTGGTTAATTTGCTTATTATTGATCAATATATCGGTAAACAAAACCTCAAAATAAAAGTGTTCTACAAAGTTTAAGCGGACACCGCCATTGAGGTAGCCTTTTCCCAGGTTGAGTTCTTCAATATCATTGTCATTAATGGCCGCGTCATATTCGGCAAACAGGGTGAACTCAGAAGTAATATCTTTATCAATGCCTAAAAATACCGAGGGGTCAGTATCGCCATCCTTTTTCTCTAAAGGATTATAATTGACGCCCCCATGTAAACCGAGATTACCTAAAAAATGATAATTCTTACTGATGGTAAGATAAAAGCCTTTGGCCTTTTGTTCATACCGTTTCAGTTCTTTTATATACGCGCCATAGCCTTCGGAATTAAAGCCCAGTGCCAGGGCGGGTCTGGACATGCCTTCTTCGATGAGCCTGTATTTTACCTCAACCCCCGGTTGTTCATGCCATATTACTTCATCATTACCAATGATCTGTGAACCCCCGTAACTAATCCCGAACATTAAGTTGCCCGATATGCCAACGGACATTCCCAGGGACAATCCGCCGTCACGGAACATATTCGCGTCAATCAGGAATGCCCCGCGCGGTAAAATACCGGCCGTCGGACAGGTTATCAAATCTGTCGGCTGCGGATATACAGATATACCTTGAGAAAAAGTTGATGTGCTGAAGATACTAATCAATATAAAAAACAGCAGATATTTCTTCATTTTTCTCCTTTTTTAGTCATTTTTAACATAATATATCAAAATTTTATACAGGAATTAATTGCTACTCTTAAATTAATAGTATATATTTTTATATGGAAGATATTTGTCATAATAACTAAATAAAAGGTGGAGATATGAAAAATCTTGGTGTTATAAGTATTGTAGTCGGTTTGATATTATTTTTTATTCCGGCCATTCCGGATGCATTAATTAAATTTCTTGGGCTTGTCGGCATTCTAGCGGGATTGTTTGCGATTGTCTATCCGGAAAAAGCCACGGAATATTTGAACCGGTTTGATTTCTTCAGTAAAAAAGTTAAAGACGATGTCGTTGAAGATGTTGATGACGTTGAAGACGTTGAAGAAGCTGAGGAAGAAGAAAAATAATTTCTATACAGAAAGAAAAAATCTACCTTCACACCCGCTGTGAAGGTTTTTTTTCATATTTCTTTTTGAAATGGTTTTTTTACAAAATTAACTAATTTTCCACTTGTATCTCTAACAGTTCTTGTACCGATATTTTTTACAACTTTTATAAACGCGCGGGTAATTTTTCCGGAATTATTGGATATTATTTTGCCCAGTAAACCGGCAGCTTCTTTGGTGCAGTTCCTTCTTATTTGACGATTATCCTCAAAATTCAGAAAATCACTATATTCCTTTGTGATTAGCCCGATCCTGAGAGTTAAAAAACAATTGGCAGAACCTTCAAACAGCATATTCGTCAATAAACCAATACTCTGCCCGATACCGGGGACACCGGTTATCATTTTTCCAGGTGTGAATTTGGATACAATCGGCTCAAGGTGCTCACTAATATTTAATTCCTCAATCTGGGTGATTAGAAAAACTGTAACAATAACATTGGAATACAATTTATACAATTCTTTCAGCCGTGGCTTTTGATAATATATTTTGCTGATGCGATAGATCATTTTTAATTGAATAAACAGCGTTATCAGTCCATCCAGTTTGCCATTTTGAGATATAGCGGTACTGACAAATACCCAGGAAGCATTATCACTGATCACCTTTTCAGCTTCATTATTCAGCAAAGTAAGGGCTTCCGGTATATCGGCTTCCGTTTTAGGAACAATGCCATTAGCCCGTAATATTTTGTTCTTGCCCAATCGTTTAATGACAGCCAACTTGTAGTTTTCCAGGGCCTCATTGTCATGGGGTTCGGGCTTAACCAGGGAAACCGGATAATGCTTGATCTTGTAATAGCTATAGCCCAGAAAATACAGGGAGAGTAAAAAGACAGCCAATAAAAACCAATTCCCCACATTTGCATGAAGATTATTTAGCAATATGGAAAACTGAATGATCTGGTTCAAAAAAAATATGGCCAGCAATCCAGCCAGCAAGATCAATGAATATTTACCTATTTTTATTAATAATTCCATAATCTTCTCAATTCATCATTTTGTATAATAGTCAATCACTGCTTGAATTGCACGCTCATTAACAGGATAAAAGACCTTATCCTGATCAGTAAATTGATGCATGATCGAATTTAATGTGGGTCGGTAAATTCCTTTGGAACTATAGCCGGCGCCTTCGAAAACGCCAACTTTGCCCCGCAGTGGATGATCGATCATAAAATCTTTGAGCCGCTGGCGGGTATCTTCAATTTCTTTTTTATATTTTTCACGGCATTTCTTAATCTCTTCCTCAGTTTTATTGGCGGCTTTCATATCAGCGATAGCCTTATTTCTGTCCCTGTTCAATTCGCCAACCCTGACAGTCATGCTGTCATATTGAATCTTTCCCCAATCAGTGGGGATTTTCAGACCTTCATCCATCAGGTCTTTCCACTTTAAATGTTCCGGATCCAGCAGCCGTGTAATATTCGGTTCGGTAGGCTCAATACCTTCGGGATAAAAATCATCATAAGCGACACTGGAACTATAATATTCGTCGGCTAAACCGGCAAAAGAGTGCGCAAATTCATGGATAAACACAAAATCATTCCATTTGCTTTCATTGGCTGTGGAAATTGCATAAAAATTATAAATACCTCCACCGCCGTATCGGTCAATATTGGCCAGTATGATCAGAGCATCACTGGGTACCTGAGCGGCAATATTCTGCAGCATTTTATTGTTCTCAGTCAATAAATAGCGGGGTGAATCAAAAGAATTGAAGGTGGCGTCAAGAATGGTATTTTTATAAATATTTTTTGTTGGTTCATCAACACCGCTCTCCCGGGAATAACGCAAAACACCCCGGATATTTATTTTTGCCCGGTTACTTTTGAATGGTTCGATGCTGAACAATTCCTCCACATAGCGATCCACATCCTTTTTAAATTTTCGCTTTTCCTTATCTGTATATCCTTCACCAATTATCGCGATATCAACGCATTCATGAGGTTGGCCAACAACATTTGCAGCATAAATATAATCCTCCGAATTCCCTCTGTTTTCTGTGATAATATGATAATCATCCGGATCAATGATTTGCTGAAAAACAGGCGCCAGCGTATTATATCGGTCACGTTTTTCAATAACAAAAAGAATCTTATTTTTCGGGTAAGGAATATGTGCTGATTCGTGATAGGCGCGTTTGATTCCCTTTCCGGCGGGAACAGTGGTCTGATACTCATGAAAATAATTATTAAATCCTCTGGAATAGATCAGTGTATTGGAATTAACATCATAAATTTTATAGTAATATTTTCCATTATTAAAATTATCAAATAAGGAATTTGGATTACCGGCCCACTCCTCTTCCTTATAAATCAGGTCAAGCACCACTTCATCGGTAGTTTTATCGCCGATATGAAAATAATCAATCCGCATGGTCCGGTTTTCAAAAAAGGCATCAAAATCTATGGCAAATGTCTGATTCATCACCATTACAAGTATTATAAATAAAAATCTCTTCCCCATTTTGTCCCCTAAAATTGTTTATTCGTCATTATTCTTTTGAATTTTTTTTAAGATCATATCCACCGGTGTCAGAAATTTTTTATCATTATTACAGGCCTTGCAACTGATAACGATATTTTTCTTTGTGCTTTTTCCACCGCGACTTACCGGGATGACATGGTCCATGGTCAGGTCTTCCCTGTCAAACTTTTTTCCGCAGTAATGACAAATGCCTTCATTCAGTTTGTTTTGCCACCACTGGGATTTTTTAAGTTTCCGGGCTTTTTCCCGTTCTTTTTTGATATGCTTTTCATCTTTCTTTATATCAATCCAATCATCCATTTTGAACGTCACTTATTTTTTTATTAATATGGTTAATTTTCTTTTCAATTTCCACTATGCTGTTCTGATCTTCTTCCCATTTACCCATGGCACTTTCCAAATTATGTTCCACAACTTCTTTGTGCTTCAGAGTTTCCTGTAGTTTTTTTAAATTATTATTCTGATAAATATCAGTTCCAGCCAGTATATTTTCAATTTCCTCTAATTCCGATTCAATTTCAAATACATTGTCTTCATATTTTGATTCGCGGTTTTTTAATTTCGTCAACTCCTTTTGAAGTAGCCGCCGCTCCTGCACCAGATTTTTCTTCTCAGAAGTTGTGACTGTTTTTTTTGCATCGGATGTTTTAACGCGCACATCACCGGTGCGGTCCAGATAATCTTCTCCAAATTTAGCAATAAATTCACTATAATTTCCCGGAAAACGATTATATCCTTTGGGTATGATTTCCAAAATCGTATCAGCCACCTGATCAATAAAATATCTGTCATGGGAAACAAAAATAATGGTACCGGAAAATTGATTCATCGCCTCAGCAAGGGACTCAATACTTTCCAGGTCCAAATGGTTCGTCGGTTCATCGAGGATCAGCACATTGGTTTTCATCATGGTCAATTTTGCAAATATCAGCCGCGCTGTTTCACCACCGCTTAAATTACCGGTTTGTTTCTCCATATCCTCATCTGTAAATAACATTCGGCCCAAACTTTTGCGTATAGTACCAACATTTTCACCGGGAAAATTACCCTGCAACCAGCCATAAACAGTTTCATCACCCGGCAGTTGTTCCTTATGATTTTGGGCAAAATAACCAAAATTGACATTATTTCCCCAGCAATAATCACCGGAATCATGATTCAGGTCATTCATAATGATCTTCAGCAAAGTTGTTTTACCAATGCCATTGGGGCCTATAATTGCGATTTTGTCACCACGATTGGCCTTCAGATCAATGTTGTGCAACACCTTTTTATCGCCAAAACTTTTACTGATCTGGTTTGCTTCAAGGACAGGATTTCCGGAGGGACGGGACTCCAGGAACTTAAAAAAGGGATGGCGCCGCGAAGATTTTGCAATACGTATATCTTCCATTTTTTCAATCTGCTTCTTGCGGCTGTTGGCTTGTCGGGCTTTAGTGGCTTTTGCCCTGAACCGGTCAACAAATTTCTGTAATTCCTCTTTACGTTTTTCCTGTTTTTCAATTTCTTTCTCTTTTCGCTCCACTTCCAATTCTTTGGCCCTTACGAAAAGTTCATAATTACCTTTATACACTTTCAATGTTTCATAATCGATATCAACAATAAAATCGGAAACCCTGTTAATAAAATGATGATCATGCGAAACCAGCACAACAACTCCGTCGTAATCCCGTAGATAATTGGCCAGCCAGTTAATGGAATTAATATCAAGATGGTTATTGGGTTCATCCAACAGCAGGATATCCGGGGATGAATAGAGACATTGTGCCAACAGCACGCGCAATTTGTAACCTCCTGAGAGAGTTGACATGGTGTGCTGATGCTGTTCGGTGGGAAAGCCTAATCCCTTTAAAATTACCGATGCCCGGGCTTCAGCTGTATAACCGCCCAATTTTTCAATCTGCAATTCCATTTCTGCCAATCGGTGCCCTTCCTCAACCGACAGATGCTGCTTTTTTTCAAGTTTTAATTTATCCCGGCTTAATCGCCATAGTTTTTCCTGTCCCATCAATACAACATCCAGGATCTTTTCCTGTTCGAATTCAAATTGGTTTTGTTTAAGGAAACTAAGGGATTTTGTGGATGGAATATTAACCTGTCCCCCGGTGGGAGAAAGCTCTCCGGAGATCAATTTTAACAGCGTACTTTTTCCCGAGCCATTGGCGCCGACAATACCGTATTTATTGTTATCAGAAAAACTCAGCGTGACATTCCGAAACAATATCTTATCACCAAATTCCATGGATATATTTTTTAATTGTATCAATTTTTTCCTCAATATTTTAAGGGCTAATATTAACTAAATTGAGGAAGAAATACCAGTATATCGCAGTATTTATTTACCTGAGAAGGGGAACGCTTATTTCCTTAGTTTTACAGTAACGATTGTGCCCTGGCCTTCTTCAGATTCAATGCGGCAATATCCGTCATGAAGACCAACAATTTCTTTAACCAGTGTCAATCCCACGCCATCCCCCGCATAATCCTGAGAATGGAAACGATTAAATATCCCAAAAGCAGTTTTTAAACATCTTTTGGGAATACCAATACCATTATCTTTAAAGAAGTAGGTAACAAATTCCCCTTCTGATACCGAGGAGACCTCTAAGTAGGAATTTTTTTCCGTATCATAGAACTTAATACAATTATCGATAATATTGGCAAAAGTAATTTCTATCAATTCTTTGTCTGCTTTGATTGTGTGCAAAACCGGTGAAACTTTAATATTAATATTATTGTTGATAAGGTCGGATTGTCTGGATTTAATAATTTTATTGATAATAATTTCAGGTTGCAATGGAATCTTTTTTAATTGCGTCTCTTTTAAATTTAAAATTTGCTTAAGGCTGCTTATATTCCTTTGCATTTTAGTGGCGTTTTTTACAATGAATTGCAAAGATTCCGGAATATCGTGATTAATAATATCCCTAAGAGAGTTACTGCTAATCGAAGAGTCAACAATTTCTTTTACACTTTTTATATCTCGTTCAATTTCCGCACTAAATCCAAGAATATTGATCAGAGGATTCTGCAAATTTTGCGATGTTAAATGTATAATTTCATCGATAAATTTTTTCTGTTTATTAACCTCGTTAAATTTATGATGCGTTTCACTTTCCGCTTCCCGCAGTTCAGTAATATCAATCAGCGTCACCAGCCGGGCCGGCCGGTTATTATACTTAATGACCTTGGAATATAATTCCACCCAAATCACCTGCCCGTTTTTTATTTTCAGGGGCATTGAAATCGACAATTGTTCCGGATTTTTAACAGCGACCAATTCTGATAATATGATATTGCGGTTTATATCCTCATTGGGCAGAAGTCTCTTTAAAATCATTGTATCAAAATTGTATATTTCGCTAGCAGAATAACCGGTCAACTGCTGAAAAGTTTTGTTGGCATATACAATCCGCTCATCCTGAATAATAAAAATCGACAAAGTATATCCATCCGCTATGGCGCGATATTTTTCTTCGCTTAATTTGATCTTTTTTTGCTTCCGGTGCCGCGTGAAGGCCTGTTCCAGTTTATCAGTAAGTTCCTGCGGATTAATGGGTTTTGTCAGATAACCGCATAAAGAGTCTTTCGCTGCAAACCGGCTGCCTTTAATATCAGAATCTCCGGTGAGAAATATTACTGGTATATCATAAGTATTTATAATTCGGCGGGCAGTATCAATTCCATAATGCTTTTTATTGTCGTTGGTTATATCCATAATAACCACATCAGTTGAAGCATAATTTGAAACATATTCTAAGGCATCTTTACTATTATTTACTAAAATAACATTTTTATATCCTTTACTTATTAAACCATTGGTAAGATTCTTACCGGTTATTAATTCATCCTCGACAACTAAAATATTCCTGGGTTTCATATAATTCTTCTTATTTCTTTTTTTTCAATTACTTAGGTCATTATCTTGAGAAGCAATATTTATGCCACAGTTATTATTTATTATGTCAATTCTGCAATTCATAAGATAAGATTAACACTCTTCGTAATTAATATTATCAAAAACCACAAATAAAATAAATATTTTTTTCATAATTTAATTTTCACTTACAATAATTAATTTGTAAAATATACCATATAAAAGGAGTTAAAAGTTTATATTATTGAGATTGTATTTTAATGGTATATAATTTGCTATTTCCGATACCCGATACAGATGAGGAAAATTAAATGTATTTCTTAAAAAAATTAGTTTTAATTGTCTTGTTGGTCATCTCCAATGGTATTTCAGCACAAAAAATGGAAGCTAACCCAGACCGTTCGAACGTTTTATTATACAAAATTATCTCCGATCAGAAAGAAGTAATTATAACTTCGAGCCCCTTGATATCTAACCAACAAAGAGCTATCCTCCAAATTATAGATACACAAAAAAAAGTCCCCCTTGAAACAGAATTTCCTTTAAAACAAAATTTCGTTTTGGTTGATATTCTTTTATATACAGAATCGATCTGTTACATTATTGGTTATGAAAAACTATCCAATACTCAATACGATATTGGCCTCATGAAAATCAGTTCTGAAGAGGGACTTTTGTGGCATAAAGATTTTTCAAAAAAAGGGATAGAAATTCCCCGGTCAATCGTAAAGTTAAATGATAATAATATCGCAATTGCCGGCTTTTGCGCCACAGAAACGGAAGAATTTTATAAAGTGTTGAAAAACGATCTCCATGTTTTAAAGGTCTCACCTGACGGAAATCGCATCTGGACAAAAACAATTGGTCTGAAAAATATTGATGAAGCCTTTCTTGACCTCTCAGTTACAGATGACAACGAATTATTTTTGCTGGGAAAACGCAAATATTTTAATGACAAACTTTATGTGATCAAAATTAATAAGTTCGGCAATATTACCTGGCAAACAACTCATGATATCGGACACCTGATAAAATCCGCCCGGTTGACTAATGATACCTCAAATACAGGGATTACAATTCATGCCACTGTATTGGATATTGGTTATAAAACAAAAGAACTTTTCGAAAAAGAAATCCTTTTTGCACTTAATAATAACGGGGAACGAAGAAATTTGGAAGAACTGGCGACAAAACAATTGGAATATAACTTTTTTGCTGATATTGATTACCAGAAAAATCAACAAATGGTGGGTATTATACGCACGAATTCACTCAATATTCGCCGTGATCCCAGCCTTACTTCCGGTGTTGTCACAAATCTTAAAAAAGGAAGAACCGTCGAAATCATCGACAAAAGCAAAACAAAGGTTAGAATCAACCAGATGAATGATTATTGGTATTTATTGAGAGTGGATAATGGTGAAACAGGCTGGGCCTATGGGCATTTTATTGACATCGTTGAATAAAAAAAAGTACCCCCGACAGGATTCGAACCCGTGCTTTCGGCTCCGGAGGCCAACGCTCTATCCGGCTGAGCTACGGGGGCATTAATTAGACCAAAGTTAATTATAAATTTACTAACACTCAAATATTTTTATGGCGAAACAAATATTTATTAATTTTAAAACTCAAAATATTTTACTTATACTCCTGTTATTCTTTACAGTTATGACAGCCTCTGACTATGATTCAATAATAATTAATATTTCTTTCCCGGGAAAAGATACCGTCGCAATTATAAATAAAAACGAGGCTTCTTTATCTTTTGCAGAGGTTTCTTCCGACACAATTGTGCAACTCATTTCTTTTGAATTAATTCCACCTGAAGTTCCGGATAACAAAAACCAGGCCCGTGATGAGGCACTACCGGAAGGAATTTATTTTGCAAAAGAAAAAATTACTATCGATAATTATGACCAGGCTGCGATACCGGTCGCGCTCGTATTAAATTACCCAAATCCTGCTGATCAATATAATAATCGCACCGGCAATAATGTCTGGATCCAGCAAAAGACAGCAGAAAGTACTCAGAATGAAAGTTGTTTCTATTTGCAAACTGCAACGATAAGCGAACTGCTACCCTTTTTAAAAATTGATAAAACACCAGTTTTAATTTTTAATGGTGACATAAAGGATAATCCCAATTTATACTCAGCCAGTTACTGGGATAATTTGATCAATAATTGGAAACAAACCTTTGCGTCAAAAATGCTGGTAGACCATTTTAAAATGTATATTGTTGATTCTGATAATCTTAACTTTGATTATGCTGCGAAAATCAATGAGACCATAACCTCAAATCCCGAGGATTATGAATTTGAAATCACCAATCGAATTGTTCTGCAAACACCTAATGAAAGTATTGCCAGTTTTCATCTCTCCTTCATTGCTGAGGATTATCAAATTGAGCGGCAGTTCAGTTTGTCATTTCTTCCTGTTGAGGACGAGTGGAAAATTTTTTCTGAAAATGCCCAGTATAAACCACCTATAAAATTATCCGAAAAACATCAGATCAGAGAACTGGTCTATGACTGGAAAACATATTGGGAAAACCAAAATTTTCAGGAGTATATCGCACTTTATGCAGAAAATTTTTCTGATGATCAACGGTCCTATCGTCAATATTATAATTACAAGCAGGAGACCTTTCGTTCCATTCCGGAAATCAAAGTCGCTATTGACGACCTTACAATAGAACCTATCAATGGTAATTGGAAAGCAACTTTTCGGCAGGACTACTGGACACCATCATACCAGGATACAGGAATGAAAACACTGATATTTACATCACTCAATTCCCGGTTCAAAATCATCTATGAAAACTGGAACCCTTTGGAATAGATGCTAATTAATTCAGTTGATAAGGGCTATCCAGCAGCATCTTAATTTTCCAGTTATCCAGAATTTTATTAACTTTTTTGGTTTTCCATTTTTTCTGATCAATATTTTTTAATAATTGCATTGCTTCATCGGTGCGCCCGGTCTTATAGTATGCGGTGAGCATCAACAACTTTGAATAATCATCCTTTTGTTCGGCATTTTTCATCAATCCGAGACTGAGTGCGTCGTCAAATTTTTCTTCTTTTATCAGTTTTGCCAATTGGGTTGCAAGGTGGAATTTTAATTCGATTTTTACAAACAGAATATTGATCAGTAATATAACAGCAAGGACCAGGTAGAAGTTCAAATCAAGAAAAAGCAGGGCATAGCAAAGAATGAACAGCACCAGGTATTTTAACAAGGATCTTGTTCGTGAGATGAACTGATATTTATCGAAGTTTTTCATATTTCTTGTGTTTTTTTCTCTAACCACACTTTTTCACTATCATTCAAATACGGGGCCAGGGAATCATAAACCCGCGCATGATAATTATTTAACCAAACAATTTCATTGTTATCCAGTATATCCGGATTAATAAGGGAAAGATCAATCGGGCAAAGTGTCAGAATATCAAATCCCAGGAAAGTGCCGTATTCATTTTCTTGCTTTTGGACTGTAACCATAAGATTCTCAATACGAATACCAAATTTTCCCTTGAGATACATGCCGGGCTCATTGGAATGAACCATGCCAATTTTTATTTCATAATGATTGGTAGGCCGAATCTGCTGCGGGCCTTCGTGAACATTGAGAAAATGTCCGATTCCGTGTCCGGTTCCATGCCCGTAATTATAAAACTTTTCCCATAGTGCCGCCCGCGAAAAAGTATCGATCATAGCACCGGTATATTCTTTTGGAAAAATTGCTTTGGAAAGATTAATATGTCCCTTCAAAACCGCTGTAAACGCTTCCTTTTCTTCCGTCGTGGGTTTTCCCAGTGAAATTGTGCGTGTAATATCAGTGGTGCCATCCAAATACTGCGCCCCTGAATCAACCAGTAATAATCCTTCAGGTTCCAGCACGGCAGCGGTTTCCTTTTTGGCGGTATAATGAACAATAGCGCCATTTTCCTTATATCCCACGATTGTGGAAAAACTCAGTCCCCTAAATTTATCATTTTCAGATCTGAATGATTCTAAGCGGTCTGCTACCGAAACCTCATCCATTGGTATTTTCCCCAAATTATTTTCCAGCCAGTGTAGCCATTTTACCATGGCCACACCATCCCGCACATGAGCATCTTTGAAACCTTTGATCTCGGTTTCATTTTTGATTGTTTTTAATTCTGTCGGAATATTTATTTTTTTAATTAATTGGCAGCCATTGGGGATCGCATCTTTTATCTTTTGGCTGATTTTATTGAAGTCCACTACAATTTTGCGGTCCTCTTTCAGTTTCCGTAAAAATTCATAGATTTTATTGTAAGCCAAGAGTTGTATTTTTTCATTCTCAAACGCATTTCTAAGCCCATCAGGTACTTTTTGATCATTAATAAATAAGAAAACCTCCTGAGAGGTAATAAATGCAAAGGCAACGGCGACAGGATTGTAGGCGATATCATTACCTCGAATATTAAAGGTCCAGGCAATATCATCCAGCGTTGTGATCAGGTGACAATCAGCTTGGTAGTCATTCATTTTATCGCGAATTCGCTCTATTTTTACTGTTCTGCTCTCTCCGGTGATGGTTTCATCCAGCTGAAAAATTTCTGCTGTGGGAATTGTTGGCCGGTCATCCCAAATTTTATCGATCAGGTCTTCATTATAACTGAGGGAAATCTGTTTTTCAGCCAGGTCTTCAATCAGCTGATCCACTTCTGCCACTGATAAAAGTGATCCGTCGAACCCAACAATTGCCTCATTATCCAAATTATCACTGAGCCATTTGGTATAAGATGGTGTGCCATCGGTGCCCATTTTAAAAAGGTCTATTCCACTCCCCTGAAGTTCTTGCTCAGCCTGAATGAAGTACCGTGAGTCTGTCCACAAACCGGCCCTATCCATTGTGACCACCACTGTGCCGGCTGATCCGGTGAAACCTGACAGCCATGCCCGCGCTCGCCAATGATCAGCGACATATTCACTCTGATGGGCATCGGCACTGGGAGCAATCCAGGCATCGATATGTTTTTGTTTCATTAATTGTCTTAATTTTTCTACTCTCTCCTTAGCTAAACTCATGAAACCTCCGCCAATTTTTATTTTCTTAAAGAATATAAGGTATCAAAACCAAAATTTCAGCAAATAACTAAAAAAGCCTGTCAATAAATTGACAGGCTTAAAGCTGATAAAATGAACAAGTCATTACATATTTTTCATTCTGCTCTGTTTACGAACACGTTTGACAGACTGAGCTTTTCTGATTCGTCTTTCTTCAGTCGGTTTGATGAAATATTCATTCTTTTTATAATCCTTAAGAATTCCGGATTTTTCGAATTTTTTCTTAAACCGTTTTAATGCTCTTTCAATCGGTTCGTTGGGTCTTACTTTGACTTGGATCATTTATTATCACCTGCCTTTCTTATCCAAGGTATGATCTTAATTTCTCGCTTCTGGTCTTATGACGCAGTCTATTTATGGCTTTTTCCTTGATCTGACGAACTCTTTCCCTGGTTAAACCGAATTCATCTCCGATTTCATTCAGGGTCAGCGAGTATTCGCGATCAATTCCAAAATACATTTGAATTACTTTACGTTCTCTGTCTTTTAAGGTTGATAAGGTTTCCCGAATTTCCTGTTTCAAAGAATCCTGCATAATTTCAGAATCAGGATTTTTCTGTCCACTGTCTTTGATTACATCCATGAGACAACTTTTTTCTCCGTCTCTGAAAGGTGCGTTCAATGACTGATGACGACGGGAAATTCTAATTGCATTGGAAACTTCACTGGTATTCATTTCCAGATTGTTGGCAATTTCATCCTGTCCGGGAGCGCGCTCATTGTTCTTTTCCAATGATTCGGCTTCTTTGGTAATTTTACTAATCGTACCAACCCGGTTAAGGGGCAATCTGACGATTCGTGAATGCTCTGCTAAAGCCTGTAAAATAGACTGACGAATCCACCACACAGCATAGGAAATAAATTTAAACCCACGGGTTTCATCAAATCTTTCCGCGGCTTTGATCAAGCCAAGATTTCCTTCATTGATCAAATCAGTCAATGGTAGTCCCTGTCCCTGGTAATCTTTAGCAACACTGACAACGAAACGTAAATTGGCTTCTGTCAATTTTTTAAGCGCATTCCGTTCACCTTTTTTTACACGCTGAGCAAGATCAATCTCTTCTTCAGGGGTCAACGGCTCATATTGACCGATTTCTTCAAGATAACGGCCTAAGGCTCGATTAGCGTCTGACGATTTAGATTTTTTGACTTTTTTACTCATTTACGAAGAACCTCTATTCTTTAATTAAACGTTGAAACCCAAAAAACAAAAGTCTCTAAGTTTACGTTATTTTTTTCTTTATATCAACTTTAAATTATCTTTTTATTTAATGTTATATTAGGGATAATGTTTCAATTTCTCAAAAATATTTAAAATACAGTTACTTAGAACCTCTGATTAAACTATCGTTACATCCTTTTTATCACCGGTTTTGTGATTATCTTTAGCGATTCAGGCTTTTTGTTATTACTTTTATACTTTATGGAAAGGTTAACAAACTATTAATGATTAAACCATGACAGAAAAAGATAAATCTGTAAAAATCATACAACAGCTGATAAAGAGGATAACAAGCAATAAAAGTCATCCTTTTTCACCGGTATACAACAATAAACAGGATGATTTTATCTATTTAATTAATTATCACCAAATTTCACCAATTATTCATTATTTCAAAAACTCATTACCAAAACCACATACGATTATAAATGAGAAAATACTGATAAAAAGTCAAGAGGCATTTTTACAAAATTTTTGCAGAAGTATGCTTTATATCGATTTCCTTAAAAAAAATGATCTACCGGACTTCTTTCTCGTCAAGGGACTGGTGTCTGCCAAACTATTGTATTCAACACCTGCCCTGCGCTCATTCAATGACCTGGATATTCTTATCGATAAGGTGCATTATCACGATTGGATGGATTTTCTAAAATCATCCGGCTTTAAACAAAAGGACAACCTTTCCGATACATTTCCTGACACAATCATTAAGAAATACAATTTCGCCCAACATTTTGTAAATAAAGACAATAACATTGCAATAGATCTGCATCTGAACCTTTCCAACAAACTCCATCCCTTTCAATTTGACCTGTCGGAATTCACTGCCACTCCAAAAATTCTCACGATCGACGGTGTAAAAATCAAAACATTTGATAATGAACACCTGCTGATCTACATGCTTTACCACGCTTTTAAGCATTACTATTTTAAAATCCTCTGGTTTCTGGATATTCACAATTTTTTTGTGAACCGGACTTATGATGAAAAAAAAATTTTGACATTAATAAAAAAATACCGGTTACAAAAACTGTTTTGTTATTATTTAGGAATCAGTGCTGATTTATTCGGCAGCACGGGATTGCAGAAAAATTCGGAATTACTAAAACACTACAAGCCAAAACGTGATCATGTGATTAATTTGGACACAATTATCCGTGGTGAACTCAGTTCCGGAAATGCCACCAACCGCTTATTCCTGCCAATGAAATACCTGCCAAAAACCAGCCAGAAATTCAAGTACCTGATAAAGCAACTCTTCCCTCCTGCTGAAACTCAGCCGGAATTTTTTAAAAAATCCGACGGATTAAATAGATGGGATTATTTAATGAATCGATTCGCCCGATTAAAAGGTCTGGACAAATTTAATCCATAAAAAATATCCTGTCAAACTTCTGTATCTGGTATAACTTAAATCATCATTTTTTATCTGTGGCAATAATCCCAAATTCTGCCAGAGATGTCCAGGGGCCATTAAAAGCAGAATTAGCTACGATTTTGACATATCGCCCACTAACCGGGTCGTCGAACCGGACAATATTTATTTTTTTGGATTCTTTCAGCGTTGTTGCTGTGACTGATTTCCAATTTTTCCCGTCATTACTAAGAAATACTTCACATTTTTTGATAGACCCGTTTTGCGAGCCGTCCTGCCGGGGTAATAATTTTATACCGGCCATCTCATAGGTATTTCCTAAATCAACAATCACTTCATGGGGATGCGCCGGTGTTTTTTCACTCCATTCTGTATGCCAAAAGGTATGGGGATTTTCATCAATGATGCGACTGGCTTCCCGTCCCGGTTCATGACTGTTGCTGGATATCACCCGCCACTTGCTCTTATCCACATTAATCTCCCGAATGGGTTTATAAAAGAATTTTTGCGTCACACTGCTGGGAATAAAATCCTTTTTAAAAACCCGTGCTTTTATCAGCATATTCTCATCTATTTTGATCGGGGCTTTGTAGATTTTTGAACCTGTGGTTGGTTCGTCACCATTTACAGTGTAATGGATCAAACCAAAATCCGAAATAATCTCAATTTCTTTATCTTGATTAATCCTGATCAATGGCGGACTTAATTTGAACTTACCGGTTGCTAAATCATTGAGCTTTTTGTCGCTCTCTCTGACCGGGCGAATAGAAAAGGCAAAATTGACTTCTTCAGGATTTAAAATATACTGCGGCAAAACGCCTGGTCCACAACTGGCATTCCCAAGTCCCCGTTGCGCATAATCCAAATATAGATAAACATCATCACTTTCCGGCAGTTCATTCAAATGCTCCGCTTCATCCAATTCCTGTTCCGTATACTTTAAAGATGAAAAGGACATTTCATCATTAGCGACAAAGATCGCCCCCTTTTTTTCTGTATCGAGCATAGCAACCCACCGTGTATCTTCCCGGTTGCCCATGGCTTGCGGCCGCACATAAGGAACAAAAAATTCCGCCACTTTTTTAGTATATTGCCCGATCAGAGCGCCGGCCTGACGATCATTGTAATTTTGCCATGGACCACGGCCATACCAGGTCACGTTTGACAATTGTTGGTTGAGTCCGGCAGACATTCCCAGTCGTGGTAGTTGCGGCACCTCGGGACCCGGATTGATATCATTATCAACAAAGACAACACCATTGCGAAAAAATGTATATGTTGTGATTAAATCAAATAACAGATTGTTTTTTGTACCGAAATATTTTTTATGCGAAACTATAGTTACCTGGTTGCTATTTTCCGTGACAGTTATGTTTTGTACCTCACTTTTCATGTGGTCAAGTCCGGCTTCATACCATTGCTGTCTGATATGATCATTGTCAACAGGGGCACGAAAAGCGATCAGGTCAAAACCCTGCCCATTATTAAAGAGTTCACTGTCATCATAAACAAGAGAATTTAGTGTGCCGGACTTTCGTGAGAACGTTGCCTTAAAGGCTTCTCCTTTTACGGTTATGGTTTGGTTATTATCAAAAACATTTAGTTTTTTCCGTCGGAAGAGTTTATCCAGCAGGCTCACATTATCTTTTTTGATATAAGGGACATTTTTTTGATCGTTTTCTAATTCAAACTGGTTATAGGCTACCAAATGGCCGGCAGGAAGCAGCGATGCCTGGTTTTTAGTATAAAAGGAAAGGTTAATGAAATATTCCCGTCCCGGCTTCATTGTGAATTCCTGGTAAGGAAGGATTATTTCACCGGTCTGCTGAGGGGCAATATTAACCGGCTTCATTTGTCCCGATTGTATCCGGTTTCCACTTTCAGTTAACTCCCATTTAATATAAAATTCATTCAGATTTGTAGAGAAAAATTCATTAAAAATTTCGATTTTCCCGGTTTTCAAATCTATTGGCTTGCAATGGATGGCTTGGTAAACATATTTGACTTCATTTAATTTTGGCGAAGGACTATGATCGGGAAACAGCAGACCATTGCAACAAAAATTGCCGTCACTGCCAATACCATCAGGTCCATAATCGCCACCGTAGGTATAATATTTTTTCCCTTTTTCATCCACTTCCAATAATCCCTGGTCAACCCAATCCCAGATTGATCCGCCCTGGAGATAATCAGAATTCCTGATCTCCTGCCAGTAATCATTCAGCGACCCCATGGCATTGCCCATGGCGTGTGCATATTCACACATGATCAACGGACGTTCCTGCACACTGGCGCCATAATTTTTAATATAGCTGACACTTGGGTACATCGGACAATAAATATCAGTATGGGGAGCAAATCCGGCCCGCTCATAATGAATCGGCCTGGAGGGGTCTCTCTCTTTTAGCCACTCCGCGGCTTTTTCAAAATTGATTCCGTCGCCGGCTTCATTGCCAAGTGACCAGATAATGATTGACGGATGATTCTTGTCCCTTTCCACCATTCTTTGAATACGGTCCAAATGGGCCCTGTACCATTCCGGGTCCTTTGCCAGGCTCTCCTCTCCATAGCCCATCCCGTGGGATTCAATATTGGCCTCATCAATCACATAAAGGCCA
The DNA here is from genome assembly GCA_964498725.1 of uncultured bacterium. Lineage (GTDB taxonomy): Bacteria > Fidelibacterota > UBA2242 > UBA2242 > JAFGTP01 > JAFGTP01. The sequence continues at coordinate 73,093 of CAZCHS010000002.1, read as the reverse complement.
TATTGATCACACAATTCATACCAGTAGGGATCATCAGGATAATGCGCTGTCCTGACGGTATTAATATTGTATTGTTTCATCAGATTAATATCATGGAGCATTGATTCTTTTGAAATCACATGGCCGGTTTCCGGATCATGTTCATGGCGATTAACCCCTTTGATCAGAACAGGTTGGCCGTTAACCAATAGTTGGCCGTTTTTGATCTCACTGGTACGAAATCCGATTTTCCGGGAAATGATTTCCATATTTTTGCCCTTTGCGGATAATTCCAATACCAGAGTGTATAAGTTGGGCTTCTCGGCGGACCATTTTTTCACTTTACCCAATTCTTTATTAAAATGAATTCTGTCACCTTTCACTTTACCTGAATTTTCATAAATAATTTCTTTTTTGTCATCTAAGATTAGAACTTTAACAGAGTGTTCCTGAGTATTTTCTGTCAACTCGATATCAATTTTAAAAATTCCGCTTTCATAATTCTCATCCAAAGAGGTTTTTACAAAATAGTCTCTGATTGCCATCCGGGGTTTGGAGTAAAGATAAACATCCCGCTGAATACCACTAATCCGCCAAAAGTCCTGACATTCCAGATAAGATCCGTCAGACCAGCGGTAAACTTCAACTGCCAGTACATTCTCACCCTTTTTCAAATATTTTGTGATATTCCATTCTGCCGGTGTCTTGGCGCCCTGGCTGTAACCGACTTTTTGCCCATTGATCCAAAGATACATGGCCGATTTAACAGCGCCAAAATGAATGAAAATATCCCGGTTTCCCCATTTATCCGGAACCGAAAAAGTACGCCGGTAAGATCCTACCGGATTATAGTCATGGGGAATTTCCGGCGGTGTTGGCCGCTGATGAGGCGAAAATGCATAGGGCTGATTGACATATATGGGAATTCCGTACCCTTCTATTTCCCAATTCGAAGGCACCGTAATATTATCCCACTGGCTGACATCACAATCAGGTTTATAAAATTCTTTGGGACGATCTGCCGGTTTCCTGGTCCAGTTGAATTTCCATGTACCGTTCAGCGATTGATAATAGGGCGAATCTTCTATTGAAAGAGTAATCGCATTTTCTTGATTGTCAAAGGGGATAACACAGGCATGGGGTGCAATTTTGTTCCTGCCGATCATTTTCGGATTTTCCCAATCCATTGTTTTCTCAGCATGTAAATCGATTACAATCATACACAAAAAAATAGTGATTAGATTTAATAGTATTTTCATTCGTGGCTCCCGCTTTGTTTGTGGATTTATATTTAACTAAGCCTATACATAAGCTGTCGGATTCAGATGCTCGACTTCAAAAAGTTCCCGGGCTTCCAGCATGGCGACGCCCAGCGCACCGGCGACAGTCCCAAGGTTTGACACTTCAAACCGGATATTTTTATTAAGATGTGTCATGGAATATTTCATGGCTGACGTTTGTATGGAATTGATAATAAACTCATTGACTGTGGCAATTTTTCCACCGAATATTATCATTTCAGGATTAATAATATTGATCAATTGTGCCAGACCAAATCCCAAATATGAAGCGGCTTCTTCAAGAATTTCAATGGAGAAGGTATCACCCTGGTTGGCCGATTCAAAGATAACTTTGGCATCGATTTCTTCAATATCTTTTATTTTTGATGTGATAATAGTTTGCGCGCCTTTTTCAATTTTTTCCCTGGCAACCCGGGCCATGGCTTTTCCCGAGGCATAGGTTTCCAGGCAGCCACGTTTGCCACAATAGCATAGATTGCCTTCCGGCACCACTTGCAGATGTCCAAATTCGCCGGCATAATAATCACTGCCATAAAAGATTTTCCCATTCAGGATCATTCCCAGGCCGAGTCCCCATCCCATATTAATACAGAGAACATTTTCTTTACCTTTGGCAGAACCAAACCATAATTCTCCCAATGCCATTGCCTTGGCATCATGTTCGATATTCACCGGTTTTTTAAATTTATCACGGATCATTTCTTCCAAAGATTCATCACCGAAATTAAAATAGGTTTCACTGATTCCTTTGGGACCCTGAATAATGCCGGGGATGGAAAAACCAATCCCCAAAACCTTATTGTAATCGACTTTCGCGTCTTTCAGAATTTTTTGAACTTCTTTGTAGAGTTCGTCGATCACTGATTTTTCATTGCTTTGCAGATTTACCGATTCCCGTCTTTTCTGTAAGATCATTTCCTGGGCCAGATCAAGAACAACAAAATCAGTATTGGTTCTTCCAATATCAATGCCTAATACATATCCGGCATCTCCATTCAGTTTGAATACAGAAGGCGGACGACCGGCACCACGATTTTCCTCTTTTAAATCCACTTCAAGAACAAATCCTTCATCAGCCAACCCGGCTACTATTGTTGTAACCACAGGCAGGCTGATACCGGTAATATTCTTAAGGTCAGTCAATGATAAATGTTCTTCATCCAATAATGCCCGAAGAATTAAATTTCTTCGAATCATGTTCTTTTTTCTTACCTTACTCATATATCCTCTTATCCAATATTTAATGATTATGTGCTTTTTTGATAATTGTAGAATTTTAAAAATTTACCGACTAATTATCAATAACTTTCTCATATCTTTATTATTTTATTAAAATCATTTTCTTTTTTAACGTTAATTTTTCTGTTTTTAAAACCAAAATATAGACACCTGCCGAAACTTTTTGGTTATTTTCATCTGTTGCGGCCCAGGAATTTGTGTAATGCCCCTGTGCTCTGATACCTTGAAAAAGCTGTCTGACTTTATCTCCATTCAGGTTATACACGGCCAGATCAATTTTCATGCTATTGGGTACAAAATAATCAATCCGCGTACTTGGATTAAAGGGATTCGGGTAGTTTTGATTTAATTTCAGCGATTCGGGATATGCTGCATCTTCATCTTCAATTGCAGTGGTTTTACTAATCTTTACCGGATCGGAATTCCAGCAATTAATACCAAATATAGTTTTTGTGATAATACGCATATAGTAGGTATTCTGAGTATTGAAATTCAATTTTGTCACAGTAAATCGTCGGTCACTTCCCTTTTTCCATTCTACGGATTCATAATTATGGGGATAAAGCGCACCGGTTTTGTAAACCAGGTTATTGAGATTTTCATCCGAATAAAATCGAATATCAAATCTCTCCTGGGCCGCCCATTCCGGTTTTTCATAGTCCCAGGTGATAGTAACAGTAGAATCATTATCAATTGTTGCTTGTATGTTAGTCAATTCCGGATTTTCCGGGTCAAAATTCCGGTTAGGAGTAATATTTAATGTAGTCCCCGAAAGGGTCCTGTCTTCCGGAATAAAATCACCACCACATGCCAGCCATATTTTACTTTCGTCACGGACTTCTGCCTGTGTATTGGGATCATGCCCATCAGCAGTGGCCGGATTATTTTCCTGGTCATTAATTGTGTAATAGGCATGGTCATAGGTATGCCATAGTCCGCCCCAGTATTTTTTCCGGGCATTAAACACATAACAGGAACGGTGCAATTCGGCAGTAGCAGCCCAGTCTTCAACGAAAACATGAACTTCGCCGAGATCTTTTTCCGGTTGTCCTGTTTCCGGATTATCTGCCCGCCATAAGGTAGCAATATGCATCCACTCGTTGGTTTCAAAATCAAACACCCAATAATCCCGGGTAGCCCCCGGAAAGGAGTCTATTGTAACGGACCGCATTTTTACTAATAATCGGTAAGGCTGATTAGTTTTCCACTGATAGTTTTTCCAGGTTTTTATGCCCGTGCCTTCACCACCGAAACCACTGCCATTAACCCGATACCCACGCCAGAGAATACGTGCTTCGGCACCATCCGGTACGGCCTGAACATCACCATCGACATAATCCCACAGGGAAAAATGTAACGTCCTGTTTTCTCCATGATCCTGTATTCCGGCATAACCCCCGGTAAAATTGATCGGTGCATAGTAGGTGTAGGGTGATGAAGAGTCCACCTCAATATCCACCATTAATAATTCTGAGCCTTTATCAGAGCCGTCGCGGAAGGACAAATGCAGTGAACTGGCCCACCCGTCCAAATCAACATTGGGATCCTCCTCATCATTGAACTTGATTTCAGCAGCTGCTGCCCAAACATTATCATTGACTTCGGATATCGCTTTTAATTTTACATATTGTCCATTAATAATTTCATCGAATTCAACGATTTGTGGTGCGGTTTTATCGTCCCACTGCCCCTGGGCGACCGGGTCTCCCCAACTGCTGGTATCATTACCTACATAAATCGCGTAATCCTTTATTCTGCCGTTCGCGGAGTTTTGGCGTGGCAAATAAACAAAATTTTCTATGCTGTATTCTTTATCCAGTTTAAAAATTATTTCGTGGGGATAATCCGGAGAATTTTCATACCATTCCGTATGCCAAAAGGTTTCCGGGTCACCATCCAGAACATTGGCTGCCGCGCCGTCATCACCAATGGTTTCCTCACTATCCACATATATAATTTCCATAGCACTTTGTGGAATTTCTTCCATGGCAAACCCTGTGGTACTAATTAATAGTGTCAGAAATATAATTATTTTTTCTTTTGTCTGTTTTCTCATTTTTCGCTCTCAATCCTTTAAATTATTTCAATTGTCTTCACAAATTTAATATCCTCAGAACTGCTTCCGATCATAATATCAAACTTGCCCGGCTCCATTAAATACTCACCTTTATTGTTGTAATACCCAAAGTTATTGATATTAACTTTCAATTCAATTTTTTCTGTTTTACCCGCTTTAATTTCTATCTTTTTATAAGCCTTTAATTCTTTAATTGGTCTTGGAATTGAACAATATTTCTGGCGAATATAGAGTTGTACTGTTTCTTTTCCATCCATATCGCCTGTGTTTGTTATTTCGACAGTAGCGGATAGCCGATCGTCAAAAGTGAACGTAGAATCATTTAGTACCAAATTATCATATTCATAGATTGTATAACTTAATCCAAACCCAAAAGGCCACAATGCTTCAGGCGATGAAAAGACATAATCCCGGCCCGGTGCTCCATAGCGGCCCGGGCTGAGATAATATCCTTTGTCTGTGGGTAAATGATTGTAATAGCAGGGCAAATGGCCGACACTCTTAGGAAAAGAAACCGGCAGCTTCCCTGAGGGATTTATTTTTCCGGTTAATACTTCTGCGATTGATAAGCCGCCTTTTTCACCGGGATACCAGGCTTCCACAATGGCCGGAATATTATCTTTGATCCATGGAATGGAAAAAGGCTTCCCCTGTATCAGCACAACAATTGTCGGTTTGCCGGTAGCAGCGGTGGCTTTTACCAGTTCCTGTTGTTTTCCTGTGGGATCTAAATCTGATAAATCAAAGCCCTCACCACTGGTGGAATTGGAATAATCCCTGGCTAATGAAGCGCTGGCAGTCCCGATTGCGACAATTGCAATATCACTTTTTTCAGCTGCTGTAATCGCATCATCTATCCCATCATCATTTAGACTTACTAGATCACACCCTTTCGCATAATTTATTCTGACTCTTTCCGGAAGGACTCGTTCCAAACCATCTAATAAGGTGATTCCATCTTTATTATTTCTGCTCCAGGTGTAGTCTCCAAACTGTACCTGGTCGGCATTGGGGCCGATAATAGCAATGGAATTTATTTCTGCCGGATCAAGCGGTAGAAGATTGTTTTCATTTTTCAGCAGCACAATCGATTCATCGGCCACTTTTTTTGCCAGTTTCTGGTGGTCTTTAGTGTGTATTTTTGAATGAATTTCCTTTTCATTGACATAGGGATTTTCAAACAAACCGGTTTTAAATTTTGTAAATAAAATTCTTGCAACTGCCCTGTCGATAACCTCTATATCCACTTCTCCGGTTTTGACAAGACTGTCCAAATGCTGAAAACAATGGGGGCCGGGTGCTTCCAGATCAACACCGGCTTCCAACGCCAGTTTCCCGGCTTTAGCATAATCTTCCGCGACTTTATGAAATGAATGGAGCATAGAGACTGAGCCCCAGTCGGAATAAACATATCCTTTGAAGCCTAATTCATTTCTCAACAGATCAGTATAAATCTTCTTTGAGCCTGATAATGCCACACCATTATAGGAATTATATACACTCATCACGGAAAGTACTTTTGCATCCTGAACTGCTGCCCGAAAAGGTGGTAGATGAATATTATACAAATCATATTTTCCACCCACTGAGGATGCCAGGTTAAGCCCGCCATGAGGATTACTATAAGCTAAAAAGTGTTTAGCGGTGGCAATCAGGCTTGCCTTATCCGTAGTACTTCCCTCTTGCAGCCCCTTAATCATGGCCTTACCCATAGAAGATACTAAGTAAGGATCTTCGCCATAGGTTTCTTCAACTCTGCCCCAGCGCAAATCCCGGGTAACGTCCAGAACAGGACTTAATACTTGTGAGGCACCGATTGCTTTTACCTCTTTATGAATAGCAATACCGACATCATTGATCAATTCAGGATCCCAGGTACTTGCCATTCCAATGGCCTGAGGATAGATCGTTGCACCGTCCTGTACCAGTCCATGCAGACTTTCGCTAAGAAAAATAGCCGGAATTCCCAAACGGGTTTCTTCCACTAAATATGTTTGAATTTGATTGACTGCCCGGGCATATTGATCGACATCGAGTTGGAAGCCATGAATGGTTCCTATTCCGTTTTTATAATTTTCTGCGATAAATTGAGCGCTTTCAACATTATTATCAGATTTCATATTATCACAGCCGGCTTCGGACAGTTGAGCAATTTTTTCTTCCAATGTCATTCTGCTAAGCAGGTCTGATACTCTTTTCTCAATTGATATATTCGGATTTTTATAAATCTTGACTTCTTTATGATGTTTTTTACAGGACGATAACTGGCATAAAATTATAAGGACTGTTGCAATGATAAAAAATATTTTGCTATTTCTATTTCCCATAAAAATCATACTCCTAATCTAACTAACACAACTTCATGGGGCTTAACAGTGCAGGTGTATTTATTCACATCTGTTGCCACAACTTTATTTTTCCACAAGTCACGAACGGATTTGAAATTTTTCTTCATTTCAATATCTAAGTTTTTAAAAGTCATTTTTTTAGTTTCACTGTCATTTCTGTTTAGAAATCCCACAGCCCAATCGCCATTATGTAATTTTTTACCCCATATTTCAGTATCATTATTTTTGATTAACCGTTTTGCTTGTTTGCCAAGTCTGTCCTGGTTGATTGCAATAACTTCTTTGTTGGTCAGAATTCTTAAGGTTTCATCATCCATTGATCTGATGTCGCAGGAGGCCAATAATGGTGAATTGAGCAAACACCACAAACTCATTTGACTTTGATATTCCTGATTGCTACATCCGATAGAGCCGGAGGCTTTGCCTGTTCCGTTTAATCCCGCCAGAAGCATATCCATATCATTCCAATGGCCTGGTTTTGCATATTTCCATAAATCAACATTTCTGTCCAGACAATTGATAATGCCATTATGTCCGCTATCATACTGACCGTGATCCCAGGTATCACGTATGTCCCAGGTAGTACGCCAGACATTACCACCAACACTGGCAGCCCATTCCCAGGGTTTTCTTGGTCCCCACTCACATATTGCATAAAGGATAGGTCGTCCGGTTTTCTCTAAAGCATCACCCATTGTTTTGTACCGTACAATTGCGGAATCACGATGGGCCGGCGCGCCACAATAATCATATTTTAAGTAATCCATCCCCCAATCGGCAAAGGTTTGGGCATCGATTTCTTCATAACCGTAACTGCCAATAGCGCCGGCGCATGTATATTCAGCTGCATCGGAATAAATCCCTAATTTCAATCCCCTGGAATGAACATAATCGGCAAGCGCTTTCATGCCGTGAGGGAATTTTTCATAATCAGGATGCAATACATCTTTTTCATCCCGCTCACCCTGCCAGAGGTCATCAATAATGATATATTCGTATCCGGCATCTTTCATTCCGGTTTCAACCATAGCGTCAGCCGTTTCACGAATTAACTGGTCACTGATATCACCTGTAAATTGATTCCATGTCATCCAGCCCATAGGGGGTGTGGATGCTACATCGTCAGCCGTACATGAGATTATAAAAATTAAACTTAAGATGAATAGCAAACTCTGTTTCATTATTATTCCTTAATAACTCTTGCCTCTGTCCAGTCAAAAGGATCACGGGTTTTAATATCCTCGCCGTGAAGCTGTTTCAAACGAAGATATTTCCCATCCATCGAATTGTCCTGTTTCGGATATTCCGGTCCCAGGAAAAAGTTGTCGGCATAGACCAGCCCCTCTGCCGGTGTATTGCCCTTGAAAACATGAGATGGATATGAAATATCTGCTCCGTCAATGGTCATTCGTTCCACTTCAATGGTACTGATAGTTCTTATTGGAGCCTTAGTCGAAAATTCTATAGTCTTACAAATATAAAATTCTTTTTCTGCATTAA
>CAZCHS010000002.1:0-64549 GCA_964498725.1 uncultured bacterium | reverse complement strand
AATGAAACCAAAAATAATAAAATCAGGATTGTATTAATAGCTCGTTTTAACAATTTTTCTCCGTTGTTGGATAAAAGTTAAAAAGCAGGAGGATCGGCAGTTCCCCCTGCTTTTTGGATAAGAATATTATTTTAACAACATCATTTTCTTAATAGCGGTGTGTTCACCGGCCTGTATCTTGTAAAAATAAACGCCACTGGCCAGGGTGGAAGCATCAAATTTTACCTGATGTTCACCGGCGGTCATTGGTTTGTTTTTAACAAGTTTAGTGACTTCGCGTCCCAAAATGTCATAAATGTGAAGATTAACAACTTCATGTTTCGGTAAGTAATAGGTAATCTGTGTTGTAGGATTGAAGGGGTTCGGATAATTCTGTTCCAGTTTGAACTGGCGGGCGAATTTTTCTTCATCCACAGCAACAGAAACTTCGGCAGTATCCAGATAGATCACTGTAGCCGTACCTTTGAAACCGGCTGAGTTTTCACCGTAAACACCTAACCATTTTGTACCTTCGGGTACTTCGAGATTTTCAATGGTTGATCCCAGGCCGGACTGAAATTCCTGAAAAGGAACAATAGCGGCATCATCAAAGAAAACTTCTCCGTAACAAGGAAGTTTGCTGGGATAATCACTGCCAATACCCACCTGGAAATAATGTCCCCAGTGTGACCAGAAACATCCAGCCGGTACCAGCGGATAGGCCTGTTCTTCCCAACCATCACTGGTGCCATACTTTTTATCATAGCCATAATTGGTGGGGAAAAATTCAGCATTGATATGAAAGGTATCATGATAATATCTTGGAAAGATATAGACGCCATCAATATTCAGTGAATCTTCCGGAGAAGGATCTCTGTCAAAAATTGTCTGATTATCAGAGGGTAATACTTTTGGTGATCTGTCAGCTGCCAGTTCAACATCTGTATAATTGGCCATCACTCTGTAAAGATAAATATCAGATTTGTCCATTAACTGGCTATCGGACGGATAATACTGACCCCATGTCGCACAAATGCCTTTGTCCTGATTATCAGGATCTTCCGGTCCAATGTAGACAGCACCGGAGCCGTCAATACCAAAGCCCTGGTCTGGCGGCAGCCATTCCATATAAGCCACATCAAAATTTTCAGGTTCACTGGTGGCTTCATCATATTTTGACCAATTAGCAAGTGCGCCGGTAGAATCAGCTTCTTCAAAAGAAGGATTGGACAAGAGGTTTTCTTCTGCTGTCCATTCCAACGGTTCTTTTGTCAGATTGTATGATATACCTGTTTCACCGTCAAGATAAATATTATAAGTACCATCATCATTTTTGGTTACTTTGTAATCATTATTGATCATACCGGGAGCTTTTCCCAGATTTTTAAACCGAACATTATCGACCCAAACTTCCAATAATGAATCAGGATGCAGCACCGGAGATCCGTTCAGTTCCAATCTGAAAATATTCTGCAGGTTATCGGATGGCTGACTGGGATAAAAAACAGTGTCTTTTAGTGTAATCCAGCCGTCAGTACTGCCGGATTCGTCCAGTCTCTCGTCTTCTTCATTGATCAATGGCGCTTCCACATAATACCAGCCCTGGGCAAATTGTAATTCCTGCTGATACATGTGAGAAATTTTTACATCACAGCTGACTTCATAAATATTGTCCGGGAACATTGGAAAATCCTGGCACCAACCTAACCAACCCACTTCGCTGGTATCGTCGATATTATGGACAAATTTTACAGCTTTGGAACCATTTACGCCTTCGCCATCAACATAAGCATAATTCAGGCTGTCTTCACCATCATTGGCATAACCAATGATGCTCATGGCTGTATACCAATTATTAGGGGCAAAATCATTGGTGGGATCGGCTTCTTCAAACCCATTATTAGCCAAATCAGTTGGTTGTTCACCGGTCTGTTCCAATTTTACATCATCGATCCAGACTTTTCCTCTTCCCATAAATCCAAAGGAAATCATCAGACCGCCCATCCACTGGGATTCAATTTCCACTTTTTCCCAGCCATCACTCAGGCCGGTCCATGTTTGTTCAATGTCCTCGCCGTAAAATCCCTGGCGGTAATCGGCTTCTCCTTCTTCAATTTCATATTTGGTCCAGAAGGTTAATTTGAATTCCGCTCCCATTTCCAAAGTATCCGGCAGGGCAAATCCGGCAACTGAATAGGTCATGATCGTATCCGTCACATTGGTTAAGAAAAGTGATTTGGCACCGGTATGATATTCATCGGACACAATCGCGACCGAATCAATATCAGATGCATCAAAATCAACATTTTTGATCAGGGTGTCACCCTGCCAAAATACGGTATCAGGCGCATAATCATTGATACCCCAGGCTGCTGTACTAACCCAGTCTAAACTGTCGATGGGCTGGTCAGTTTCGAAACCGTAATCCATGACAACATCACCAATTTCCATCAATCCTCCAAAGGAAATTGACGTAATGGCCATCATTACGAATGTTAAAATTGTGAGTTTTGAAAACTTTTGTAACATTGTTTTCTTTGCCTCCCTTTTAAAATTAAAATTACCACTTACTTTCGTTTTGTTTCTCAGAAGGAAAATCCTAATGAAAATTTTTGTATATCACCGATCAGACCGAAAGGTGTATAGGAATAATTAAATCTCAGTGTTCTCGACATTACATTGGTTGATAGACCGGCTCCAAAAGTCAGCCCCTGTTCGCCACCGCCGAACTTATAACCGCACCTGAGTGCAACCATGTTTTTCAGATTATATTCCAGCCCGATCTGGGCTTTTTCCTGTTCGTCCACACTTTTATTCCAGTTGATGGCGATATATAGTTTATCATTATCTGTTATTACGTTTTCAATAGGTTTGGCAGCACCGATCGTATAGATCAGTGGTAAGCCGTAACCTTCGCTAACATAGGTGATCTGCGGCCCAAAATTGCGGATACTGACAGCGATGATGGTGCCTGTCAACATTCCCGGCAAATCGGAATGATACTGCAAGCCGATATCACCGGACCAGGAGACTTCGTTAAAAACCCCGGAAACCATGTTCAAATTCAACAGTTTGCCCGTAAATCCGACTTTAAATTTGTCGGTATAGTTTCGGGCATAGGTAAGACCATAGGCATAATGCCCCACATAAAATGTCTCCCCTGTTCCTTCCGGCTGGAGTACAGTGCGCACTTTCATATCATCAGTGCCAAATCCCAGCACTGACAGACCTATAGCATGATGCCCGAATTTCTTTGCAACACTTAAATAAGAGAGGCTGATGCCGGCCGGCATACTGGTTCTTCCCACATCTATATCTCCGCCACTGATATTCATTAGACCGGCCGGATTGGAAAAGACCGCGCCGGCGTCATCAACGATTGCAATTGAGGCTGCCCCCATGGCTTCTCCCCGCGGCGTTGGCGACATTTTCAAAAATGGGCAGGCTGTATTCCCGGGTTTATCATAAGTCTGTGCGCTCAATGAACGAAAACCAACAAATAGCAGAAACACGATAAATATTGACTTGATACTTCTATACATATTTTTTGATTGTCCTGGTTTCATCATTTGTCCTATTTATTTTACAATTACAAATTTACCGACCTGTTTAAATCCCTTATCACTCTCTGTTCCTTCCACTACAAAATAATAAACGCCGCTTCCAACAGCATGATTATTATTGTTAAGCAGATTCCAGCCGGCAATATTATGGCCTTTAAGTTCCCTGTTATGGTCGAGTGTGTTGACTTTGATCCCATTAATCGTAAATATATGAATCTTACAATGAGCAGGGAGATTCATAAAAGCGATTCTTCTGTCAATTTCATACCAGTCGTCTCGCAAATCCTGGGTTGGAAATTCCCACTGGGGATTGGAGGAATAATCGACGTCGGCACGATAGGGATTTGGTACCACAAATACTTCCGCTTCATCGGAACTTTCAGGCGTCGGGCCGGGCATGGTGGATTTTACCAGGTAATTTCGTGGTGATTCCAGGGGACCAATGCCCGAACTATCATCCCGCATATCAAAAGAGGTAACCGAATAGTAATACCGCAAACCATTTTTCAGTCCCTCGTCAACAATTGAATACCGGAGGCCAGAATCATACCCGGAACCGTTAATACTGTCATACTGGGCAATTAATTCCCAGGGGCCATATTCACTTTTTTCACTACGATAAATACGAAAGCCGTCAAAATCTTTGGTAATGCCGTCATTCCTGGAATTGTCAATGGATTCTTCCGGTTTATGGCCTTCATAATCATCGTACCATTTCCAATCAATCCTGACACCTTTGTCAACAGGTTCTAATTTAAATTTTGGCGGATTGGGTGATTTGGGTACCTGAAAACCGGCACGATATAAGGACCTTGCATTTTTCATATTTGCGCGGAGATCATCGATTCCGGCCCCACCCGCCAGGGCGATGGTAATCCGAATCGTATCACCGGATGCGAGCTCCGGATAAGGACCTTTGGCAAACAGTCCGCGCATGCTGCCGGTTGTCTCATCCGTATAGGTTCGGTCTATTTCATTTTTGGACATTTCACGATAATAATCACCATTGGTATGAGGATCTTTGGGGCCATGTTCCCAGCTCCAAAACCGGTTATTCAATCCGCTTACCGTAACACTTTCACCGGGTTTGGATATCCCCAGGACATTCCAGCCGATCAGTTCATTATTGGGAAAATCATCACCACCGGTACCAACATTGTCTCCCTGGACCATAAACTTGCCGGCTTCATCCCAATAGGAAAGATCATCGCTGATAGTTACACCTTTACTGAAGTCACCACTGTGTGGATCGGAATAAACACCAAAATAAACATCTTTCCAGCTGGAATCATGTTCATTGATAATAAAATAATCGACAAAAATAATATTTTCATACCATTCGTTTGACCAGGCATATGACCGTTGAATAATATGGGCATTCATCGGCTCATGCAACCGGAAAATATCCGGCGCTTCCGGTGTTTCTTTTGTCACTTTATTATCATAATACTGGCAAATGATGTCTTCGTGAGAAATCGGATAATAATCATCTGACAGCAGTCCATTATCATCAAAGAAAGTAGCCATGGTATTCGGATCAATTTCCGGATTCTGTTTTTCAAATATATTCGAGGTATAAAGTACATGATTCTCATCACGCTTAGGAGCGAATTCATGGATACTGCCACCGGGTGATCCCTGTGAATCATAAGCGCCGGAGATACTGGCTAGCGTATCACCACCAACCAGGGCGCCCAGCCAAAAGCCGTTCCACGCTAAAAAGGAATTATTGCTGGATGTCGGATAAACCAAAGAATAACTATAGCCGGAAATCCCATAATAAGTCGCATCATTATTCCCGGTATTGCCGACAGCAAACTTAACATTATTGATTTGATGATATTTAAAGTCAACATTTGGCGGCGGAAATTCCTGGGCTGACAGGCCACCAAACACTATTAATAAACTGAATAATAAATATACACAAGTTCTCATTATAACCCTTTTTATTAATTAAAGTTAATTTTTAAACCGAGCCTGATTAATCTTTCCCAATTATAGGTATTTATCCCGCGACTAAAGATCACATCAGGATAAAGCATATAATAATCACTGGTGCCGCTCAGATCGCCATAATCGAGGGCTTCCCCGGTTCGTCTGTTAAAACCGCCGGAACCAATGTTTATATTTCTAAAATTCAGGATATTATTGGCTTCCAAAAACAGCCTGAATCGGACTTTTCCAACTCTGAACCCTTTTTGTATATCGGCATCCAAATTATATCTGTCAGGACCGGTTTCGGTATTTGCTTCCACATAGAGTTGATTCGGTATAACCGGAGTGTAAGGATAACCGGAAGAATAAGTTCCCATTAAATTCATTGAAAAATCTTTAAGGTGATAACCAAACATTTCGATCGGTCTGCTCTCCGGTACATAAAAGGAGAACTGTAATTTTGCCACATGGTTGACATCGTGTCCCACACGCTGAGCCCTGACCGGCGGTGGTACTGATTCGCCCTTCTGGTAAGCATCAAGGGCTGTCAAACTAAAGCCCCGGGCCAGTGTGTAGGCGTAGTTGGCTGTTAAGGCATAATAATTGGAATATTCTTTCCGTAATTCGGTTTCAAATCCCCGGGAAGAACCAAAACCAGTGTTTTCATAAATAATATTAATGGGCTCGGTTTTAGTTTGGCGTCCGCCGATCGACCCTGCGTAATCTTTTCCAAAAATCTTAACTCTCAAGACAAAATCGCGAATAAACTCTGTTTCCACACCAACTTCATAACTGATTGATTTGCGCGGATCAAGATTCGGATTACCAATCGTACTGTTCAGGAAGGGATCGAGATACATATGACTAAAACTCGGCTGCTGCGCAAAATAACCGTAATTGAAAAACACTTTTGTCTTAGTATTGGCCGGAATTGAGAGGCCAAAGCGCGGACTGAGGGCGGCCTTCACTTTATCAAACTCTTCAATATCCTTACCGGTATGTTCATTAAATGCCTTTATATATTTTTGTGAATTTACGGTATTACCATGAATGTAATAATCAGCGCGAAGACCTATTAAGAGATACATTCCCGCGTAATCGATCCGGTCCTGTATGTACCAACTGCCCCGCTGCGGTATATCATTGAAATACCAGCGCAAACTTCCATAGCGTGAGTGTTCACCGGGAAGACTATCCCGCATCGGGTAATAATTGTTATAATTACTGATGCTCTGATATTGAATATCTTTGTATTGATAGGAACCCCCGAATTCGAACTTATGGATTTTTGCAATATGCTTCACAAACTGAAAATCCATATCCCAGACATCACTGGTAGACTCATTATAACTTTTTGTGATCCCTTCATCAATAAAATGATCAAAATCATTATCAATGTTTTCCGGCGGCCCTACATAATTGGGGTCAGTCCGGTTCCATAATATATTTTCTTCACCCAATCCAAGAGAATTGAGTGAATCATAGACTGATTGAATGTTGGCGATATTGGTTGATATTTCAAAAGATTCATTGGTTTCCGGATTATAGACCGGCAATGTCAAATCATAATTCCAGGTATCTTCCGGTGATTCCAGACCCAACAAGCCATTATAACTGTGGCTGTTTTGTTTTGACACATTAAACCGGTAATAGGTATTTTCGCCCAGGGAGTGACGAAAAATTCCGGTGAATTTGTTGACAGTATTTTCACCAACTCCCACACGGTCGGGCAATTGCCGCCAACTATAGACATATCCTTTATTGAAATTATTCTGGTATCGGTATTTAAGATTGAGACGCACTTTTTTTGTTGGTTTATAATCAATACTGGCGGTTCCTTTATAATTTGTATGCTGGTGATTGGGTATGTCAAAGGGTCCTAATTCGGTTTCGCCGTAATCCCCGCCCATATGATAATAACCATCTTTCAGATCGGTGGAAAAAGTTGTGGAAAAGCTGCCGTCGCCGGGGATGAAATTCATAGGTCCGTTAATTCCCAGGTAACCATAGTTATATCCTTCGTTCCGTCCGAAACTGACATGGTCGGTTTTGGCATGGAAGTCCACATCAATATAATCTTTGCCGGATTTGGTAATGATGTTTATAATCGCGCTCTGGGCATTTCCATAACGGGCATCAAAGCCACCTTTGATGATCTCCACTTCTTTAATCTGATTGATATCAATATCCACTGCATTGACTCCGGTAATCGGATCATTGACCGGCACTCCGTCTACCAGGTAGAGTACTTCATCACTGCGGCCGCCCCGAACATGGATCGCGTCATCCACCTTAACCACACCAGCCTGCATGGCAAACAAGTCACTGGCATTGGTGGCCACAGGCATTCTGGAAATCTCCTCACTGCCAATTACCTGTGAAGAACTGGCGGTTTTTACATCCACAGCCGGTTTTTCAGCGGTGACAATGACCTGCTCACCCTGAATTGTTTCCGGTTTCAGAACAGCATCAATTTTTGTCATCCGGTTAGCGCTGACTTTTACTTCTTTAACAATATATTCACTGTAACTGATGAATGTGATTTTCAGCGTATAGGTACCGGCCGGAACCTGAGTAATCAGATAGAGACCATTCTCATCACTGGCAGACCCAAAGACTTCACTTTTATTATCATTGCTCACTAAAACAACATTAGCGCCCATTAATGCCATTCCGGTTTCGCTGTCAGTAATGCGACCTTTGACAATACCGTAATCTGCATAACAGATTGTCGTCATCATCAAAATGACCAAACCGATGAATAATGCTCTTGCTCTATCATTGTATTTAAAAATTTTAAAACTATTCATTACTATCCTACTTTATTTAGAATGGTTTTTCTTCATTAAAATACGTTTCTACTTCAGATATAATAGCCGCACCGCTTTCAACAGTAAAAGGGTACATTGGAAACCCACAGAATATCAAACGATAAGAATCATTATAATACCCGATTCCCACATCAGCACCATTCCAGTTTAGATTGGCGGAATCTCCTGTTGCATATTCAAATACAGGTTCTGCAAAGTCCCCAATTTCATTGATATAGGTAACACCGGTCACACCGCCAATTGAGGCACTGATCTTATTGCTGTCCACAATCGCGGTATCCGGGCTATTGACAAAATTCAATCCCTGTAATTTATCCGGGACACTGCCGCCCATTCGATAATCTTTGATATGAAGAAAATCACTGATAAAATCGCCATAGTAAAGCAATTCTTTACGTACATTATTGCGATTCAGTTTATCCAGAGTTTCTTTGGTTGTGATCATTAGCCGGCCGCCGGTCTCAAGATATTGTGTGAAAACCGGTACCATCTGGTCAATGTTGGTATTACCGGCATCTTCCGAATGGTAAAGTACATATTTATATTTTTTAATCTCTTTCATTGTAATGACTCCCTGATCTTTTACATCCCAGGTTCCGACATCCTGTTTTCCCAAATAATTGAAGATATCTTCAAAATACTGGTCATGATCGGAATCTTTGGGTTTAAACCGTGTATTGGTATCATCAATGATAAGCCACTCCCGTTTATTTTCATCCGGCAGGTACAAGTACAAATTCAACTCGGCAGCTGTTGTATCATCTTTATAAGCGGTATTTCTGGCTTTCACGTAAAGTTTATGAGGCCCTTCAATTGGGCCGGATATTATTTCCGGATCAATATAAAATGCGCTGTCAGACTGGGGTGATGACCATTCGCCATCATCAATTTTATAAAGATAATCCATTATTTCGGGAGGATTTGCATAATTATAAGGATTGGGCTGAGAATCGGCCACGACAACTTTGAACCCTTTCCAGATATAATCGGTCTGTGCATTCACCAGCAATGTGTCCTGATCATTGGGAAAAAGGATTCTGGTATCCGGAGCAATGCTCTGTCTTGTATAGATTGTCAGGCTGTCGCCCACCGGATCAACACGTCCGTCTTTATCTTGCGCAAAAACCGTGATCACCTGTTTATTAACCTTATCCCGGGACGGAAAAACAATCGTTGCAGATTCCTTATTGGTAAATACCGGCTCCTGTATGACAACTTCACCACGCTCCATAAACTCCGAAGTGATCTGATAATAAAAGCCCCTGATCAGACTATTATCTGAAATTCCCTTCCAGCCGATCTGCAAAACCGCCTGGTATAATTGTGAAATCGGGGCCGGTTCATTTTCTGCCGGAATGTTTAATATTTTAGTTGCCGGCGGTTGAATTTCTTTTTTCTCGCCTCCCAATTCCGGATTGAGCATATCCGAACAACTGATCACGATCAGCGCTATTGAGAATAATAGAACTAAAAATAATTTGTGTATCATTTTCATATGCATACTCTAGTTTTGTCTGATATTAATATTGCCAATTGCAGCACTGTCATCGCCGACTGTACTAAAATAAAACTTATCACCGATCCGTCGTATGCCTTTATCGGCATAATAGGTCAAATAAATATCAGTGGTTTTCCGGGATTCATGGGAAAGAACCTGATTAATTCGAACCATTGTTTCGGCTTTTTCGTCCTGATAGTTCAACGGATAGGTTTTGCCACCAATCACAAAGATAGTATCTTCCGGTGTAATCTGGAATTCCAGACGTGTATAATCATATGGGGGTACCAATCCTTCGGCAATTTTTATAGTATCGGAGCTGGTACTCAGTATATTGATACTTTTCACACTATCGCGATTTTGCCGGAACATATCTTCATTTTGATAAAACTGCGTATACAGAGTATCATTGTACAGTCTGAAATTTGTACATCTGATTTTTAAACTGTCGGTTTCCTCAACAATATTTTGGAAAGTAGAATTCTCCCCCAAACTGTAGGTAAACCATACTCTTACCTTGGCCGGGTCCGTGATTTCCTGATAAGTTGGAAAATCACAGGTCATTACCCACAACAAGCCGACTATAAATGTTAATAATAATAGTTTTTTGGACATTCGATTAACCCCATGTTTATAATCCCTGAAGGTCTAATACTTTTACAATCACATCTTCTTTTTCAATATCTACATCACCGGTTTCAATATTAGCTGATTTGATACCATACTTATGTTCACCAAGAATAGCAATTTTGTGATTATCAATAATTGTTAAGCCAACCGGTTTATTCGAAAATTCAAGTGACAGATCATATAATTTACGTTTTGCAGCATAGGAAATTTTTCTTCCCTGGCTCTGTGTGTTGATAGAATCCTTGTCAGCCTCAGAAAGGGTTTCATAAGTGCGATAATGGGTGATGTTATTTTCATCATCTTCCCAAAACAAACTTTCAGAAGTTGGCGAAACCCACACCCCGGCAGGACAAATTACCTTGACAAGAAGATTACGGACATTGTCACCAGTACAGCCGTACTCCGTTACATAGCAAGTGGTATCATTATAAACAGCAATGCCCAGGATACTGACATCTTCAGGACGGACACCATCAAAAGATTCCGGCTCCACCTGGTAGATGGCTGACATATCATAGCCTTCCCCCGGATCTTTTCTGACAATTCTTCGTTTGTCTTTGTATAAAGTCAGCGAATCCAGTTCCACCAATTCACCATCACTGAATAGTACCGGGTAATTAATCAGATTTTTTTCGATAGTCATCCACAACCTGTTTTTTATGTCCACATCAATGCCGGCAAATCCACCATCACCAACACGGCGAGCATAATATCGGCGTAATCCTTCATAAGGACGAAATCTGCGAAGGATATTAGCGTGATCACCTTTATCACCAAGACTTCCCCATCTGCCGGTAACCTCCAATAATGATGGCGCATATTTTTCTGCTACCCAATAGGAATTGCCTACGGGATTATAAACCACACCACCGGGATTCATTCCCCAAAAGGCTGCATCCAATTCCGGATTAACAATTTCCACATCTGTACGGGAAGGTAATCCACTGACGCTTTCCCCCTGTAGGGTTTTGATTGGATGACGGTCAATTATTTCAATGGAGTTATTGTCCTTTAATTTGACTCTTACAATTTCCGGGACAAAATCAGGTGCTAAAAAATTTACTTTTTCCCTGATGCCGATAATTTCATTGATGACCGGTCCCCTGTCAGTCACAAAAACAAATTCATTATCACTGATATAGTCTATAGATTGGAAACCGCCCAGTTTAAAATCACTGCCATCTTTTAATTTAGGAAGGTCCCCCCATTTCAATTTATAGTCACCGTCAAAACTTGGGTTGGAAATCAGTACTTTATCACTTTCACATTGATAGATAAAAATCAATATAAATGAGAAAAATAAACCACCAATAATTAATTTTATGTATTTTTTCATAATCCTCCCATCTAAACTATTTTTTATTTCTCCTAATATTAAGTTTAAAAATATTTAACATCAAGAGTTTTTTAATTTTTTTTAAAAATTATCGGGTATTTTATTAATATTGTAATTAATTATCATTTCGAAACCATGTTAACTCCTCTAAAAAACAAGATAAAATATTAATTTCACGGTTCTTTAAATATTTTTAAAAATTAAAATGCTTTTATAAATTCCCATCAAATTATAGATTTATTCATGGTTGATATTATCAAAATAAGAGTACGTGGATATCATATTGACGCCTATGGGCATGTCAATAACACACGGTACCTGGAATTTCTGGAAGAAGCCCGCTGGACGGTCAAGGACCGCTATTTACCCTATTTTAATAAATATTCTAAAAAACACGGTCTGGTTGTCGCCAATAATACAGTCGATTATTATGCCCCTGCCTTCCTTGGGGATTTGCTCAGAATTGAATCCAGTATTAATAAGATTGGCAATAAAAGTGTCCAGTTCAGACATGATATATATAATGATGATACAGGCAAACACATCCTAACAGCTGTAGCCACCTTTGTACTATTTAATCATGAAAAAAATATTTCAGAACAAATACCGGAGGAATTAAGAAAAAATTTTACTATGATTCTGAATGATAAATAATAATTTTATCATCATTTTTCTTTTTTTTTCGTTGCTATATTTAGGATATTTTTTTATAATAGATGCAGAAAAAATTTATAGTTGATGAACTTTTACTACACAAACATATTAACTTTCAATTCAAATATTTCAGGATAGATTTACAAAAGATACATATCTTTTGTAGTGAGGAGGAGGGAAAAGGCTTGTTTTTAACAAGCCTTTCTTTTTTTAAAAAAAAGAGCCATCCATTAGACGACTCTTAGATTTATAATATTTTTTCATCTATCTCAAAATATTTCTATCAATGTCTCCACTAACTTATCCAATTGAACTTCTTCTTGTTTCCGTTCTCTCATATTTTTCAAGATTACCTTATTATCATTCAACTCATTTTCACCGATAATAACAACAAAATTAGCATTGTTCTTGCCGGCATTTCTCATTTGTGCTTTCATTGACCGGCGCATAAAATCCATTTGCGCCGGAATACCGGCCTTGCGCAATTCCGTCACCAACTGAAATCCTTTTTCAATTGATTTTTCGCCTAATGTAACAAAAAATACATTTGTCATTTCATCTTTTTGCCAGGCATCCAGTTCATCCAGAACCAGGATTAACCGTTCCATTCCGCAGGCCACACCTACAGCCGGTGTGGATTTTCCATCCAGGTCCTCAACCAGGTGATCATAACGCCCACCGCCACAAATGGCATCCTGTGAGCCCAGCAGATCACTGGTAATTTCAAAGGTTGTTTTTGTATAATAATCCAGTCCCCGAACCAATTTTTTTTCTACTGTATAAGGAGTATCTGTGGCATCAAGCAATTTTCTGACTGCTGCAAAATGCGCCCTGTCTTCTTCATTCAAATGATCAATAATGGCCGGCGCATGCTCATCCAATATCTGCTGGCATCCCTCATTTTTGCAATCAAAGATTCGCAGCAGGTTTTTGTGGTATCGCTTTTGGCAAGTAGGGCAAAGATGATCATATTGGCTTTCAAGCGCTTTATCAAGAATTTTTAGATATTCAATTCTGCTTTCCCGGCCACCGATACTATTTATTTTAACAGTCATCTGATCAATTCCCATGCTATTGAAAATATCATACATCAGACGAATAACTTCAGCATCGGCTTCAGGATTGGGAGTACCGACGATTTCAATACCAAACTGATTGAATTGGCGAAGCCGTCCCTTTTGCGGTCTTTCCTGCCGAAACAGCGAACCAATATAAAAAAGTTTATTGACCGGATTGATCTGGTCAAGATTATTTTCAATATAGGCCCGAATAACCGGAGCAGTCAATTCCGGCCGGAGTGTCAGGCTTTTGCCGCCTTTATCTTCAAAAGTGTACATTTCTTTGGAAACCACATCGGTTTCTTCTCCAATGCCGCGAGCAAATAATTCAGTAACTTCAAAAATCGGGGTGCGTATTTCAAAATATCCGCTGTTCTTCAAATGTTTTTTTATCTTTTCTTCAAGGTAGTCCCATTTCCAGATTTCGTCGGGTAAAATATCTTTGGTTCCTTTAATTTTTTTGTAAGCCATAATTTCCTTTTTCTTTTACTAGGTTACACGATCGTTGATTTGTTCCAGAATATTCTTTGCTTTATTAATTTGATCAGCCGGTACCAGTATCTCTACTGCTCCCCCGGCCATGGAGGTGGATTCCATTGCAAAAGCGCTATGAAACATGTCGGATTTTTCGAGACAATTAATTTCATTTTCTTCCAGTGCTTCTTTCAGCATATCAGCCATCACAGATGAAGTCATTTTATCCAGTGTCACCCATTTACGTTCAACATGTTGCTCGACCGGTTTTTTTTCCACCAATTCCTTCTTGCAGTCAGGACAGATTTTCACATCATCTTCAAATTCATATTTACATTTTGGACAATAACTCATAATTCCTCCTAAAAATCTTGATTGTTGCTATCATTTTACAAATTAATCAATAAAAATGATACTCAACCGAATCATTTTTTACTTGGAATGGTAATACGAATAGTTGTTCCGATCCCGGGTTTGCTGGTTTTGACAAAAATCTTACCCTCGTGATATTGCTCCACAATTCGTCTGGTCAAACTGAGTCCTAATCCCCAGCCCCTTCTTTTAGTACTGTAGCCGGGCCGAAAAATATTGTCCCAGTTCTTCTTTTCTATGCCTTTTCCATTGTCGGTAACGTCAATATGCACTAATTCTTTTTCCCGGTTTTCGGACAAAACAATTTTCACTTCACCATCTTTATCACCGATGGCATCGATTGAATTTTTGATCAAATTTTCGATTGACCAGGAGAAAATGTCAGCATTAATATTTCCATACAATTGTTTTTTATCATCAAAAATAATTTGAACTTTCCGGTTCAATTGCGGCAACCGGCGCTGGTAATACTTTACAGCTTCCAAGATCACCGGCGTTAATATCACATATTGAATATTCGGTTTTGAGCCAATTTTTGAGAAGCGGTTAGTCACTTTATTCAGGCGATTGATATCCTGCTTCATTTCCCTGACAATATCGTTTTCCGGCTCCTCACTTTCCATCACCGCCAGCCAGCCCATTAATGAACTCAGGGGGGTACCTAACTGGTGCGCAGTCTCTTTTGCCATTCCCGCCCAGATTGAACTTCTTTCACTGGTACGGATTTGTTGGAATCCAATATAGCCTAACAAAATAAACAGGGAAACCAGACCAATCTCAATATATGGCAACATTCTTAATTTATTGATAAGGTCGGTATCTCCATAATGAATATATCCCAATGTAATGTCTTCATATGACAACCTGATTGGTTCATTAGCATTATCCATTTCTCTCATTTTTGCTAAAATTTTTAAAGTATCCGTCTGACTTGGTGTCTCTGCCGCTATATCAATATTTTTCCAGGTTTGTACAAGCGTGTCCCTTTTTTCTGATAATATCATAGGGATGGAAATATTTTGAATTATTTTTTCAAATACAAAACTGAGGTCATTGCCTGAATAGGACATGGCATCGGTATATACTTCGGCATAAAAATTCATCAATTTTGTCGAGTCATCCCTCAAATCATTAACGATTTTTTGCGAATAAAAAAGCAGCGAAAATATCATCACAATTGCAATCAGGATCAATATTCGCTTAATTGTGGCGGAATGGTAATAAATTTTATTCTTCATCACTGACTCTTAGTGGATTATCCTCTCTTAAGCGGACAATGATCGGTTGAGCATCGATCACATCGGCCTGTTCTGTCAAACAATATTCAACAATACCGGCAACATCCCGGGGATGCATCAAACTGCCTGGATCCTCTGTTAATGCCAGTTTATCCCGCAAATCAGTGGCAGTTCCGGACGGGCAGATATTGTAAACCTTGATATTAAACTGATGCAGTGATTTAGCCATACTCATGGCAAAATTGATCAATCCGGCTTTACTGGCGGAATAAGCACATCGACCGGGTCGCGGGCCCATTCCCGCTGTTGAGGCTATATAAATGATTTTACCACCGGTTTGTTTCATATATTTAATGGCTTCCTGGGTGACAATAAATGGCCCGGTTAAATTTGTTGCCATAATATCCTGCCAAATATTGAGTTGTGTATTTTCAATATCATAGGGTTCAATAATGCCGGCATTGTTAATAACCGTATCTATTCTGCCAAACTTATCAATGGTTTTTTCAATCATTTTGCGAACAGAAGATTGATCTCTCACATCTGTTTTCACTATCAGGTGATCACTTTTCAATTGATCTGAAAAACTCATCATCAGGTCATAACTTCTGGCTGCCAATACGATTTTGGCACCTTTTTCTGAATAACTTTCCGCCATCACCCGGCCAATCCCCTTACTGGCCCCGGTTATAACGATTACATTGTCTTTTAGCATATCCCCTCTGATAATAATATAAACAAAATAATTTTGGATAAATTTGTCATTCTATCCAAGAAGAGAATATAATTATTTTTTTAAAAAATAAAAACAAGAGTGTGGGACAAAAATTAAAAAAGGCTACTGAATCAGTAGCCTTTTTTAATTTAATAGAATCGAGTGCTATTTATTTTTCGTCGTCAACCACTTCGAAATCAGCATCTTCTATTTCATCGTCATCTTTCTGACCGGTGGATTCTGATTCCGGTTGACCCTGTTGCTGCTGCTGGCCGGCTGCGCCCTGTCCGGGTTGCTGCTGACCCTGCTGCTGAGCATTTTGATACATATTCTGAGAGAGTTCTGACCATGTATTGTTCAGATTTTCAATTGCGTTCTTCACAACTTCAATATCTGAATTATCCTTGGCCTTTTTCAATTCTTCCAGTGCATCATTCAATTTACTTTTTGCACTTTCATCAAGTTTATCACCATATTCTTTGATATTTTTCTCTGTCTGATAAACCAGCGTATCAGCCTGGTTTCGAGTATTGATCTCTTCCTTGCGTTTTTTATCTTCTTCCTCATGGGCTTTGGCCTCATTGACCATTCTTTCTTTTTCTTCTTCAGAAATACCACTGGAAGTTTCGATACGTACGCTCTGTTCTTTTCCGGTCGCTTTGTCTTTTGCTGAGACATTCAAAATACCATTGGCATCAATATCAAAGGTTACCTCAATCTGAGGTACGCCTCTTGGTGCCGGTGGAATGCCGTCCAGGTGAAATTTACCAATACTTTTATTATCCTTGGCCATACTTCTTTCACCCTGCAGAACATGAATTTCAACACTGGTCTGATTATCAGCAGCAGTTGAAAACACTTCGCTTTTCTTGGCCGGAATTGTTGTGTTTCTTTCAATCAAAACCGTGGAAACTCCACCAAGAGTTTCAATACCAAGGGATAATGGTGTCACATCAAGAAGCAACAAGTCATCAACTTCACCGCCAAGTACTCCACCCTGAATCGCAGCACCGGTGGCCACAACTTCATCAGGATTCATACGTTTATTTGGTTCCTTGCCGAATATTTCTTTAACAAGGGACTGAACTGCCGGTATTCTGGTGGAACCACCGACTAAAATTACTTCATCAATGTCGGATGCTGACAAATTTGCATCCTTCAATGCGTCCTGGCAAGGTTTTCTGGTTTTTTCCACTAGGTGGGATGTCAGCGATTCAAATTTAGCCCTTGTGAGTTTTTCCAGCATGTGTAATGGGCCGGCCGCCCCTGCTGTGATATAAGGCAGGTTGACTTCAGTTTCCATATTGGAAGAAAGCTCAATCTTTGCTTTTTCAGCTGCTTCTTTTAATCTCTGAACAGCCATCTTATCTTTTTTCAGGTCAATGCCTTCTTTTTTCTTGAATTCATCAGCCAGCCAATCCATGACTACTTTGTCAAAATCATCACCACCCAAGTGTGTATCTCCACTGGTTGATTTTACTTCAAAGACACCTTCACCGATTTCCAGGATTGAAATATCAAAAGTACCGCCACCTAAGTCAAATACAGCGATCTTACCATCACCTTTTTTATCCATTCCGTAGGCCAGGGCCGCGGCTGTGGGTTCATTGATAATTCGCTTAACATCCAGACCGGCAATTTTTCCGGCATCTTTGGTCGCTTGTCGCTGAGCATCATTAAAATATGCCGGCACAGTGACAACGGCTTCATTAATTTTTTCACCGATTTTTTCTTCGGCAGTTTGCCGCATTTTCTGCAATATCATGGCTGATATTTCAGGTGGCGTATATTCTTTATCGCCGATTACAACACGGGCATCGCCTTTACTGCCTTTTTTCACTACGTATGGGACTTCTTCTCTTTCGGTTGTGATTTCATCATACCTTCTTCCCATAAATCTTTTAATAGAGTAGACGGCTCTATCATGATTGGTCACGATTTGTCGTTTTGCGGTATCGCCAACAACTCGTTCACCATCTTTTTTAAATACCACTACCGACGGCGTGGTTTTTTTACCTTCTGCGTTTTCTAAAACGCGGGCTTCACCACCATCGATAACAGCAACACATGAATTTGTTGTTCCGAGGTCTATACCAATAATTTTTCCCATAAACACTCCTTTATTTTGGATTTTCGTTTTCAAAAAATTTCACACAAAATTTTCAAATGGTGTGCCAAGGGTCAAGCAAGACATAACGTCATACTTCACTTAAAAGTATGACGTTATTATATTTGATGCTAATTAGTTTTGAATTTCAATGGTGTCCTGGAAATCGAGGTAGGATGGTAATTTTTCTTCGGAAATATTTTTAAATATTAGCTCTTTATCTTTTTTATCAGCAAGAATTGCTTTGGAATCTTCCACTTCATTTTGCAGAATAGCTTCTGCCAATCCGTCTTCTACCAGGCTGCGGATTGCACGTCTGATTGAGCGGGCGCCGTATTGCTTATTATATCCCTTTTCCAAAATCAGTTCTTTAGCCTCGGTTGAAAATACCAGGTTTATATTTTTCGATTCAACATTTTTCTGGACAAGAGCCAGTTGAAGTTCAATAATCTGCATCAGGGCTTCTTTATCCAGTGAATTAAATACAATTAATTCATCTAATCGATTGATAAATTCAGGTTTGAATAAACGGCGGGTTTCTTTCAGAATCATATTCTGTTTTTTCTTCCTGGAATTGCTGTCGGCATCACTTTCAAATCCCATATTAGTGGATTCTAATTTTTTGGTGCCAATATTGGATGTCAGAATAATAATTGTATTTTTGAAGTCGATTTTACGTCCGTAATTATCTGTTATATTACCTTCGTCAAAAATCTGTAATAGCACATTAAATACATCAGGATGAGCTTTTTCAATTTCGTCAAAAAGCACCACAGAATAGGGATTTTTCCGGACCCGTTCAGTTAATTCACCGGCGTCCTCATAACCGACATATCCCGGGGGAGCGCCAACCATTTTGGAGACAGCAAACTTTTCCATGTACTCAGACATATCAATTTTTATCAGTGCATCTTCCCGGGTAAAAAGATAACGGGATAATACTTTGGCCAATTCAGTCTTGCCAACACCGGTAGGTCCCAGAAACAAAAAGGTACCGATTGGCCTTGACGGATCTTTCAAACCGGCGCGAGACCGACGAATTGCTTTGGCCAGGATCTTTATTGCCTCATTTTGTCCGACTATTTCCTGGCGGAGATTTTCCTCCATCTTGATCAGCTTTTCATTTTCCGTTTCCATAACTTTATTGACAGGAATACCTGTCATCATAGTCACAATGTCTGCCATATCTTCAGATGATACCTGCACCGGATTGTTTTGGCTGGTGATATTCCATTTATTTTTGGCGAGTTCCAGTTTTTCAGTGAGTTGTTTTTCTTCATCCCGTAATAAAGCCGCTTTTTCAAAATTCTGATCCCTGACAACTGCTTCTTTCTGATCGACAATATCATTTAATTCTTCTTCAATGTGCATGACTTCTTCCGGTACAATAACTTCTTTGATGTGTACCTTGGAACCGGCTTCGTCCATAACATCAATTGCTTTATCAGGTAAATAATTATTGGTAATGTATTTATGACTTAATTCAACGGCGGTATAAAGGGCTTCATCAGAATATTTTACGCCGTGATGATCTTCATATCTTTTTCTTAATCCTTTTAAGATGTCCAGGGTTTCCTGGAATGACGTCTGTTTGACCCGCACTTCCTGAAACCTTCTGTCCAGTGCGCCGTCTTTTTCAATATTTTTCCGGTATTCATCTAGAGTTGTCGCACCGATACATTGTATATTGCCACGCGCCAGGGCCGGCTTAAAAATATTTGAGGCATCCAGCGAAGTTCCGGCACCACCGGCACCGACAATGGTGTGAATTTCATCGATAAATAAGATGGTATCTTCGATTTGCTGAAGTTCATTCATGATCTTTTTCATACGCTCTTCAAACTGTCCACGATATTTGGTGCCGGCGACTATGGCAGCCAAATCCAGAGCAACTAACCGCTTATTATGCAGTAGACGTGGTACTTTTTTGCTGACAATTCTCAGTGCCAGACCTTCAACGATGGCGGTTTTTCCGACACCCGGTTCACCGATCAGCACCGGATTATTTTTTTTGCGACGGGAAAGAATCTGTACCATTCGTTCAATCTCTTTTTCACGGCCAATCACCGGATCCAGTTGCTCTTTTCTGGCCAGTTCAGTCAAATCCTGAGAAAAGTGGTCCAGGGCAGGAGTTTTACTTTTCTTGTTTTTAGGTTGTTTCGATTCTTCATGAACCTCCCCTAAATCCTTTTTCACCGCGTCGCGAAAATTTTGGTAGTTAATTCCAAATTCTGCTAAAGTTTGCGCCGCAATCCCTTCATTGGTTTGTAGAATGGAAAGTACAATATGTTCATCCCGAATAATATCAGAGTGCAGCAACTGCGCTTCACGATAGGTGTTGCGTAGTACTTTTTCCACGCCTTTGTTCAAGGGAAGTGATCCGATAATCCGCCCGCCCCGGGCAGTATCGGCATATTCTTCCAACGCCATGATCATATCCTTGAGTTCAAATTCAAAGGAATTCAAACTCTGAATCGCGGTAGAATCAGTTGAGTTCAAAATAGCCAGCAATACATGCTCAGACCCAACAGTATTGTTTTCCAGTCGCGACGCCTCTTCCCGGGCCGCTAAAATAATTTCCTGTATTCGTTTTGAATAATTTTTTTTCATAAGTAATTATATCTCTATTTTTTAGTTTATTTCAATTGACAAGTGTTTATCTTCCATGTGTAAAACTTTTTCAGTTCTTTGAGCGATTTCAGGATTATGGGTTGCAATAATAAAAGTATTCCCAAAATCCTCATTCAATTTCAATAGTAAATCTACAAGATTTTTACTGTTTTTCAAATCAAGATTCCCGGAAGGTTCATCAGCCAGGATTACTTTTGGATTATTGATCAGGGCTCTGGCAACGGCAATACGCTGCCTTTCTCCACCTGACATTTCCGACGGTTTATGGGTCATACGATGAGCCATGCCGACTTTTTCTAAAATTTCTCTGGCCCGGTCTTCGGTGTCATCGGATTTATTCTTATAGACCATGCTGGGTAATAGGACATTTTCCAGTGCAGTGAATTCCGGTAACAGGTGATGAAACTGGAATACAAAGCCAATGGCTTCATTTCTGAAGCGTGCCTTTTCCACATTTGACAGACCAAAGGGGTCAATACCATTGTAAAATACTTCTCCGGCATCCGGTTTATCCAGTGTTCCCAAAATGTTGAGAAGTGTGGATTTACCGATTCCCGATGGCCCCATTAAAGCCACAAAATCACCCCGGTTTAAATTAAAACTGATATTTTCAAACACAGTAATATTGTTTTCTTTGCTGAAATATTGTTTTTTTAAATTTTTTACTTCCAGTACACTGGTGTTATTTTTCATATCTGATCGCTTCCAATGGCAAAAGTTGACTGATTTTGTATGCCGGGTAAATAGTTCCCAGAAAGATCAATATTATGCCGGTAGTGATAATTAAAAACAAATCGAGAAAATAAAGTTTGACCGGTAGATAGGGAATAAAATAGACTGGCGGTAAAGGAATGAAGTTGTATTTCGCCTGTAAAATTATTATTGTCATTGACAATAATAAACCGGCAAACATACCGATTAAACCGGTAATCATTCCCAAACGGGTAAAAATCTTTCTTAACTGGGTATTATTTACACCTAAGGCTTGCAGCATTCCAATCTCTCTTATCTTCTCCATGACCAGCATGACTAAGGAACTGGTCAAATTAAAAACAGCAACAAATATAATTAAACTAAGGGCAATAAACGTTCCATACTTTTCCAGTTTCATAGCACCAAATAATGTCTGGTGCAGTTCTTCCCAACTTTTTATATCAGCTTCACGGAAATTTATTGTTTTTAATGCGGATATCATTTTTCCGGCTCGTTTATAGTCCTTAAATTTAACATTGATTTCCGTGTAATTGTTCCCTTTGCGAAATATTCGCTGCCCTTGTGAGAGGTCAATAAATGCCACATTATCATCATAATCAAACAAATCCAGGCGAAATACACCGGTGAGGACAAATTGACCGACATAAGGAATGTTGAAAGTACTACCGATTTTCAGCGGATTGACCACATTCACTGTGTCACCAATATAAAGCCCCATCTTGTCCACCAGCCGGTATCCCATAATAATACCCGGTAATTCGCTGACAGCGGAATTCAGGTAATTCCCACCACGGACAAAAAGCGATTCTCCGAACATCTCTTCCCTGGCAACGGAATCGACAGCTTTAATTTTGACGACAGCATCCTTGTGATCATTGGTTAGAATCGATTTGCTTGTCACAGCCGGATGAACAGTTAATTTTTTTTCGTCACGAAATTTCCTTTGAATGGCTTTTACATCATCCGGGTTGAGCTGATTTCCCATAATTTTTACATGAGATTCAAAATCAATCAGTCGACGGCTGATCTCTTTTTCAAAGCCATTTAATACTGCCACCGCCAGAATCATGGCAAAAATTCCAATTGCAACACCCACAATAGAGACCCAGGAAGTGAAGGAGATCAATCCGGTTTGTTTCTTAGAGAAAAAATATCTGAAAGCAACCATGTTGATAAATTTATTATTCATAGCGAATTGCCTCTACCGGTTCCAGTCTTGTCGCTTTGTAAGCCGGATAAATTGTTGCCATCAGACAAAAAAACAAGGCACCTGCGCCTATATAAATAAAATTCCAGATATTGAGAAGGATCGGTAAATTTTGCATAAAATAGACATCTTCAGGAATCGAGATAATTCCGAATTTCTGCTGTAACCAAGTAATTCCAAGGGCTAATAAATACCCGCATCCAATGCCTGTAAGACCAATCAGCATTGATTCAATCACAAATATTTTCAATATCTGGTTGTTGTTCACGCCATAACTTTTCAAAATACCAATATCTTTTGTTTTTTCGATTACAATCATCATCAAGGAACTAACAATATTGAAAATTGCGACCAAACTGATCAGGCCGAAGATCAAAATAACCGGCAATCGCTGGACTCTCAACCATTCGAACAGATTAGCGTGCATATCATTCATACTTCTGGCATTATAGGGAAATCCCAGGCTTTCATCAATATCCGCTGCGATTTGATCAGCTTTATCCGGATCGCTTAACATAATTTGATAGCCGGAAATTTCATCACCAATTTGAAACAAATCCTTTGTGGCCTGCAAACTGGTATAAACAAAAATATCATCGTAATCGGAAATCCCGGAATCATACAAACCGGTAACCACAAAAACACCAATTTTTGGCCGGCGCCCAACTCCCTTGGCACCGTGAATAACGAAGAGATAAACTTTATCGCCAATCGCCAATTCCAGTTTATTGGCAAGTTTTTCACCCATCAGGAGGCCGGGATTACCATTGTCCGTCTTAAAATTAGCCTGCCCTTTGGAAATGAAGCGTTCAATATTGATGGTATGACCAATTTGTTCAGGGTCAATCCCTTCAACAATGACCCCATCAGTGAGGTTTTTATTACGAATGATAACATGGCGCTGAATATAGGGAACGATCTGGGTTATTTCCGGGTATGACTCTAATTGCTCCTCCACTTTCCGGGCGGAATCCTGTGAGGCCGAGACCATCAGGTTGAGACGAATGTGGGCATCAAAATCCACTAATTTGGACTTGAGTTCCTTTTCGAAGCCGTTAAGTATGGAAATGGTTAATATTAAAGCAGCGACACCTACGCTGAGTCCGATCACAGAAAAAATACTGATAAAACTAATAAATCCGATTTTGTGATGACCAAGTAAATGTCGCTTTGCAATATAATAGGATATATTCATTGCTTTTATCTAAATTATGTTTTCATTTGCGGGAACAGCAGTACATCACGAATTGTTTTCTGATTTGTAAATAACATGGTCAGGCGATCAATTCCAATACCCACACCACCGGTTGGCGGCATGCCGTATTCCATGGCCTGAATAAAATCCTTATCATAAGTTTGCGCCTCTTCATCACCTTCCAGCCCCAATCGTTCCTGGTTCCGCAAACGTTCTTCCTGATCTATCGGATCATTCAGCTCGCTAAAGGCATTGGAAAATTCCTTGGCACCGATAAACAATTCAAATCGTTCCACAATTCGGTCGGACCCGTCCCGTTTTAATTTTGCTAACGGTGAAATAGCTTTGGGAAAATCAATCACAAAAGTTGGCTGAATTAATTTTGGTTCCACAAATTGATCAAAAAGATATTCGATATAATT
The DNA here is from genome assembly GCA_964498725.1 of uncultured bacterium. GTDB lineage: Bacteria > Fidelibacterota > UBA2242 > UBA2242 > JAFGTP01 > JAFGTP01. The sequence continues at coordinate 39,990 of CAZCHS010000002.1, read as the reverse complement.
GCCATAGTGATCTTTGTCACCGGTCTTAATGCCTTTGGATTCGCAGACCTTTTTCATTTCCGCCTCATCGGCTTCACTCAGATCAATGCCAACATATTCTTCCAGCAGATCAAACATGGTTTTACGGGCAAAGGTCTTTTTAAAATCAATGGTTTCGCCTTCGTAAGTAAACTCATATTCACCCAATTGCTCACAGATATGCTTGAACATTTTTTCAACGAAATCCATCATATAATTGTAGTCCACAAAGGTTTCATAAAATTCCAGCAATGTAAATTCCGGATTATGGTTTCTGTCAATACCTTCATTGCGAAAGTTCTTAGACATTTCAAACACCTTGTCAAAACCACCGATAATACATCTTTTCAAATAGAGTTCATCGGAAACTCTCAGAAAAAATTCCCTGTTCAGAGCATTATAATGGGTTCTGAAGGGCCGGGCCGAAGCGCCGCCGTAAAGGGTTTGCAGGATTGGTGTTTCCACTTCCAGATAGCCATTGTCGATCAGGAAATTTCGCACCCAGGTCATGATCTTACTTCTGGTTTCAAAAACCTTGCGGGAATCGGGATTGACGATCAGATCGAGATAACGCTGACGATAGCGCTGTTCTTTATCGGAAAAAGCATCATAGACTTTACCCTCTTTTTCTTTAACCACAGGGAGCGGACGAATACTTTTTGACAGAATTGTCAATTCCTCAACAAAAACAGTGATCTGACCGGTGCGGGTTTCAGTGACAATACCGGCCACGCCAATAATATCTCCCAGATCCAAAAGTTTGAAAACCTGGTATTGGTCTTCACCCAGTTTTTTCTGCTGAAAAAAGACCTGGATTTTTCCCTGTGAATCCTGAAGGTCACAAAAATTGGCCTTCCCCATCTGCCTGATGGCAGTCAAACGTCCGGCCACACGCACAATCGTCTTTTCCTTTATCTCTTCGTAATTATCAAGGATTTGCTGTGTAAAATGAGTTCTGTTATATTCATAGGGAAAAGGATTGACACCCATTTCTCTGAGTTTTTCAATTTTGTCTTTTCTGACGTTAATAATTTCGGTTAAAGATTTACCCATCGATTCGGTATTACTCAATTTATTTTCTCCTTTTTGCTTGCATGATTAAATATGCATCAATAAAGTCATCGATATTTCCATCCATGACAGCCTGAATATTTCCGGTACTGAGATTAGTCCTGTGGTCTTTTACCATTGTGTAGGGCTGAAACACATAGGAACGGATCTGATGTCCCCAGCCAATGTCGGTTTTAGTCTCTTCCACCTTGTTCTTTTCTTTTTCCTGTTCTTCCTTGTGATGTTGGTAGAGACGCGCTTTCAGCAATTTCATGGCGCTTTCTTTATTCTTATGCTGGGATCTTTCATTCTGACACTGTACAACAATATTGGTGGGGAGATGTGTAATTCTGATGGCAGAATCGGTTTTATTCACATGCTGGCCACCGGCGCCACTGGCCCGGTATGTATCAATGCGCAGGTCCTGGGAATTGATCTCAACCTCAATTGTATCATCCACCTCGGGATAAATAAAAACCGATGCAAAGGAAGTATGCCGTCTTGCATTGGAATCAAAAGGAGATATTCGTACCAACCGGTGAATTCCAGCTTCGGCTTTCAGGTAGCCATAGGCATAATCCCCTTTTATCTCGACGGTAACATCTTTGATACCGGCCTCATCGCCTTTCAACAAATCAATAACTTTGGCTTTCATACCGGCCTGCTCAACATATCGCAAATACATGCGTAATAACATGTCAGCCCAGTCCTGGGATTCCGTGCCACCGGCACCGGGGTGAATTGTCAAAATAGCATTTTTGTCATCATCTTCCCCATTCAGCATACTTTTCAGATTGAGCTTTTCAACTCTTTTGGTCAAGGGAATGAGAATATTTTCCACTTCCTGCAAAAGTTCATCATCATCTTCCATTTCTGACAACTCATAAAACTCAATCGCATCATCCAGTTGTTTTTTGACACTATCATATTCTTTGATTGTATCTTCGAATTTACTGATCTTGCTGGTGATCTTCTGCGCTTTAGAGGGATCATTCCAAAAATTTTCGTCAGCTGTTAAAGACCTTAGACCTTGCAGTTCCTTTTTCTTTGTTTCAACGTCAAAGAAACCTCCGCAAATCTTCCACCTGGGGCTTTAACGTCTCAATCGTCTGTTGAATATCCAGTTCCATTTTGACCTTATTTAATTAAATCTTCCGAGGGCAATAAGGATGAAAATTCTTTGTAACTGGAAAGAGCAATATAAGTTCTGGTCTGCAACACACCATCCCAGGACTGAATATCAGACAGTAATTTTTCCAGCGTCATGGTGTTTTGTGTCTGAATTTTCAAAAGATGCGATCCTTCACCGGTAATGGAATGACATTCGATTATATCACTGACTTTGTGAGTGTTATCTACAAAACTGTTATAATTTTTTGACGGAGTTGTAATGACAAAAACAAAGGCTGTCACATCTTTGCCAATTTTAGAATTGTTTACCTTGGCGTGATATCCGCTGATAATGCCTTTCTGTTCCAGTTTTCGCATTCTTTCACTGACCGCCGGAATTGTTAATCCAACCTGTTCAGCGATTTTATTTCTTTGAATTCTTCCTTCTCTCTGCAAAATATCCAAAATTTGAACATCGATTTTATCCATCTTCAATTGAACTCCTGTTCTTTTTTTTTGATTAAATTTATTTAAGTAATCCATGAATAAATCAAAATACTCACGGACACGATATTTAATACATTTAAAATTTTCGGTAAATTATCAAAAAACTGACGATTTCTTGTTTTCGGAATGACTATTACCATGTCATTCCCGATTTTTGGTTCAGTTCTAAATTTACCTTTTTGCAGGAAATACTCCAAATTAATAATTTGTTGAAGTATCTTTTCATTACTTTTTAAATTTTGAACTTCCCCAATCAATTCGATTTTACTCAAATCAGCTGCGGCTTTTGGCCCGCCGGCCAATGAAATAATGTCGATCAGGCCGGCATATTTCGGCACAATATAAACACCGGGATTATGAACTTCACCCCAAATACTGATTTTGTGATTTTCATTATACAAAAAAGCAGAATCCCGCTGGGCAACTACTTTAAAACCTCTCACATGCGGTGTAAAATTATTTGACTGCCCTTGTTGACTGAACAATATTTTCAAAAACATTATACAGCAAAGGATTGTTTTATATAGATTTTTCTTATTCACTTTCAATTATCAATATCAATATTTCTAAATAAATTAAAACAGTCAACATGGTTAATTAATAATTTTAAACCTTTACAAAAAGCCTCATAATTTGAACTTTAAAAGACAAATTTGCAAACATCTTATGAAGATATTTTTTTATGCCATAGCAGAATTTCAATAATTTAACTAACCAACTGAGCAAAAGTGGTTTAATTAAATTATTTATCACTAAAGAAAAGTTTATTCAAAAATCCGCGCAGAGTATCTTCATTAAGATTACGGTAAAACATGCCTTCATAAGCCACAGAAATTTTTTGTGTTTCCTCACTAACGACGACAATTACCGCATCAGATTCTTCTGACAGGCCGAGTGCGGCGCGATGGCGGGTTCCCGCCATCTGTGTCAAGTCAGGATTCTGGGAAAGGGGCAGTATACATCCGGCAGCCTCGATCATATTATTCTGGATCAATATTGCACCGTCATGCAGAGGTGATTCGGGATTGAATATCGATACCATCAAATTGGAACTGACTTTAGCATTCATTTCCGTCCCCTGTTCCTTGATGGTTTTCAGCATATTTTCTTTGGAAAGCACAATCAGCCCGCCCCATTTTCGTCGCGAAAGTTCCAGAGCGGTATCGATGATCTCTTCGATCAACCGGGATTTCTGCTTATGGGTGAACTGTCCGAAGAACCGGCTTTGCCCCACATTGATCAAAATCCGCCGCAATTCCGGCTGAAAAATGATCACAAAGGCAATCACCCAAATAGTCCTTAAATTTCCCATTAAAAAGGAGATGGATTGCAGGTTTAAAATATTGGAAATAAAGGACAACAAAAATATGATGATGAGGCCAATGATCATTTGACCGGCCCTTGAATCCCTAAAAAATTTATACAGATACAAAAAAATAAAATAGACCAGAACAATATCCAGAATATCCCAAATTGTAACTGTTATAAATTTATAGGTGAACAATTCCATGTTTATTTCTTTCCAATGATTTCATCCGCCACCCTGACAGCCCGGAAAGTTTCTTTGACATCATGAACACGAACAATGTCCGCTCCATGCAGAATTGATGCTGTTATCGCAGCCAGTGTACCTTCCAGTCGTTCATCAACAGGCAGGTCCAGCAAATTACCAATAAAAGATTTTCGTGAAGGGCCAACCAATAATGGATACCCGGCACTTTTCAATTCTTTCAAATAACGAATTATATCGTAATTTCTTCGCCAGGGCTTACCGAACCCGATTCCCGGGTCCAAAACAATTTTGGTCTTATCAACTCCCAAATTTCTTAACTTTCCGGCAGATTTACAAAGGTATGTCAAAATTTCATCGATCATATTTTCATAGACCGGTTTTTTTTGCATATTTTGGGGTGTTCCCTGTATGTGCATCAGAACCGCAGATGCCTTATTTTTTGCAATAACCCCGGCCATTTTCTCGTCGAAATTCAGGCCACTGATATCATTGACAATATCGGCGCCGGCAGCCAGCGCTTTTTCCGCCACTTCACTTTTGTAAGTATCAATTGAGATTGGTATATCACTTTTTTGTCTGATTTTTTCAATCACCGGAATGACACGGGATAGCTCCGTTTTTAGATCAACTTCTGCTGCTCCGGGACGAGTGGACTCACCGCCGATATCAATAATATCAGCACTTTGCTCAATCATCTCCATCGCATGGCTGTAAGCCTTTTCCCCGCCGGAATAATGACCGCCATCTGAAAAAGAGTCCGGTGTTACATTCAAAATCCCCATGATCAAGGTTTTTTTTGACAAATCAAACCGCTGCTCTCCCACTTCAAAAATCGTCGCAGAGTTTTTACTAAGAAATTCTTTCAATTCCTGCTGCAAACGCTCCAGTCCAAAGCATTGGTAATCCAGTCCGGCGACCAGTTGTTTAAATTGTTTCCGCGTACCAAAAATGATTGCCGGTTTAGAATCGATCGAACAATTAGCAGCGCCTTTTGAAACGGCTGCTTCGCCCCCGACTGATAGCATTTGCTGTTTTAGAATATTACAGCCGGCAGGTGGCAGCGGCGAAGTTTTCAGGATAATAAATTCACCTTTTCCCAGCATAATATTGATTCCTGCCGGATCCACCTGGCACCCCGCCATTTCCAGTTTTAACTGGTTTTTATCATTTATCGTCAGTTGTCTTAGCATCACCTGTTTTATCTCTGTCCTTTTTGTCTACATTTTCTTCTGATGCCGGTTTCTCATTATCATCAGTATTTTCCGTATTTTTTCCTGATTCTTCTTTTGACTTTATATCATCAGGCTGGTTGTTTTGTAGTTTTTCCTCAGGCTTCATCGCTACTTTTTCACCATTAACGACCTTTTTAATTTCATCGGCATCCAGTATCTCGTGTTCTAACAGAGCCTGGGCCAGCAATTCCAGTTCTTCACGTCTTTCTTTCAGAATTTCTACTGCTTGCCGTTGGGCTTCTTCAACAATTTTTCGTACTTCCTGGTCAATGACTTTCGCAGTCTCCTCGCTAAAATCACGGTGCTGAGAGATTTCTCTGCCTAAAAATATTTCTTCCTGTTTTTTGCCAAAGGTAAGTGGTCCGAGTTTTTCACTCATTCCCCATTCACAAACCATTTTTCGTGCCATACCGGTGGCTCTTTCAATATCATTGCCGGCACCTGTGGAGAGGTCATTGAAAACCATTTGTTCGGCAGCCCGGCCACCAAGCAATATTCCCAGACGTCCCTTAATATAACTTCTGGAGTAATTATGCCGGTCATCCAGGGGCAATTGGTGTGTTACGCCCATAGCCCGGCCACGGGGAATAATGGTCACTTTGTGGATCGGATCAGCTTCGGGTATATTCAGCGCCACCAGCACATGTCCGGCTTCATGATAGGCCGTCAATTTGCGTTCTTCCTCACTAATAACCATACTCTTGCGTTCCTTTCCCATCATGACTTTATCTTTGGCATCTTCAAAATCAATGTCCTGAACTTTGTCCTTGCCACGCCGGGCAGCCAGTAATGCGGCCTCATTGACAAGATTCGCCAGATCAGCACCTACAAGCCCGGGAGTTCCCCTTGCTATTACCTTAAGATTCACATCATTATCCAGTGGAATTTCTTTGGTATGAACTTCTAAAATACCGGCGCGTCCATTGACATCCGGTGAGTCCACTATAATCTGGCGGTCAAAGCGTCCGGGCCGCAATAAAGCATTATCCAGTACGTCAGGCCGGTTGGTAGCGGCTATAATGATAATATTTGTATTCTCATCAAATCCATCCATCTCAACCAGTAACTGGTTCAGCGTTTGTTCACGTTCGTCATGTCCGCCACCGAGTCCGGCACCGCGATGACGTCCGACTGCATCAATTTCATCAATAAATATAATACAGGGCGCATTTTTCTTTCCTTGCTGAAAAAGATCACGGACACGGGAGGCACCCACACCGACAAACATTTCAACAAATTCCGCACCGCTGATACTGAAGAAAGGCACACCTGCTTCTCCGGCCACAGCTTTAGCCAACAAGGTTTTTCCTGTTCCCGGAGGTCCCAGTAATAAGGCACCTTTCGGTATTTTACCACCCAGTTTAGAAAACTTTTCAGGTGATTTCAAAAATTCGATCACTTCTTCCAATTCTTCTTTGGCTTCCTGGCAGCCGGCAACATTATTAAATGTTACTTTTGGTGTGTCGGCCGTCCAAAGTTTTGCCTTACTTTTACCAAACCCAAAAACGCCCTTGTTATTATTGCCTTGCATACGGCGAATAATAAAGATCCAAACACCAATAATCAAAAGCCAGGGTAAAAAATTCAACAGATAAGCAGTCCATTCACTATTATCCTGCTTAAAATTTATTTCTATCCCTTTGGCTTTCCATTCATTCAACATATCACTGTCGATGAATGGCAATGTTATCACAAACTTCTTAACTTCCAATTCCCGTCCGCCGATGTTGATAGTGATCTTATTGACCAATTCACCGTGAAGTTCTTTGTCTACCACAAGGATGGATTTTATATTACCCTGTTCTAATTGTTGCGCATATTGGGTGTATGTAAACTTTACTTCTTCACCTGGAGATTTACCCAAAATTCCGAATAAAATAATCGTACTGACAATAATAATCAGCCACATCATGGAAGTTTTCGAGGCTTGCTTCCATTTAAAATCATTATTTTTGTCAGGTTTTTTATTGTCTTTATTTGGTTTTTTATTTTTTTTGTTATCGCTCATTCATTTTCCTTTTTATTATATATCCACAGAATAAATTGCTTTAAGATTTCTCAAATTTTGGGCCAGGTCCAGTCCGTATCCCACGACATATTTATCCGGTACTGTAAAGCCGATATAGTCGATAGGTTCCGGTGTTTTGGTATACTCTTTTGTCAAAAGCGTTACGAAGCGGACGGAACTAGTGCCACTCTCTTCCATGCGATGTTTGAGAAATTTCATAGAGAGGCCGGTGTCTATAATATCCTCCACAACCAACACATCGCGTCCGGTTATGTCACAACTTATATCTTTTAACAGACGAACAGTTCCGCTGGATTTGGTTTTATTCTGATAAGAGGATATTTTGATAAAATCAACTTCCGCATCCAGATCCAGTTCGCGAAATAAATCAGCAAAAAATATAAAACTACCATTCAGTACTCCAATAATAATAGGTATTTTACCTTTATAGTCCTTGCTAATTTTGGCCGCCAGTTCTTTTACTCTTGCTCTTATTTTTTCTTCGGATATCAACACCGAAAGTCTTCGACCGGAAAACTCTCCATAATTTTCATTAAGCACGATATCTTTTGGCATTTCAGAGTTCCTTATATTCTAATTTTAATATTTTTCTCGTCTTTTTTGTAATTTTTACATCGTCACTGATCTGCATACCGCAAACCCATATAATTTTCTCTTCATCCCATAAAATCGGAATGTGGTCCTTTAAAAACCTTGGGATTTTATTATCAATAAAAAAATCACTTAATTTTTTCTTAAACTGGCTACCCAGGGGTGAAAAATTATCCCCCTGCTGCCAATGTCTTAATCTTAATTTTCCACTAATTTTATCAGCATCAATATATTCAACAGACCTTGAATTATTAATACTGATAAAGTCCTCAAACTTAATAAATTTAGATGAAAATATGAAAGAATCCCGAGTATAAATTTTTCCGGGTCTTATTTCCAGCTCCTCCCAGGCAATGTTTTTTTTGTTCAGAATGATTAATTTTTCACGGTTCACCAGCACAATGACATTTTTATAAGGCTCAATATAACGGCCGGTATCCGATGAAAAGATCAGGTCTTCAATCCTTTGCATATAATGAAACGACGGATAATTATTAATTTTATTGTCAATTTCATGAAATCCCGCCAGCAGCATCTCTTTTCGAATAATGGATTCCAGATTTTTCAATTTTTCAATATCAAATTCCAAATAACAGGCAGTAATTTTGCCAGCGCATTGGAAAAACTGTTTCCTGACAATCTTTTTTATAAAGGATAAATATTCCAGAATTATTTTTGAAAAATTATCCATATTATTGTCAATATTAGGATTTAAATGTTTACGAATTTCCGGTAAAATTGTGTTGCGAATGACATTTCTCTGACCCTCATTTTCAAAATTGGTATGGTCATCATGATAAGGGATTTTATTAATTTCCGCATATTGATAGAGATTGGCTTTTTGCGCAAACATGAGGGGACGAATAATATTTTTCCGTTTTACTTCAATACCAGTCAGTCCGTGCAGTCCTGTACCATTGATCATCCGCATCAAAATAGTTTCCGTATTATCACTTTGAATATGAGCGGTTGCAATGGTGGCATTACCGATTTCGCGGGCTGTTTTCTCAAAAAACTGATACCTAAGCCGCCGGCCGGCCATCTCGAAAGAAATGCCCATTTTCCGGGCTAATGTTTCGACATCGGCACGCTCTGTATATAGGTTGGTATCAATTTGATGGCAATAATTCCGCACTAACTTCTCATCATCATCAGAGGCTCCATTACGGGTTAAATGATTAAAATGCGCCGCGGAAAGAGTGTACTTAAAAGATACTTTAAATTTCCATAGCAAATGTAATAATACCATTGAATCAACACCACCGGACACACAAACAAGGATATGCTGCGAAGGGAATAACAGATTTTCCGATTCACAAAAATTCAGAAAATCATCTTCAATATTTTTTTTCTCACTGGAATGCATAATTTATCAGAAATAAGGATTATGGTTAATTTCTTCCGCAATCGTCGTGCAGGGCCCATGCCCAGGATAAACATTTATATTGTGATCAAGATTTTTTAACATCTCGATGCTTTTTTTCATTTGCTCCATTGATCCACCGGGTAAATCGACCCGCCCGACGGATCCTCTGAACAGGGTGTCACCGCTGATCAAATGCAGCCCAAATTTAATGCAAATACTACCGGGGGTATGCCCGGGGGTATTAATTATTTCAAAATTAAAATCCTGAATTCTTAATTTCTTTCCTTTCATATATAATATGTTTTCCGGTAATTTCAGGTCTGTCATGCCGACCATCGCCGCCATTGTGTGCACATTATCAAGCACAAATTTTTCCTGTTCATGAATATAAAAGGGAATTCCATACTGCTCCTGCAATAGAGCTGCACCGGCAATATGATCAGGATGCCCATGGGTATTCAAAATTGCAATTGGTTTCAATTTGTGGATATCCAGGAAGGAAGTTACTTGTTCTAATTCAATTTCACCGGGATCAATGATCACTGTTTCTGTTTTCTCATTGGATACAAACCAAATATTTTCCTGGAAAAAATCTGTTGTTATTTTACTTATTTTATACATAGATATCACTTTCTTGTTATCTATGAAAAAATAAAATTATATATTAAGTAATCCAATGAATAAAAAAAAAGTGCTGAGAAGTCCCCAACACTTTTTTCTGCCGTTATATACCCAATTAAAAATTGTATAATTTGGTGTAAAAAGTTTCTTGTCGATAATGATTATCTTCCCCTACTACATTAGCTGGTTGCTGTGACGTTTTCATTTTCTCTATCAATTGGAGAATCTCTTCACGTATAACCGGTTTTATAAGAAAGCCGTATGGATTTAAATAATGTGCTTTTTCAGGGACTTTTTGAAAGAAAGAAGTTAAAAAGATAACGCGAATACCATACTTTCTGTAGATCATTTCAGCGACTTCAACACCTGTAAATTCACCTTTCAACCCCATATCAATAAATACTGAATCCGGTTTATGTTTATCAATATTTTTAAAAGTTTCTTCAATTTCTAAAACCATTCCGGTAATTTTGTGTCCGCATTGTTCAACGGTAAACTTTAAGTCATCAGCGATTATAATTTCATCTTCAATTATTAGAAATTTCATTTACATTCCTCTGTTACTGAAGACTCTTTTTAACAATATATATGCCGTTTATTTTTCACGAGGAGGCAACAGATTTCTTTTTTAAAATCTGGGGATATATTCCCCAAAGGATTGAGGATTTATTCCCCACTTATTTTGTTTTATTGATCACCTCTTGTATTCGTACCTGGTCAGGAGTTACCTGACTCCTTTCATAAATGATTTCTACCCGTCGATTACGGGCGCGCCCCTCAGGAGTTTCATTGGATGCGATGGGCTCAACCGAGGCCCGGCCTGATGCCGTCAAAAAGATTGGGTCAATCCCTTCCTCAATTAACAAAGTGACAATATCACAAGCTCTTGCTGCTGATAATTCCCAATTATTATGATAGCGGTTGCTTTTACTGACAGGAATATTGTCGGTGTGACCGATTATTTTTACACGGTATCTAAATTGATTTAATATCCTGCTCAGTTTTTTCATAGTTTGCTGACCTTCGGCTATAATATTTGCTTCGCCGGGATTGTACAATATCATATCAGAGAGTGTAATAACAGCCCCGGCATCTGTATTTTCCGCACTGACTTTGCCACTTAATTCATTAACTAAAATAAATTCTTTAATCTTTGAAACCAATTCTTCCTGTTCTTTTGGCTGGATCATGCCGCCAAGTTCATCGACTGCTTCCGGCTCGGTCTGGCTTTCAACATCGCGCATGGATAGCCCTTCCCTGGTACCGGCTTCAGGTACATTCTGCTTTCCGATTGCTTCCTGGAGGGTCAGTTTTAACTGTTCAAACTTCTCTTCCTCAACAGTACTCATGGCAAAAAGTAACACAAAAAAGGCAAATAATAAGGTTACCAGATCAGCATAGGTTGCTAACCAACCGGCACTTTCTCCACCGCCATCATTATCATTTTCAAAATCATAATCCCGGTTCATTTTATTCCTCTTTCTTTTTACCTTTAGGCTTTTTATTGCTTTCTTCTACATAGACCATCAGGCGTTCACGCATAACCTTGGGATTTTCTCCGTTACGAATGCCCAGAACACCTTCATACAGCAGGTTTTTATGCGTTGTTTCAGTGGCCGACCTGCGCTGTAACTTTCCTGACATGGGGAGGAATATTAAATTAGCAAAAAAGGCTCCGTAGAAAGTTGTGATCATTGCCACCGCCATTTTTGGGCCGATGGAACCGGGATCACTCAAATCTGCCAACATCTGAATTAATCCGATTAATGTTCCTACCATTCCGAAGGCCGGACAATAAGTTCCCATAGCGCCCATGATTTCCCAGCCTACTTTATGTTTTGAGCGATTGATTGATATCTCCTGTTGCAGCTGGGCTTCCATCACTTCTGCCGGCAGACCATCCACTGTCATTTGCAAAGCTTTGCCCAGGAATTCATCCTTTTCTTCTTTTAGACTTTTTTCAAGAGCCAGCAGGCCTTCCTTTTTGGCGACATTTCCCAAATCAACAATTTTATCGACAACTTTATTAGGGTCTTCTGTTTTTGATACAAAAACCTTCACAAACAGCCCCATTACTTTGAGAAATTCCCTGATCGGATAATTGATCAGGGTAGCGGCAATCGTACCGCCAATAACAATCATCAGGGATGGAACATCGATAAAAATATCAAGACCACTATTCATCAATATCGAACCGATGACGAGACCTATTCCGGACAATATACCTATAATTGTTGCAATATCCATAATATCATCCTTTTATGTAAATTTTATCTTCTATTGGATCAATTTTATTATATCGAATTAAGGTGCTGATAGCGTGTTCATCCAGAACTGTACCGGCATGAAGGAGCTTCATACCACTTTTTGTAAAAATATCGGCCTGGATCTCCATTCCGGGTTCTACCTCATACAAGCGCATTTCTTTCACATGCTCATGATTGACTATCCCTTTATCCTTAATATACTGGCGAATATACTTGATCAGTGACGGATCATATTTGGATCCCGCCTTTTCATTGAGAATATCAAAAAAGCGTTCAATTGTACCGGATTCGGCGCGATTAACAATATTGTCAAACAGATTAGCCAGCGCAATAATCCTGGAGCCAACCGGTATTTCCCGTCCTCTTAAATTCTCCGGATATCCTGATCCGTCATACCGTTCATGAGAATATTTAATATATTTTACAATATCTGAACTCTCACCTAAATACTCACTTAATAATTTCGCTCCGGATATTGGATGTTGCAGAAGCAATTCTTTTTCATCGGGTGTATAATCATCGGGCTTTTTCATTGCCAGTTCATCAGGAATACCAATCTTGCCGATTTCGTGAAGCATCGCGGCTGTTTTAATACTCTTGACTAATCCACCAGGAAGTTCCATTTGTTCCGCAATGTATTCGGCAACATTGGCAACTTCTTTCGCATGTCCCCTGTGATATTGACGACGTGCTTCGATCAGCCAGGAAAGTAATTCCAGTGACTTTTCCAAATCCCGCTTTCTTTTTTCACTGATTTTAAACAGCTGACGATTGCTTTCTTCCAACTTGCGCGTCATTGCGGAAATTTGTTTATAAGAATAATCCAGCTCTTCTTTTTCGCGCCTTAACTCTTCGTTTCTTTCATGAAGATTTAATTGCAGTTCCCGAATTCTGATAAAAGAGCGGATTTTCGCCAGAAATTCGACTTTGCTCAGATCCTTTTTTATAAAATCATCTGCTCCCTGTTCTATGGCATTGGCGGCATCCTCCGCACTGACTTTTACTGCTGAAGTCAGAATAAAGATCAGCGTTTCATATTCCTTGAACAGCCGTATTTTCCGACATAATTCCAGTCCGGTCATTGACGGCATTACATTGTCACTGATAATAATATCAGGGGCTTCACTTTCTAGTTTTTCAAAGGCCTCATTACCATCCTTTGCCGTTATAACGGTGACATCTAGAAACCTTAAGAATTCCACCATGATCTCCAGTGATAATTCCTCATCATCAACAATTAAGATTTTCATTTTTACTTTTTCACTCATTGCTTGGATCGCCTTCCTTTTGCGTATTTTGTGACAAAAAAAATACTTTCAGGAGATCTTTTTTTAAAAACCTCCATTGACCACCAATTTTTACCCCGGGTAATGTGTTGTCCTTGAGAAGAGTATAAACAGTTCGCTTACTCACACTAAACATTTCAGCGACTTCGTCTATGGTCAGTATTTCTTTTTCCATTTTTCCTCGCATAAAATCATTTTGATAATCGGAGGAATGAACAAAACATTTCAAAAAAAGATACAAATCTTCTGTATTTTTCAATGAAAATATAGTAATCACCACAAAACAATAATTTTGTATAAATTTCCGTAAATTTTAATAGTATTGGGAGGATAAAAAGGAAAGCCTCCACTTAGGTTAGGGAATCATGGAGGCTATTTCCAGGGAATCAACATTTAAAAAAAATTTTGCAAGACACTCACATTAATCCAAAGCAAAGGCTGACTGTCCTGCTTTTGTAATAAAAAACTCTGCTTTTTTATAATCCTCAGGAAACTTTTCCTGATAAGCATTTTTCCATTTTTCAAGAAACTCATTGACTTTTGCATTGTGAACCAGGGCCCAAACACTGCCGCCAAAACCGGCGCCAAAGGCGGATGCTGCTTTTGCACCAAATTTTCTGGCGGAAAAAGCTAAAAACTTTGTTTGATCCACCTGGTTTTTCAGGAGTTCGGTTGTCAATTTTTGCGAACGGTCAACTAATTGTCCAAAGGCGTCAATATTACCTGCTTTCAAAAATTTAACAGATTCTGGAATAATTTCATAATTTTCTGCATAGAATTGTTCAAATCTGTCGCTTAACTGCCGGCTTGTATATCCATTTTGACTATGATCATTTAGCAAATGGCGGATGTCATCCACAGCGTTCCGGCTGCTCTGAACAATGGAATTCAAGTCTGTAAAAGCAGTATTTCTTGCATTGTTCCAAAGATCCACCAGACTTTTTACCAGGTCTGAGGCTGTATTGTACCGGGCCATGGCATTACCTGTTTTTATAGCATGAACACCGCTGGAACCAATTACAAATTTGTAATCATCCGGCAATCGTATTTCGTCAATAAATTCAATCGGGCAATAGGAATATTCAGCCAGTTTGCCTGAATTACAATTGATAATAGCCGTATGGTCTTCACTGCCACCGAAGGTGCCGACACCTTTGTGACCTTTCAAACCACGAAAAGTCAAACCATTTTCCATTGAAGCCAGGTACTCAGCCAAATCAATTTTATCATGGATATTGGCTTTATATTTATCATGATTTCCCAGATTATTAACACCGGCAATGGCAAAATATACAGCAATCATGAATGCGCTGGAGCTGCTCATGCCCGAGGCCTGGGGCAAATCACTGTCAAAGACAATATCGCATCCCTGTAAATCACGACCGAAATTCAGTACCAATCGACGAACCACATTAGCGGGATAATGTGTCCATGTACCTGCTTCAGCAGTGATCTTTCCCTTCATTTCAAAAATCACATCTTCTTCGTTTTTTGCACTTGTTACGCGAATAATATTATCATCTCGTGGGGTCGAAAGTATACAAAAACCCCGGTCAGCTGCGATTATAAGTGAATTTCCACCGGCATAATCGGTATGCTTTCCCAACACTTC
The DNA here is from genome assembly GCA_964498725.1 of uncultured bacterium. Taxonomy (GTDB): domain Bacteria; phylum Fidelibacterota; class UBA2242; order UBA2242; family JAFGTP01; genus JAFGTP01. The sequence continues at coordinate 24,788 of CAZCHS010000002.1, read as the reverse complement.
CACACGACCGGGTACGTAATATGCAAAAACTAAATCCTTTTCCTTATATCCTTTTTCTAATAAGGTTCTGGCTGATTTCTCAAATAATATTGCTTTACTTTTTGAAGAATCATTACATAAACCTTTTCTCATTAATCTCTCTTCAACTTGTCGGGGATTGCATAGATCACTAATAACCATTATCTAGCTCCTGTTAAAATTCAAGTTGAAATTGTATAAAAAAGAGATATTCTTCAGTACCGCTTTTTCATATAAATCTTTTTCTTATTAGAAAAATGTAACTATTTCAAATAACAATGTTGGTTACAAAAGATAAATAATTATCTCAATGTATCCTAAAGTTTTTTAAATCGCTCCCAGTTTATTGAAAGACTTGAATAAAAAGACAATGCCGGCCGCAGCGACTACCAGCAAACCACTTCCCCACAGGGGATTACCATACACAAAATTACCAATCGCGAACAGGCTGGAATAAATCACAATACATCCGATGAAAACACAGAGAATTTGAATCGGCATTTCCCAGGATTTGCCCAGTTCTTTTTCATTGATAATATCACCGTCATTAATAGCAGATTCCACCACTTTTCTCCAACCGGGGCCACCGGGACGTGTCAGACGATAGAAACTACGAAGAATTTTCGGATCCTCCGGCCGGGTCAGGAAGGTTGTCACCAGCCATATCACAGTGTTGATTCCCACAGCGATCAGTAATTTCATGGTAAATCCATCTAAAATGGAATTGGATACTGTAGCATCGTCCACAAAAATAACCAAAATCACCGCCACAACTGTCGCACCAAACATCGCCACAATCTCTGTCCAGGCATTGATCCGCCACCAAAACCAGCGTAATAAATATATCGCGCCGGAACCGGCGCCGGAAAGCAGTAAGATATTAAAAGCCTGGGTAGCATTGTTCAAAAGAAACAAAGCCACTACTGCGGTTAAAACCATTAGTAATACCGTTGAAACACGTCCCATTGCAACCAGTTCTTTTTCGGAAGCCTCAGACCGTATGAATCGTTTATAAAAATCATTAACCAGATAGGATGACCCCCAGTTTAAATGGGTACCGATGGTCGACATATAGGCCGCAATCAGTGACGCGATCACCAGGCCCAGCCATCCCGGCTCTAATTTTGATAACATTACCGGATAGGCAATATCATGTTTCAGATAGATTTCGTTGATGGCCGGGAATTCCGCCTTGATTGAGGCCAGATCCGGGTAGAGAATAATAGAAGCCAGGGCTACTATTATCCAGGGCCAGGGGCGCAGGGCATAGTGTGCAAAATTAAATAACATGGTCGCGCCAATGGCATTTTTTTCATTCTTGGCCGAAAGCATCCGCTGGGCAATATAACCGCCACCACCCGGTTCCGCGCCAGGATACCAGACTGACCACCATTGAACAGCGATCGGGATGATCAGGAGAGGTACATAGGTTGACGGGTCTGAAAAATCCGGTACGAAATTTATAGTATCGCCCAGTTGACTCAACATACCGCTGAGCCCGCCAATCGACTGAATTTCCGGCTGTTTGACAGCTATGATTGCAGCATAGACAGCCCCCAGCATCGCAATGGAATACTGGAAAAAATCCGCCCATATTACACCTTTTAAACCGCCTAAACCGGCATATAGCACTACAGCTGTGGAAGCCACTACTACAGTAACCCAGGGTTTCAACCCGAACATGACTGCACCGATCTTGATGGCGGCCAGCGTAACAGTTCCCATGATCAATACATTAAAAAACAAACCCAGGTAAACTGCCCGAAACCCCCGCAAAAAGGCCGCCGGTTTGCCGGAATATCGTTTTTCATAAAATTCCAGATCTGTCATTATATTGGAACGGCGCCATAATTTTGCATAAATAAATACGGTAACCATTCCGGTAATCAGGAAAGCCCACCATGCCCAGTTTTTTGCAACACCATTTTCACGGACCATTCCGGTTACCAGGTTCGGTGTGTCGGCAGAAAAGGTACACGCTACCATAGAAATTCCCAATAACCACCAGGGCATGCCCCGGCCACCCAGAAAAAATTCCGATGTGTTTTTTCCGGCTGTTTTTGAAGCCACATAACCGATCGCTATAACGACGAGAAAGAATCCGCCAATAACAGTCCAGTCAATTGTTTGTAATAACATACGTCCCCTTTGCTACCAATTTAAGTTAATATTTTTTTGCTGAAGATAATCACGAACTTTAATAATATCCTCTTTTCTGGTTAAATCCGGCACATGTTCACAAATCGGAATTCCCTTCATAGATTTTGGATATTCCCTGACCATATTTAAAATAGCCGTCGGAAGCTCTTTTTCATTCCGTTTTGGATTCAACGGACAATTTTTGACATGTTGATAAATCATGTTACCATCAAATTTGAAAATATTCATGCTAACCCGTACAGTGCCATTTTCGTCAGCAAACTTTGCAACATCTTCCGCACCGGGTTTTTCAATGATGTCCCTTAAAAAGCCTTCTGCATCAGTATGAGTAATGGCAAAAGCCTCAACCTGCTCCTGTGGAAAATCCAGGCCGCTGCGATCGTAATTCAACCATCCATTGGGCGTAATCAGTGCGATTAATTTTTTGAATCCTTCAATCGAATAAAGGTTATCACAATTACAAACAATAAAGAATTCTTCTTGCAGTTCCGGTATCTGTTCCATGGCCTGAAAGACAGCATCAGCCGTTCCCAGGGGCTTTTCTCTGTTCTGTGGTACATATTGAATAGCATAGGAAATTTTTAATCCGTGGAAGTCATTGTCCCGGTCTTTTTGTCCATATAAATCACGAATTTCACGGGCATCTTCGCCGGTCAGAATAATGATTTCTTTTAAACCGGCCTGATATGCATTATATAAAATGTAGTCCATAAACGGACGGTTATTTACCGTGATCATTCCTTTTGTTTTATGATTAGCCGTATCAATGTCCTTTTGGGACATTCCTGCCGCTGCTTCAGATGTCTTCATTCGGGAAGATTTTCCACCGGCGAGAATTAATAATTTCTTTGTCATTTAACCCTCTTTTTTTTGAGTTTACAATGCAGAATACTCCGGGCTTTCAATTTCAGCAAATAACGCACGAATAAAAACAGCATAAGCACCCAAAATAACTGATTTTTTACCAAGTTTGGATACCTGCACTTCGGTTTTATTTCTGATCTGCGCCATCGAGTATTTGTTGAGTGAATAATTAACAGGGTCCAAAATATATTTCCCTGCCAATGACACCACTCCGCCAATAATTATTTTTTCGGGGTTAAAAATATGTAATAAATAAGAAATTCCTCTACCTAAATTATATCCTACCTCAGACAATAATGATGTTGCAAACTGGTCACCCTGGTTAGCGGTTTCAATGATCGTCTGAATATCCAGTTTGTCATAATTGTCACCAACTATTTTTTCCAACCGCGTGGGTACCTTTTTCTTCAATCCTTCAATGGCCAGTCGTTGCAGCGCATAACCGGAAGCTACAGTTTCCAGGCAACCGCGCATACCGCAATCACACAGCAATCCGTCTTCCTCCACCTGAATATGTCCGAATTCACCGGCCAAACCATCATTCCCATTGTATAAATTGCCATTGGCGATGATACCAAGTCCGAGGCCCCAATTCACATTCAGGCACAGAACATTATTCATGTTTTGCGCCAGTCCGAATTGGGATTCAGCCAGCGCCATAACGCGGGCATCATTTTCTATCACTACGGGAATATTTAATTTTTCTTCGAATAAATCCCGTGTTTTTTTCGTCTCATGGGTCAGGTATGTATAACTTTCTCCCAATTCATAGTTAACCAATCCTTTTAAAGCAATGCCGGCGCCGATTAATGTGCTTTTGTCAATACCAATATTATTGACATGGGATTCCACGGCAATTCGAATATTTTCAACAATTTTTTCGGTATCTCCCTGGACACTAATATCAGTAACCTTCACATCTCCGATAATTTTTTTATTCAGGTTGAATATGGCAATCTTAGTATTATAGGTTTCAATATCAATAGCGATGATATAGCGAGAATCAGGATTTATTCCGTAATAGGTTGGCCTGGGTCCTCCTTTTTGATTGGCTTCGCCCAATCCGTAGTCTCTGACCAATTCCAGGTCCTGTAATTCTTCAATTAGTTTGTTGACCGTCGGCGGACTCATTCGTGTTCGGTTGGACAATTCGCGTTTCGGCATTTTTCCGTCTGTATAAAGATATTTTAGTATTGCCAATTTGCGTAAGTACTGTTTGTAGCCGACACCTTTTAAATCTTTTTCTAACCAGTTGTTCTCAATTGTATTCATATCACCTTCTCCATAATATCTTATCCGGTGAAAGTTAATAAAATAATTTGCTAACACACAAGTAGTTTTTTCCAAAATTAATAAATTTATTGTTTTCTGCTACCGGATTTTTGCAATTACAGATTGCCTCACTTGTTACTATTCCCATAAAACCAATAAACAATTGCAATAAAATGACATAATTTCTGTATTCTTGATGACAACTAATTTTAATCTTTTTTCATCATAATTTTGTTATGAATTAAAAATAGAATAAATTTCAAAAAAGGAGAATTCAATGGCACGTAAACTATATCGCAACGACAAAGATAAAATTATTGCCGGCGTATGCAGTGGAATTGCTGAATATCTGAATATCGATCCGGTCATTGTACGGATCATTGCACTGGGCTTGTTTTTCATGCATGGATTTGGGTTGTTGACCTATATCATCGCGTGGGTGATCATTCCCCCAAAGGAATTCAAAGATGAGAATGAAGTGGAACCTGCAAAAAAACAATCAGCCGGTGGCAGTACTAAAATAATCATCGGGGTTATACTGATCATATTCGGAGCCCTTGTCGCTTTGGACAAATCATTTTACTACACTCATTTTGTCACCAGGGTTTTTCACCTGACCTGGGAATATTTTGTACCGCTGGCGCTGATTATTGCGGGGGTTTTCATCCTGATGCAGGGAAAAAAAGATACGGATAAAAAAGATGATAAAGATGTCAGAGATTTTACCTAATCTATTTTTTGAATCAAATAAAAAAAGCGCTTGGTTCGTAGGACAAGCGCTTTTTTATTATTTTAATTTAGAGATTATTCTTTTTTATGATGCCCTGGGTCATTACCATCTTGATATTGAACTCTTTATCAAAAACAGTTATATCAGCGGATTTTCCGGGAATGATATAGCCCTTATCAAATTGCCTGCTGATAACTGTTGCCGGATTACAGGCTGCCATTCGTAATGAATCTTCCAGGGAAACACCAATTTCATTCAGGTATTTGACACCCTTTATCATAGTTAGCGAGGAACCGGCAATTGTATCGTCGCCTTTCTTTTTAAAAAGACCACCGCTGAAATAAACCTCTTCACCATTGGCCATTAATTTTCCGGTTGTCTGGCAGGTGGGCCGCAGCGCATCAGTTACCATGACAATTTTGTGAATCGGCTTTACCCGCAGTAATAATTTTATGATTGCAGGGTGAACATGATGTCCATCAGCAATGACTTCACAACTGATATTGGGATGAATCATAATACCACCAACAACACCGGGGTCCCGGTGATGCAATCGCCGCATAGCATTAAAAAAGTGAGTTGAATGCAGAATACCGGCCTGCATTCCTTCAACCATATGTTCGTAGGTCGCATTGGAATGACCGGCAGATAAAACAATGCCCTGTTTGGTTCCGTACAGCGCCAGTTCACGCATATTCTTTAATTCCGGCGCAACTGTCATGATCGCAATCTTTCCCCTGGAAGTTTCATAATATTTTTTCATCAAATCGAGGTCGACCTCTTTCATATATTGCTGATCCAGAGCGCCATGTTTATCCCTGGATACAAAAGGTCCTTCCAGATGATGTCCCAGCACTTCCGCGCCCGGTTCATTATCCATGGCATCGGTTATAGCTTTTATTCCGGCTAAAAAATCATCCTCTTGCTGGGGATACATAGTAGGACAAAAAGAAGTCACACCATGCTCAATCAGGGCTTCCGACATGCCGTGAATCGCGTCCGGGGAATTGTCACTGGTATCATAGCCTTTGATCCCATGAATATGTGTATCAATAAATCCCGGTGAAACTACCGCACCGTTGACATCATAGACTTCCGCATCTTTGGGAATATCCTTACTCGTAAATCGTTCATTGGAGATGACATCCTCGATCTTGCCGTCTTTAATAATGACAGTATTGTTTTCAAGCAGCGCGACACCTGTAAAAATTTTTCCATTGTACAGTATAATTGTATTCATTATTTTTTAATTTCCTTCTTAATATTTCATTTTTTTTCTAACTAACTAAACTTATTCAGGATTTTTTTCTTTTGCAACCCATTATTTTTTTCTGTTACAGGGTAAAATTATAAAAACTTTTTCATATATTACCATTGTTGATTTATAATTAATGAAATCTTAACAATGACCTTTTTCAAAAAACAATTTTATCCAATATTCATTTACGGCGTATTATCAGTCACGGTTCAACTTAGTTTTATTAAAATTATCAGTTTTGTCTTTTCCGGCAATGAGATTTCTATCAGTATTGTTTTGGGACATTGGCTGATATTTACGGCACTGGGCAGTTATACCTATGGTAAATATCAACATAAAATATCCTTTAATCCATTTATCATTGCTCTTTTATACATAGTGTTCTCAATTCTTTTTTACTGGCTTCTCTATTATTTACGACAAATTATCGGTATCGATAATTTTGTCATCCTTAGTAATGATACTGTATTTTTCGTTTCGTTACTTTTCCTGGCCCTGCCCGTTTTTATAAACGGGTTTATGTTCCCGGCCATTACAGCGTCTATTTTTGAGCAATATACAAAAGTGCGCATCAATCATATCTATGGCTGTGAATTAATCGGAGCGGCGCTGGGAAGCCTGTTATTTGCCCTCTGCCTGAAATATACAGGCAGTACCTATGAATATTTCATTGTCGTGGCAATTTTGGCAGTGCCCGGTTTCAGCATCTTGCTTCACAAAAAAAGATATCCACTGCTATCCGCGATTCTGATTATTTTTTTAGGGATCACTCTTTTGTTGGAAGATAAATTATCAAAAATTTATTATGAAAAATTTCAATTGACAAGCAAAGTGGAGACACCTACCGGCATCATTACGGAATTACAGCACAAAAAGGACAAGACCTTATACGTGGATAATATTTTTATTCATAGCAATGAAAACCTCTCTGTCAATGAAGAAATTGTGCATTTTGCCTGTTCTATCCACCGGAGTCCCGAAAACCTGCTGATCATTGGGCCAACCAATCCTTTAATGCTGAGGGAAATCGCCAAATATAAAACAATCGAGCGGGTGACCCATATCAGCAGCAACGAAGATATGCATAAAAAGGTCTTTGCTCAACATCCTGATTTCGATTTTTCCTTTACACTCAATCATATTTTCAGCGATCCTTACAAAAAAATCAAAAGTATCAATGAAAATTTTGATGTTATTTTATTAAATATCCCGGAACCTACCAATCTTAAATTCAACCGGTATTATACAACGGAATTTCTGCAAATACTCTCCCGGATTATGACACCTAATTCACTGGTGGATTTACGAATAAACGGCAGTGAAACCTTTCTTCCACCGGACAGGGCAAAGCTCCTGAATACGATTAAAAATACGGTCAAAAAAACCTTTTCGGAAATTTTGGTAATACCGGGAGGAACAATCCATTTTATCGGCACCAATAATTACAAATATTATGATATTGCAGATTTTTCCGTCATACCGGATACAACCCATTATATCAATTCCTACTATTTGAGTGACAGGCTAACTCTATTTAAAACAGACTTCCTAAACAATAATTTGGAAAAAAATCCCACTGAAGAGATAAATTCACTGTTTAAACCCACGGGATATTTCTATTCTGCCCTGTTGCAGGATTTGCAAACCAAAGGATTTATTAGCAAAATTTACAGGAAATTATCAAAAATTCCGGTCTTTGCCCTCTATCTTTTTATTATCATAATCACACTCCCGGTATTTTTCATCAGGAATACAAAAAAACGTTCTAAATTTAATATGATCTTTTTTGGATTTTTTGTAATGAGCCAGGAATCAATTCTGATCCTGCTTTATCAGTCCATTGCAGGATCAGTATATTTGCGAACTGCGCTAATAATTTTTTTATTTATGACAGGCGCCGGTATCAGCTCGCTTCTTTATAATAAATTTAGTCTCAAACTGAAGCACATATTTCTGCTGGCCAACCTGGTCAATCTAACTGCTATTTCCATCATTTTTTTTAATCAGCTGGTTTTTATTATCAATGTCTCTATCCTGGTTACCGGTTTTATCAGCGGACAGGTTTTTCCATTATTAATGAAACAGTACAAAAAAAACGAACTGATAGCGGGAACAGGAAAAATGTATGCTTATGATATCCTGGGTGGAAGTGTGGGTCTGTATTTAATTTCGATTATAATAATTCCAGTGTGGGGATTTTTACCGGCTTTAATTTCTATAGAAATAATGTTGCTATTTTTATCAATTCATAATATTATTAGAAACACTTAATTTTATTAAAAAATCAGAAAATTCCGGAGATGTATGATGATGAACGAGATCCCCAACACCTTTAAACTCTTAATTTGCGGTCCTTTTAACACCAGTTTAAAAATGGATTATTCCCTGTTGAGCAATACCTATGAAGATTTCAGGCGAAAGGTTTTCAGGAATTTGCAGAAGTATAATTCAGCACAGAAAAAATATTATATTCAGCGGTATCAGGATAATGAAAAGGCACTTCAGGACTGGATCGATGAAAATGGCAATACCAATACAAATCAGCTTCTCTTTGATAATCCTCAGGGCGTTACTCACCGGGACTGTGCTATTTTTTCTGCAAAAATCATCAAAACCATCACTCCGGACAAAACACTTTATGCCGCTGTTGCTGATTATTTGGCGGAAGAACCAAAAATCGAATCCCTTACCATTAATTTTCAGGAAAATGGAATTGGGACATTTAGTTGTTTCGTGGACTTAAAACTCAAAAAAAATATCTCCACCGAGGGCAATGAATACAAACAATTTATGCAAAAACTCAGAGACTCTTTTGTTCTGTCAGAGGGATTGTTAAAAACCGTGGCAGAATGTGACCAACAAGTTTTACAGAGCGCCAGAACTGCTGTTCCAAAAGTTGTGGATGCAGAAAAAATCATCGACATCTCGGAACTTTATCCTCATGAACAATCGGGATTTCCACTTTGGGGCCATTCCGTCGCTATCTTTGATTTTGAATATGAAGGCATGTTACCCTTCGGTAAAAACACCCATAACATTTTAATCGTCAGTCATCCCGACGGATTAATTGATATGAATAGCCTCTCAAAGGGATTTATTCATCTTGGCTGGGGAATGTCACTGGCAGTCGGCATTTCCCATGAAGAAAAGGAAAAACTGGCTTCCACACTGACTCAATTACAATTTTACTGGCGGTCCGCCCAGATTCTCAATGACCTGGTTATGAAATTTCTGGAAAAATATACCCGCATGAAAAAATTCTCCAAAAATGATATTATCGCTTCAATGAATGAAATTGAAAAACTGACAGTGGAAAGTGAATTGATCTTTTCCTACCAGATGGATTATCTGAAAATGCTCTCCCCCCTTTCCCATTACCTCTACCAGGAAACAGCAAAAAGTTGGCGGATCAATGACATGATCAACTATTTTGACAGTAAAAAGGATGCTTTGGCCCATCTCCATGAGCAAGGCGAAGCAAGACTCAAAGAAAGCCTTGAACAAAAACGCAACAAAATGTCCGACCGGTTAAATATTTTGCTGTCAATTTTAGCTTTATTGACATTGTTCAGCTGGGCAGCGGACTCCATCGGTTTTCTGGATGCGACTCTGGATATGCTGCCGAACTTAAAACCCTTTTTGATCGGCGGGAAATTTGTCGTCATTGTATTGACACCAATCCTGGTGATCGGTATCTTTCTTTTCTTTTTCCGGGTCACAACAGCCATGGAAAAACTGGAGGATTAACCCATTCCGGTCCGCACAACAAATCTGCGGAAAATGGGAGTTATCCACTTTCTGCTGGAATCCCAGTTTTGGTTTCCTATCTGGGTCATATTTTTGCTGGAAAAAGACTTCACACTTCAGCAAATCGTATTTGCCGACATGATCTTTCGCGGTTCCATTGTAATTATGGAATTTCCCTTGGGTGTATTGGGCGATAAAATCGGCCGTAAATCCACTTATTTTTCCGGCGCTGTACTCGGGGTGATCACCTATCTGCTGCTTTTGGTTACCAACAATTTCCTCACCCTGGCGCTTTGCTGGATCATGTGGGCCTTTTTTCTCAGTATGCTATCCGGGACAAATACTGCTTACCGGTATGAATTACTGGCTACCAGAAACAAGGCGAAGAGTAATGTGCGGTTATTCGGGCTCTTTAATTCCATTGCCGCCCTATCCCTGGTGATTTCCCATTCTTCCGCCGGTTTTCTCTATAATATCAAACCGGCGCTGCCGATTATCATTAATTGCTGTTTCGCCGGTTTGGCGGCTTTATTAATTCTGACCCTCCCTGGAATTCCCCGGCCAAAGGTCAGTAATGCACCAAATTCACTAAAAGAAATCTGGCGCGCTTTCCTGGTACTGGCAAAAAAGGAACGGACATTACTGGCAACAATTTTTCTATTGGCTATCTGGACAGCATTTCACTGGACCCCGACCCTGCTTTACCAACCTTTGCTCAAATCAATTGGCCTCGGAACAGAATCCTTCGGGGTCATTTTTGCGCTCTTTACCGGCATGGGCATTCTCAGTGGTTTTATAACCGGAAAGATTGCCGGCAGGATCGGTAATATCACATTGATCATTCTGGGTATAATAATGCAGGTTATTGCCGTCGGTATCACCGCTTTCAGCAGTACAATTGCACTGATTATTTTTGGAATTGTATTGCTCAGGTTTGCTTTCTTTTTGTGTGAGCCGGTACTGAATATTATTCTGAATAACAACCTGACCAATGATATTCGCGCCTCAGTGATTTCACTGGTTAATTTAGTCGCCAGCATCATCATGATCTTTTCACGTCCGCTGGTGGGACTGACAGCTGACCGATATACGGTTAAATTGGCCTTCATGGTCTGGTTTGTGGTTGGTTTGGTGGCCCTGGGAATCAGTAGTCTGCTACTCTTGAAACTAAAAAAAACACCGGCATGATCACACACCGGTGCTTAGATTAAAATTTATGACCTGTTCTATTCGTATTTCCCGGTCAAAACCGAGTCCATGACACTGGCCAGTTTTTCCGCGCTATGAAATCCGACAATATGACGAATGACATTTTTATCCTTATCCATAAACAGAATATTCGGAATACCAATACCGCCGTATTTGCCGGCATTGCCATTGTATTGATTGGCGACATCCTGTTGCTTGTCCACATCGATTCTTACAGGAATAAAATGTTCCGCTTTGTGAATGATATTGTGATTGGGAAAGGTTTTCTCATCCATTGCCTGGCAGGGCGGACACCAGGTAGCCATGAAATCAACCATCAAAATTTCATTGGTTTCAGCGGCTTTCTCCAGCGCGGTATCAATGTCATTCCCCCATTCGATTTCTTCAAAATTCTTTTTGACTTCAGCATTGTTTTCACAACCGCCACATCCGTCATGAGTTTGGCCGCAATCTGTATGGTCAGCATGGTTATGGTTGTCAATTTCATGGGCATCATGATCTTGAGTCTGTGAATGCGGTGTATCCGCTGTTTCCTTTTGGTCAGTTTGATTGCTACAGGCAAAAACCAACATTACCGCAATCATCATAATGATGAATAAATTTTTTCTCAATTTTTCTCCCTTCAAATTGTTCTTACCAACGAATTCCTATAATATAAGTATGTTTGATTTTTAAACCAAATCCTGCAATATTTTTGAGAAGCCATTTTTATTGTTGCTGGTAGTGGTATGAAATTTATCCCGCAAGGGCGGCGGACTGTTGGCCACCACATAACTTTGTGCTGTCCATTCCAGCATGTCGAGATCATTGTAATCATTGCCAAAACTGATTGTATTGCGCTGTTCTATTCCCAAGTGGTCACAGACCCAACGGCAACCGGATTTTTTAGATACCCTGGGATGAAAAATCTCCATCCAGATTGACTGATGGTCAAGGGGCGAAGTGGTGCGAATTACTTTAACATTTTCCAATTGACTGCGTATGGCCTCAAACTTTTCCAAATCATCAAAAATGGCTAAGAACTGAGAGGCCAGATTTAAATCGGGATGCACAACATGCATGCGGTTCCCATGGTCCAAATAGAGATTTAACCGGCGCTGAAAATCTTCCATCATCTCATCATGATGAAAATAATAAAACTGATGATTGTCAGGCACTTTGCGGTGGAGCATAAAATTTATCTTTTCACGCATCAGCAAAGCGGACACACTGTTGATCTGATCACGGGTCAAATTGCAGCTGTGAATCAAATGTTTGGTTTTCCAGTCCATGATGCCGGCGCCGGAGGAAAAAATCACATAATCCACAGGAAAGTCTGATGCAAGGGCTCTGTTTAAAGAATACAGATTCCGGCCGGTGGCGATTACTCTGACAATATTTTTGTCTTTTAACTGATGCAGCATTTCCAGGTCAGCCCGGCTGATTACTTGATTAGAATTAAGCAGCGTACCATCAAGATCAGTAAAAACGATTTTTATTGTTGATTTATTCATTTGATATTTTGCTTTTTTATACTTAGCATTTATTCCATTATAACCTATTAATCGAAAAAATACATAGAATCTATGAAAATTGAAAATGTTGAAATTACAAAATATGAAATAGCGCCCTATCTGAAAAGCGGTCACCGCCTGACTCTTCAGGAAAAGGTCAAAGCCCTGATTGATCATCAGCTCACCCCTGTTTCCGGTTTTCCAATGCTTATTAAAAACATGAAGCAATACATGAATTCCAGTTTTGCTTATATCAAGATCAACAATATTACTTATCGAATATTCTTTAATCCTACCCGCACAAAGAATGTCCGCGCCAATACATTCACCGACAAAACTAATAATCATAAATGTATGCTTTGTGATCTGTTACCCGGACAAAAAGGGATTCGGGCTATAGACGGAAAATATATGATCATTCTCAACCCCGGCATTACAATTCCCGGCGACCTGACAATTCCAACAGTAAACCATGACTTACAAATTCTGGGTAATAAATTCCCGGATATGTTGACTCTGGCGTCAAAATTAACCGATTACGCCATCTATTTTAACGGCCCTTTAGCCGGGGCCACATGTCCCCATTTTCATTTTCAGGCCGGTATCCGAGACCGGCTACCGCTGGAAAATTCTATCAATCAAATTATTGAGAAAAAACCTACAGAGCGTTCTAACATCAATTGTATTCACCAATCCAAAGAAACCCATATTTTCCATATCCCTTCCTTTCCTCCTGTCACTTATGCCTGTTTTACCTCATCCAGAGATGAGGCTGAAATATTTATGCAACACATGCTGTCCATCTTGGAAGAACTTGATAAAACATATATTCACAATCTTGAAAACATTCCCGATTTCAATAAAGTCATTAAGGTGTTTGGTCAAGAGGAATCCGAAGCCCGCTTTAATCTCATGGTAAAATATTATCCCAAAAAGAAAAAATACCTGGTGGTTGTTTTTCCAAAACTGTATAATCGTCCAAAAATATATTTTGCTGCGAAAAAAAAGCGAATGATACTGGGTTTTGCCATCAAGGAAGCCCTGGGGCATGTTCTGACTTCAAAACGTGAGGATTTATTTAGATTGTTAGAGGATAAAGAAATTTTACGCCAATCCTATACGGATACTTCAATTACTCCCGCCATGAGAAAACAATTATCCAAAAAATTAAAAACTGCTTACAAACTAAAAAATCCGGTGTAAAAACCGGATTTTTATTTGCGGAGAGTGCGAGATTCGAACTCGCGATACCGTTACTAACGGTATACTCGCTTAGCAGGCGAGCGCCTTCAGCCGACTCGGCCAACTCTCCCAGGAAAGTTTCTTTCCAAAGCGGAGGTGGAGGGACTCGAACCCCCAAGGGCGCAAACCCGGCGGTTTTCAAGACCGCTGCCTTACCAATTAGGACTACACCTCCGTTAACAAATAGCGGGCGAAATATACTCTTTTTTTCGGATTGAAAGCAAGAAAAAAATGAATTTATTTTAAATCTTAAAACTGACAGGTACTCTGTGTTTTTTTGCCATTTTTTCTTTTATCTCCAAGGAAAAAAGTAGCAAAAAATCACCGGCTGTATAAAAATTACTTATAAGATAGTTGGCTTTGTCGACTTATTTGCTAACCATATAATCGTACCCCAGTGGCAAGGCCGACAACTTTCCCACATCCAGCCAAAAAGAGTCATCATGAACATAACCACTGATCAGATTGTCTTTTGCCAGGTCAAGATACCAGTGAATAATCGAGAATATCTGTTCCTCATGCTTATATTGAAATATCGCCGGATCAATGACATGTACGCCACTAAAAGCATAGGCATTCAGGTGGCCGGCATTTTGACAGGTATAAATCGTTTCACCGGTTTTCATATTTTTCCACCCACGCAAATAATTATCATCATCAAAGAGCAGATAGCGGCTGGTTGTCCGGTTTCTGACAGCTAATGTTGCCAACGCCTTACTCCGGAGGTGAAATGCTACCATTTTATCTAAATCAATGTCAGTGATGATATCAACATTATAGACAATAAAAGGATCATTGGCCAGCCACTTCTCCATTTTTACAAGGCCGCCACCGGTATTCAATAATTGTTGTCGTTCATCGGAAATATGAATAGTTACCCCGAAATTATTATGCCGGTCAAGATATTCCACAACCAAATCTCCAAAGTGGTGGATATTGATAACAAATTCCTGAATACCGTATTTCTTGAGGTAATTAATAGCGTGTTCCAGCAGTGTTTTCCCGGCAATTTCAACCAATGCTTTTGGTTTATCATTAGTCAGGGGTTGTAACCGGGTGCCAAGTCCGGCTGCGAAAATGACTGCTTTCATAATTGATCACTCCGTTTCAAACAGATGGCTTTCCATATGGCTGACATCAACAGCCAGACTATATTTTTCTTTCAAATGACGGGCGAGATTTTCGGCGCAATAGACAGACCGGTGCTGGCCGCCGGTACAACCGAAACTAACCATCAAATGGGTAAAATTCCGTTCCAGGTAATTATTCACCGCCATATCTACAATCCCATTTGTCTTTTTTATAAATTTTTTAACGTCATCTTTGGTACGAAAAAACTCAATCACATCCTGGTCTCTGCCTGTAGACCGGCTGAATTCTGCATACCGCCCGGGGTTACTGAGGCAGCGACAATCAAAAATAAATCCCCCGCCATTCCCCGATGTATCAACGGGAAGTCCTTTTTTATAAGAAAAACTTTTAATTGTGACCGTGAGATCATTTTGTTCTTTAACAATATTTCGTAACAACTGTGATTTTGTTATCTTTTTCAGGGCATTTAAAAGACTGGGGAGTTCCAGGGGCATTCGGTAATTTTCCAGTAAATACTCCAGATTTTGTAAAGCATAGGGAATTGATTTTAAGAAGTGACGCTTCTTTTCATAAAATCCACGAAAACCATATGCCCCCATGGCCTGCATGATTCGAATCAGCACATATCCCTGAAAATATTCCAAAAACTCTTCCCTGTTTACCGGAATATACTGTTCCAGTTCATTCAGGTAATACTCCAACAGTTCCCACCGCACATGCTCAGGAATATTAGCCTTGGAGTCGTAAAGCAGCGAGGCCAGGTCATATTGCAGCGCGCCCTCTCTTCCCCCCTGGTAATCGATAAAATAGACATCATCATGCTTCAGCATAATATTTCGGGATTGAAAATCCCGGTATAAAAAATAATGGCAATCAGTCTGCAACAAATAATCGGTAAAGGTATGAAAATCCTTTTCCAGTTCCTGCTCGTTAAAGCCAATCTTGGCCAGCTTAAGAAAATAATATTTAAAATAATTTAAGTCCCACATCATGGACTGCTTGTCAAAACTGTGACGGGGATAGGCATAAGAAAAATCCAGATTCTCGCTGCCGGCAACCTGGAATTTAGGCAGATTCTTAATGACTTTTTTATAGGTCCTTTTAAGTTGATCCGGAAATTCTTCTCCCTGGTAAATTTCCGACAAATATTGATATAGCGTTATATCCCCAAGATCCTCCTGCAAATAAATATTATTCACAAGGTCGCTGTGGTAGATGCGGGGAACATTTAAATTCTTCGCACAAAATTGCTCACTGTAATATAAAAAAGCCTGGTTTTCCTGGTAATCTTCATTAAATGTACCAATGGCGCTTTTGGTTTTGCCGTATATTCTTATGTATTCACGGTAAGAGCCGGAACGGGGTAGTTTCTGTACCTCAAGGGCTTTTTCTCCGGACCATCTTACGAACATTTCGATTAATTTATTTCTGGTTTCAGTATTCATTTTCTCTCTTTGGTTAGTATTTAAAATTACCCTTAAAATCTAAAAAACAGACTATAAATTACCAAAAAACGACTAAATATCTGTATATTTTTTTGGCTTTTTCAAAATTAATCAAGAAATTAGTCAACTTAAATACTTAAAAATGCAAGGAATTCTATGGACGCGCACGAACTAATCTACTACTACAATAAATTTAAATTCGGTGATGAATGCTATCACAACCTGATGACCGACCGCATCGAAAGTATTCTGCTGGTCTCATCCTTTTACGATGCCTACACGTTTGAGCAAGACGGCCAGTTATCGCAGCAAATTTTTGGCGAATACCGGGAATTAAATCTTTCCATGGTACCCAAAATAACCAGCGTACCAACGGGTACGGAAGCTCTCAGGTTGCTGGAGCATGAAAAATTTGATATGGTCATTACCATGATGCACATCGGTAAAACCTCCCCTTTTACCCTGGCTGAAACCATCAAGCAACAGGATCCCAATCTGCCGGTAGTGCTTTTACTCAGTATGCTTTCCGATACTAAATATCTGAAAAATAAAGATGATACAAAATTCTTCGACGATATTTTTCTATGGAATGGCGATTCAAAACTATTCCTGGCCATCATCAAATCCCTGGAAGATAAAATTAACTGTGAATCGGATACGCAAAACGGCCTGGTTCGCGTAGTCCTGATTGTTGAAGACTCCATTAAATATTATTCAATGTTTCTGCCGTTACTTTACCAGGAGATCATGAAACAGACCCAGTATCTGATTGAAAGTGATGTGGCTGAAAATAATAAACGGCTACGAATGCGCGCCCGCCCAAAATTAATTCTGGTACACAACCTGGAAGACGCAATGGAATTTTTCAATCAATACCAGGAATACGTCATTGGTGTGATCTCCGATACCAGTTATCCTTTTAACGATGAAATGGATATGCATGCCGGCGTTAAACTGATTTCAGCCGTCAAAGAAAGTGTTTTTGATATTCCCACCGTCCTTCTTTCTTCCGATCGTTCCAATAAAAAAAATGCTGATGAAATAGAATCACTCTTTCTTTATAAATATTCTTCCCGGCTCCTGCGACGATTGCAGAATTTCATCTTGAATCACATGGGCTTTGGTGAATTTATTTTTCGCAAAGCTGACCAGACAGAATTAACCCGCGCAAAAACCCTCGGTGAATTTAAAGAGAAACTCCACCAGATCCCCAACGAATCCATTCTGTTTCACAGTGAAGCCAATCATTTTTCCGCCTGGTTAATGGCCCGGGGAGAAATCAAAATTGCCAGAAAGTTAAAACCCTTAACCTATAAAGATTTTGCCTCTATTGAAGAGTTAAGAGCCTACTTGATATCAACGATCCTTGATATTCAAAAAATTCACGGCCGGGGTAAGATCATCAATTTTTACGATTATATTAATTTAGCCCCCAATGAAGTAACCCGCCTCTGCAGTGGATCACTCGGCGGAAAAGGCAGAGGCCTGGCATTTTTGAATTCCCTGCTGGTAGCCATGGATTTTGATGAAAAATACCCGGAAGTTAATGTTTTTCTGCCCAATACCGCTATTATCGGTACTAATGAATTTGATAAATTTATTGAGATTAATAATATTGTCGAGGAAGACCTTTATGATAAAACTGATCGTGAAGTTGACGAATTTTTTATCAACTGCCGCTTAACAGATAAACTGATGCACCGGTTGGACATCATTCTGGACAATGCACGGTATCCCCTCGCTGTTCGAAGTTCGGGACTTCTGGAAGACTCCTATGCCGAACCTTTTGCCGGAATATACAGAACCTTTATGCTGCCCAACAACCATTCCGAAAAAAAATTTCGTATGAAACAATTAACCGATGCCATCAAACTGGTCTTCGCTTCTGTTTTTAATTCCAAAACAAGAGAATATATTGAAAATATGGCCCATCAGTTGGATGAAGAAAAAATGGCAGTTATCATTCAGCAAATTGTGGGTAATCAATTTAACGAAAAATATTTCTATCCCACCTTTTCCGGGGTGGCGCAATCCTATAATTTTTATCCCATTGCCGATATGAAAAACAAAGATGGGATAGTGTCACTGGCAGTGGGCATGGGAAAAGGGGTTGTGGAAGGCGGCCGGATTTTCAGATTTAGTCCCAAATACCCTAAGAAGGAATTTCTCCTCCCTGAAGCCCAGTTAAAAAATTCACAGCAATCCTTTTACGCCCTGAACCTGGAAAAAAATAATATTGACCTGATTGACGGCGAAGATTCCACACTGGAAAAACTCAGTATTTATGAAGCCAAAAAACATGAATCCATAAATCACGTTGCCTCAACCTGGGATTATCAGAACAGCCGGCTGTATCCCGGCACAAAACGCAAAGGGGCACTGGTTATTAATTTTGACAATATTATCAAATATGATTACATCCCTTTTGCCAAGATCATGGAAAATATTCTGGACATTGCCCAGACCGCGCTGGGAATGCCCGCCGAAATCGAATTTGCCGTTGACCTGAACAGGAACAATGAGTATAACAAACCGACCTTTTATATTCTCCAGGTCAGGCCCCTGACAATTCGTTCGGAAGATGTGGAAATTCCACAGGATATTCCGAAAGAAGAATTATTTCTATCCTCCTGCCACAGTATGGGAAACGGCGTTATTGACAATCTTACGGATGTCATTTTTGTGAAGCCGGAAACTTTTGATAAAACCAAGACTGAACAAATGGGGAATGAAATTTCCAAAATTAACAAACAAATGAAAGAGCAGGGACAAAAATACATACTTATCGGGCCCGGCCGCTGGGGATCGCAGGACCGGTTTTTAGGCATTCCAGTAAAATTTGTGGATATATCTTTTGCAAAGGTGATCATCGAAGCGGGTATAAAAGACTTTGACATTGATCCTTCACAGGGCACACATTTTTTTCATAATGTCGTCGCTATGGAATTGGGGTATTTATCGATTCCGGTCAATAGTGATGATTGCCATCTAGACTGGAAATGGCTCTGCCGGCAGGAAGTTATTGAGGATGGTCATTTTTTTCGTCATGTAAAACTTAAACGACCGGCGGTTGTGAAAATGGACGGGAAACATGGTAACGCCATTATTTACAAATAGCAAAAATTGAAAGCGCCCCTTCACTATTAAATTAAAATGAATTATTTAAATCCCATAACGCTGAAATTTCAAGGTAACAAAAAACACCTTGAACAGAAATTTCTGGACTATTATCTGGAGCGGAAAATATATCAGCAACGGGTTGCCCTGGTACTCGGTACAATTCTTTACTTGTTATTCAGTTTTCTTGATGTTTTGATGATTCCGGAAAAAAGCCATCTCTTCTTAGGAATGCGATTTTTCATTGTCATGCCAGCCGCCCTTTTTACACTGGCTTTGAGTTTTCAAAAAATCTACAAAAAAATCAGTCAACCGGCCTTATTTGTGACAAATTTTGTCTGTGCCGTGGTCATTATCATTATGATCATCATTGCCCATCCTCCGGTTACATATCTCTATTATGCCGGTGAAATTATCGTCATTATTTTTGCCTTTACCTTTAGCGGTCTGCGGTTTATTTGGTCTCTGGCGCTGAGTATTCTGATCATACTGATCTACCAGGCATCAGCAATTTACAATAACACTCCTCTCCTTTACATTATCAACAATAATTTCTTTTTTATATCCGCTAATTTTCTCTCCCTCACTGCCGCTTATATCATCGAATCCACCATGCGCAATGACTTTTTACAATCAATTCTGCTGCAAAAAGAAAAAGATAAGGTTTCTGAACTTAATAAAAATTTAGAGAAAAAAGTTACCCTGAGAACCAAACAATTGGAATTAACCAATCAACAACTGCAAGAGGAACTCGCTCATAGCCATCAGTTGAGGAAAGAGCAAAAGAAATTGCAGAATCAACTGATACAATCCCAAAAAATGGAGGCTATCGGGCAATTAGCCGGTGGTGTCGCTCATGATTTCAACAATCTTCTGACAGTTATCAATGGCTATGCTGATATTATTATGTATACCACCAACCCGGATCATCCGCTTTATGAACCGGTTGAGCAAATTCTGGAAGCCGGAAAAAAGGCCGCTGATCTGACCACCCAACTACTGGCTTTTAGCCGGAAACAACTCTTGCATCCGGCTATTATCGATTCCAATATCCTGATCAAAAATTTTGAAAAAATGCTCAGTAGTGTAGTTAAAAATGATAATGCAATTACTTTTAAATATTCAGATGATCCCATTAACATTAATATTGACTCCCGGCAGATAGAGCAAGTCTTATTAAACCTTGTTCTCAACGCGAAAGATGCTATTCAGGATGGTGGTACAATTACTATCGAAGTTTCAAAAATTACTATTAATGATAAAAACGCTTCAAACTTTCCAAAGGATACTCCCGCCGACTATGCCATGATATCAGTCCGGGATTCAGGTGCCGGTATGGACCGGGAGACCATCGATCATATTTTTGATCCTTTTTACACCACAAAAGAAATGGGTAAGGGCACCGGACTGGGACTGTCCACAGTTTTCGGTATTATCGTGCAAAGTAAAGGAAACATCTATGTCACCAGTGAAAAAGGTATTGGGACGGAATTCCGGATTACTTTCCCATTAGTCGAATCTCCCGCTAAATTGGAATTAGAAAACATTGATGAATCGGAAGAGGACTTTTATGGAAAGGGCCTGATTCTGATCATTGAAGACAATCAAGAAGTAAAAAAATACGTCAGAAAGACCCTGAACTATTTCGGCTACGATACCCTGGAAGCAAAAGATTATCACGAAGCCGCGCCGATTTTTGAAAAATTATATTTTAATATTGATCTGGTTATCAGTGATGTCATGCTGCCGGGCGTTAGCGGCGAAAAGATTATTGAAACTTTTTTGAAAATAAATCAGTACCTCAAATATATTCTGATTTCCGGTTATACCGATTCGATCCTGGACAATAAAAAGCACATCAGCCGTGGAAATTTCATCCAAAAACCCTTTTCCCGTGAGCAATTGATGGAAAAGGTAAAGAGTAAACTATCAAAGTAATTGTTCCAAAACGGGCCACTTCACCCACTCCGGGGTTTATCCCGCTCCATTTCAAGTGAATCAATCATTTCTTTTGTCATTCTCAAAGCAGTATTTGAAAATTTCTGAGTTCTGCCTGTTAAATATTCTCTACCCTCTAATGGATCAAGGCTTTTCATATTGTTCAGGATTCCGCAATGCTCCTCAATTATCATTTGTTCAAATTGTTCGCGCTTTTTTATCCAGGACTTCATTTTCTGCGGGTAATCCGGTCGACACAAATCCCCCAGGTGTTTAAATAGCCAAAAAGCTGATTGTTTATCATAGGATGTTGGGGCAAAACTGTAGGCTTCTGGAACCGATTCTATGCCATAATAAAAGGGAACATAAATGGCCGTGAAAGGTGTACTCAGGCCGGTCCACAAAACAGCGCCATAATCAACAGGCTTTCCCGGTGTCAGTGTAATCACATCGGTATGTACACATCGCCAGCTGGCAATGGCTCTTTCTTCATCATTCAATTCTCCATTTTTATAGATGCTAAATTCTGTTCCGGAATAGTAATCTCTTAACAGGTCGAAGGTCTGCTCTAATGTGATTTTTTCTTTCGGATTGCATGATAGCGGAAAATATTCATCCCCGGAAAAAATATCCTTTTCCGGATTCAGCAGATGAATACCCCGCCAAATCCGCCTGGTGTTATAATGATTATTGCCGGATTTTTCTCTAAAGCCGCCACCAAAGGAGCGCTGGAAATTGAACCGCCCATTTTTCGCAATGTTTTTAAGGTTATCGGAACAGATAACATTGGCCGTATCAGATAAATCTATTTCACCGATCCGGTAACTATTGGCGCCCACAAAATAGTGATCGTCAGGAATTCTAACTGCTGCCCAGGATTTTCCGCCACCGGTTTCCAGATACCAGATTTCATTGGTATCAGCAATGCCGAAACCGCTGAGATAGCTGACACCATAGTGTTCATAGCACTGGCCTATAATGTTTATACATTCACGAGCCGTCTTTGCATGCTGCAAAGCAAAATAGCGCACGCCACCGCCTAAACCGGATTTAATCAGGGGATCGGTTTCTTTTATCTGACTATTGCGGTCTTTTTTCATGGATAAGCCACCGGCAACAGCCACTCCCCTCTCATTAATTCCCACCGCGTCACCTTCCTTGAAGCCGATATTGGTTTGAAGAATTAACATCTCATAGCGGGAACCAAAATCAAACTGGTCATCAGGTAAATAATCAATCCCTTGCCCTGCCGGTACGCGAACAACCATCGAGGCTTCATCGCCCGACAAATCATTATTATGCGCCAAAAGCACCTGCCCGGTTGCGGAAGCCTCTTTTCCAACCATGAGTAAAAAACATTCCTGCTGTTGAGCGAAAACCAGTGATGACCACAATAGGATAATGACGAATGAGATTTTAGTGATTTTAAATATTTTCACAATGTTTCCTTTAAATTATAAAAATTTCTTGCCCTTTTAATTTATATAGATCTAATTTAAAAAAGGTTTTGAATAAAACACTACCAATCGCCGATTAATTGAAACTTTTCTGGAAATAGAACATTGGGCTGGCTATATTTTGTCTTCGATTAAGCTGATTATGATTTTAAAAATAATAAAAATGGTGAAATGATGCCTGAACTCCCCGAAGTTGAAACAATTGTCAAAAGTTTACTGCCAGTGGTACAGAACAAAAAAATTACTGATGTCCGCATAAATTTTCCAAAAGTCCTGGCAACCCATAAACCGGCTGAATTCAGTAAACTTGTCATTGGTAAAAAGATTAACACCATCACGCGACGGGGGAAATATATTGTCTTTCATTTATCCGGCAATTGGGTTCTGATCCTGCACCTGCGCATGACGGGTAAACTGATCATCGCCGGTAAAAATGCCACGGAAACCAAACATGATCACCTGATCATTTCGCTGGATAATGGCAAACGGTTGTTTTATAATGATACGCGAAAATTCGGACGATTTTATTTAACGCAAAATCCTCAAGAAAAACTGGGCAAATTAGGCCCAGAACCCTTGGGGGAAGATTTTAAATTCAAAAATTTTTCTAAGAAACTTCAGGCTACACAGCGTAAGATCAAAGCGGTTCTGCTGGACCAGAATATTGTAGCCGGACTGGGGAATATCTACACCGATGAAGCGCTTTTTGAAGCCGGCATTCATCCGGAGCAGCCGGCATCAACAATCTCACGGCAGAAACAGAAAAAACTCTTTTTCGCTATCCAAAATGTGTTAAGGAAGGGTATTCAGAATAAAGGTACGTCACTTGGCGATGGACAGACCAATTATGTCTCCTCAGACAGCGCCAGCGGCAGCAATCAATACTCGCTGCAGGTATTTGCCAGAACCGGCCTCCCCTGCCCGAAATGTCAGCGAGCAATTAAAAAAATTATTGTTGCTCAACGGGGGACACATTATTGCTCCAATTGTCAGCGGATGAGAAAAAGGTAAATTTCTCTCCATTGAATTATATGAACTTCCCAAAAGGCAAAAAATGTATTTTACACCCATTTTTTATTATGCTCTCTTTTTCTATTTCAGAAATCACATATCCTTCTTCCGGCTGGTATTTTTTAATAAAACTTTGGAAAGCACGGGTGACTTTTGGCCTTTTTTTAATTTCAATAGGAATTCTTTCATCCTTGATGAAATCGACTTCTGCCTGTGATGTGGTACGCCAATATTTAAGTTCAATTCCCTTTTTTAGATTTTCTGAATAGACAAGATTTTCATAAAATGCGCCAACTTGCTGTTCATTAATCAAAAAATCGCCGGCACATTGATTTCTAAAACCATGATCCAGAAAATATATCTTTGGTACTTTTACTATTTCAAGCCGTTTATTTGTATAAAAAGTTAAACATCTTTTACAAATAAAGGTTTGTTCCAGGATATACATATACTTTTTTAATGTATTAAAATTAAAGCCAGAAATTTGTGCCAACTCATTGTATTGTAGCATATTTCCTATCTGCAATGCAAGGGCTTTAAGTAGTTTTATCAGCTGATCATCTTTACTTAATTGCATAATTTCTTTTATTTCTCTCAACAAATAAGTGTCATATATGTTTTCCAAAACAAATCTTTTTTCTTCATTTGAATCAGATAAAACAACCCGTGGATATCCGCCATACTGCATAAATTCATGAATATATTTTTGTATTTTTGTATTTATTGTCTCTTTAA
>CAZCHS010000001.1:84768-121334 GCA_964498725.1 uncultured bacterium | reverse complement strand
ATCTAACATATGCAAACAAAAAAGACCACTCACAAGGGGTGGTCTTTTAAAGAATTATCTGATTGATATATGCTTAATCAATTGCTCTGATGCGGGCAGCTTTGCCGGTCAGGTTGCGCAGGTAGTAGAGTTTTGCGCGGCGAACTCTTCCGGTAGCGGTTTTGTGAATCGCTTTGATTTTCGGTGAATGCAGCGGAAAAATTCTTTCCACACCATAACCGCCGGAAAGTTTACGGACGGTAAAAGTTTCCTGAATGCCACTGCCTTTGCGGGCAATAACAATACCTTTAAATTTCTGAATTCGTTCTTTTGAACCTTCAATAATTCTTACATCAACTTCAACAGTGTCACCGGCTTTAAAATCCGGAATATCATCTCTCAACTGTCCTGCTGTCGCTGCGGCTAATTTATCCATTTTAGGCCTCCAATCTATTTATTTTTTTTATTTTCTATCAAATCTTGTCTTCGGTTTTTTGTTCTTTCGTAACGTTGTTGTTCTCTCCATTCAGCAATTTTTGCATGGTGTCCCGATAGCAGGATTTCCGGTACTGTGCGGCCGCGATATTCACGGGGTTTCGTATAGATCGGCCCTTCCAGCATATCATCGGCAAAGGAATCGGTTTCTGCAGAGTCATAGTCGTGCAGGACACCCGGAATATGACGAATACAAGCGTCAATAATTGCCAGCGCCGGCAATTCACCACCTGTCAATACAAAATCTCCGAGACTGATCTCATCAGTGACCAGCTCTTGAATTACTCTTTCATCCACGCCTTTATAATGGCCACAGAAGAATGTCAGGTCTTCTTCAAGGGCTAATTCCAGTGACATTTTGTGGTTAAACACTTCACCTTGCGGAGAGGGAAAGACTACACGGGGTTTTTCCTTGTCCAGAATTTCGCAGACCTTATCATGGGCACGAAAAAAGGGCTCCGGTTTCATTACCATACCGGCGCCACCACCAAAAGGTGAATCATCAATTTGCCGGTGCTTATCCTTGGTAAAGTCCCGAATGTCCCAGATTTCAAATTCCACCAGTTCCATTTCCCGGGCTTTTCTGATCATGCTCTCAGTCAGGTAAGTTTCCATTATCCGGGGAAACGCAGTGACAATAAAAATCTTCATTTAAACCAGTCCTTCAATCAATTTCACCACCACTTCTCTGTTTGTCCAGTCAATGGTTTTGACAAATTCCTGTACAAAGGGCAGCATCCTGATCGCTTCACCGGTATCAAAAACAATTATATCCTGCATGGCGCCGGATTCAATATCGACGATTTCACCAATTGCTTCGCCGGTATCGATGTCGATCAATTCAAATCCGATGGCCTCAAAAACCGTTTTCTCAGCCAGGGCTGTCGCTTTGATATACACATTCAGTCCTTTAAGAAATTTTGCTTCTTCCGGAGTTTCAACATTTCGCAATTTCAAAAAAACTTTATTGCCTGATACACGTTTGTTCTCTATTTCCCATGAAGAAAGGTGATTGGGATTATCTCCCAACCACACACTCTTCAAATCATTGGTAAACGTAATATTCTCGTTATTAATAGTAATTAAAATTTCGCCTTTTGTCCCATGAGATTTAACGACACTTCCCAGGAATAAAAGGCCTTTACTATCCATGGTTTGATAGGATTATTCTACTATTTCAAGAATAGCTCTTTTTTGTCCAGATTTAGCTGCAGCAGCAGTCAGAAGAGTTCTGATGGCTTTTGCAGTTCTTCCGCTTTTACCAATAACTTTTCCCAAGTCGCCTTCTTTTACCTGAAGTTCCAGAATAGTGGTCTTTTCACTGTCGATCTGGGTAACTTTTACATCATCAGGATTGTCAACCAGTTTCTTTACAATATACTCTACGAATTCTTGCATAACTATCTCCTTATTGCTAGTTTCTAGAGAACAAATAATTTATCAAACGCACTTTTTTCATAATGAGAAAATTATCACGAATAAAGCTAATTTAAAAGAATTTTTTATTCTTCTGCTTACTATTCGTTTTTATCTTCTGTTTCTTCTGCTGCCGGTTCATCGGCTTCCGGTTCAACAACCGGTTCGTCCGCTGTTTCTTCTTCGGCTTGTTTCTTCAATTTTTCATCTTGTTCTGCGCGGCTCTTGTCTTCTAACTCTTTTTTCTTCAGTTCCCATTTCTGCATTTCAATCTGACGGGTTTTTTCATCAGCCTTGTTTCTTTCCAGGTGGTATTCCAGAGCGATGCCGGCATCGCGAAATAAATTGTGAACTGTTTCGGAAGGAAGAGCGCCTTTTTTCATCCATTCCAATGCTTTTTCTTTATCAATTGTGACTTCTGCAGGTTCTGATGTTGGATTAAAAAAACCGATTTTTTCGATGTAAGAACCTCTGGTTCCTTTACGTTTATCTGTTACAACTATTCTGTACATCGGATTTTTCTTTTTACCTACGCGAAATAATCTGATTTTTACAGCCAAGAATTATCCTCCTTAAATTAGTTAAAAGCCGGTTTTAAAAGCAGATGCTAAATTTTTTGGTAATTTCATTTTACCAATCTGCCTGGTCAGCTTTTTTACCTGGTTATATTGTTTTATTAATCTGTTGACATCACTTACGTGTGTTCCGCTTCCGGAAGCAATTCGTTTACGACGGCTACCGTTTAAAATTTGCGGCTTGCTTCGTTCCTTTTTGGTCATGGACAAAATAATTGCTTCCATTCTATCTATCTCTTTGGGATCAATGTTTGGTTTTTTGGCGGCGTTTTTAAAAGCGCCCGGCATCATATCCAAAATATTTTCCAAAGGTCCCATTTTTTTCATTTGTCGAATCTGGGATAAATAATCCTCCAGATCGAATTGCTGCTGCATGATCCGCTTTTCAAGCCTGGCTGCGGCCTCTTCATCCACAGTTGTCTGAACCTTTTCCACCAGGGAAACAACATCGCCCATTCCCAGAATCCGGTCCGCCATACGGTCGGGATGAAATTCTTCGAGGTCTTCCAGTTTTTCGCCGGTACTGAGATAAGCGATCGGTTTGCCGGTGGATTCCACAATGGACAGGGCGGCACCACCTTTGGTGTCACTATCCATCTTAGTCAGGACAATAGCGTCGAAGCCGATCTGGCTTTGGAATTCCTGGCCGGTGTTAACCGCATCCTGACCGGTCAATCCGTCAGCAACAAAAAATATATTGTTCGGCGCTACGACCTTTTTGATCATTTCCAACTCTTTCATCATATCGCTGTCGATATGAAGACGGCCGGCAGTATCAATGATCAAATAGTCCTGATTGTTTTTTCGTGCATGAGAAACAGCGGCTTTGACCCGGTTTTTAACACGGCGTTTTTCTGTAAAAACAGGTACGTCGATCTGTTTTCCCAGCACCATTAACTGCTCCACGGCAGCAGGCCGGTAGACATCAACCGGTACCAGCAAGGGTTTTTTGCCCTCTTTTTTCAATTTCCGGGCAAGTTTACCTGACAGGGTTGTTTTACCACACCCCTGCAATCCCACCAGCATAATCACGGTTGGGGGAATATTAGCGGTTTTTATTTTGTAAGGATTCCGGCCCAGCAGATTTTTTAATTCATCACTGATGATCTTAACGATCACCTGTCCCGGTTTCAGGCTTTTGGCGACATCAGCGCCAATGGCTTTTTCCTGGACACGACTGGTAAATTCCTTAACAACTTTATAATTCACGTCGGCTTCTAATAAAACACGACGGACATTACGCATAGAATCACGGATATTGCTTTCCGTGATTTTCCCTTCTCCGCGAAGAGACTTTACAATTTTTCCAAAACCATCCTGTAACTGATCTAACATTTTTCTTTCCAGTAACCAAACTTGAATAAAGCGAGTAAATTTAATTTTTCGTTTAACTTAATGCAAGTCAAAATAAAAATTAAATTTATACTATAAAGAAGAGCTTTCCAAGCAATTTTCAATATCTTTAAAAAGGCTATTTTGTCGTCGAGAAATCAGATCAAACTCCGGTTTTCCGGGAACTTTTATCCGTTTCTGTGATTGCAATTACTAAGAAGTAATGATAAATTTCAAAATTATAATTTGAAGGATCAGTATGAATAAACACAGACTTTTTTTGGTGTGCCTGTTTTTTTTATTGTTAATCACCAACACCTTTGCCTATGACCTCAGAGATATTGAGGAGTCAGCAAGTCAACTTCGCTTTAGGATTCTCAATACTTCATCACCGGAATACGGGAAAGACCCACTGGTGCCGGAGGAAAATTTTCTGCGCATGGAAAACGCGAAATACAGTCATCATGATGACATCAGTCTTCCCTATTGGTCCTTCAAGATCGCTCTTCCTGACACGCAAAAACCCCGGGTCACCCTTACTAATCTGCAAACCGTCGCTTACGAAAACAGGGAATCCGTCACATTGCCGGAAGACCAACCGCTTTATGAGATCAGCAATATCGGCTATGCCGGTGCCACACCGGTAATGGAATTAAAGATTTTCCCGCTGCAGCCGGGGGAATCCGGGAATCAATTACAGTACATCACAACAGCGGGAATTCAAATTGATTTCGCTACTCCCTCCCGGCAGAAAGTAAATCAACAGGGTCTATCCAATCCCGCCTTTGTCAATCAATATGCGGCAGAAAGCTTCAAACAATATCCAAAACCTCAACTATCCCTGGCCAAACCCGGCTATCCTGCCGGACAGTGGTTCCGCGTCACCATTAGCGACCGCACCGAATATGAGTTCAACAATGAATCGGAAATCAGCAATATTTATAAAATTACCTATGAAGATCTGCAGGAAGCCGGACTGGAAGAAAGCCAAATCACCAAAGACCGGATTTTCCTCTATTCCAATCCCACTTTCGGACAATTCATCACAAATGAACCCGACCAGCCGCTTCATGAGATTACCCGCGCTTTTTCAACGGGAAACAATGGTTCTTTTACGGAAAATGACTACATTTATTTTTATGGCAAAACACCCACCGGATTGTACCTGAACAACCTGGATGAGGTGGATTTTCTGCGCAATCCCTACAGCTTTGAAAATTACTACTGGGTTCTGGTAGCGGACAATGCCGGCAGCCCAAAAGCCATTACCCTAAAGGAAAAAAACAATAATACGCCGGATTTTTATGCTGATACAACCGATTATTTATATCGTAAGGAACAGGAAAATTTCAATGTGTTGGAGTCAGGCAATAATTGGTACTACCAGATTTTCGATGATGTGGGCGGCACAAGCAATCTTTCTTTTTATCTGCCCAATGCTGACCGGGATTATACGGCTGATCTGGAAATGCGGTTTAAATCCGGAACAGACGGTTATAAAGATGTACAGTTTTTCGAAGTACAACTGAACAATAATTTACTGAACCGATTCAGCGTAGGGAAATACAATACACGCACATTATATTTTACCAAAAAATCGATGACACCGGGACGGAACTCCTTCCGCATGGAATTTTATAAAGGGAGCGGCAAAGGTTATCTGGATTATATCCAATGTAAATATGTCATTAAAATGACAAATATCGATAATAATTTTAATTTTTACGCACCGGAAGAGAGCGGAAATATCGGGTTTATATTACAGGAAAAATATACAGACACGCCAATGGTTTTTGATATTTCTGATCCAGGAAATGTAAAACAGGTCCAAATCGAGCATCGTGACCCTGAAATCACCTTTACTGATTATAATCCCGGGAACCGGAACGCTTACCTTTTAACATCAGAAACTAATTTTTCAGTTCCTGACGCAATCAAAGAAGTTGAATCGCCTGATTTTAATTCACTTTATGATAATAAAGACGCCCAATACATAATCATTACAAATGACAAATTTCTTTCTGCCGCATCGCGAATTGCGGAACTGCACAACTCAAAAGTAAAGGAAGGCAACCGCTTATCAACCTTTATCACCACCCAGGAAGAGATCATGCGCCAGTTCAATGGCGATGTCAAGGATGTGGAAGCGATCCGATACTTTCTGAAACAGGCCTATGATAATTGGTCTGTCAAACCGGAATATGTGCTCCTGCTTGGTGATGGCAGTTTTGATCATCGCAATATTAAAAAAAGCAGTAATAACTACATCATGACCTACCAGGTTTTTTATTATAATGCCGGCTATGAATTTTTCTCAACGGATTTTTGCTACAGCCACATTCATGGCAATGATAAATGGCCGGATTTGGCAATTGGCCGAATTCCCGCCCAAACGGAACAGGAGGCGATGAATTATGTTGCCAAACTGGAGGACTACATACTCAATCCCGATTATGGTAGTTGGCGGCATACTTTCTCATTGGTGGCCGATGATCCGGAGGATCCCCATTCCGGGGAAACATATTTTACCGAAGACAGTGAAACCCTGGCCAACAAAATTTTACCGGACTTTTTTAATCCAAAAAAACTTTACCTGGTAGCTTATCCAGACGCTCAGGACGACTCCAAGTACGGCCGCAAAAAACCGGCGGCCACCCAGGCTATTCTGGACCAACTGGAAGAAGGAACGACCATAATTAATTATATGGGACATGGCGGACCGGACACCTGGTCCCAGGAAAAAGCTTTTACCAGTGAAAATTTGCCGGAATTATCCAATAAAAATAAACTGCCTTTCTGGATTGCCGGCACTTGTACCTGGGGAAAATATGACGCAATCACCATTCAGTCCACACCGGAAGAATTGATCAATATGAATAGCGATGGCGGAATTGCGACCCTGGCAGCGAGCCGCCCTACTTACGGAATGGACAATTTTCAATTTCTCACCCGCTTGTTTAATTATTGGTTCCCGGCCGGAAAAATAAACAAACTTCGCCTGGGAAAAATCCTTCAGGATAATATCAATGGCGCGGACAGACACAATGACGCCAAATATATTTATTTCGGTGATCCCGCCCTCTATCTGTCGCTGCCTTACGGCGGAGGATCTTTTGATGAACTGTCGCAAGATACTCTCAAAGCACTGGACAATGTGAAGGTGAGCGGAAATGCCATGGATCAGAACTTTTCCGGCAGAGCACTGGTGACATTGCGAGACGCCAGCCGGGTAGTTACCAAATATTATCTCAATGATGACAATGTGCGCAAATCCATTAATTATAAACTTCCCGGCGACCTTTTGTTCAAAGGAAAAGTGAACGTAGAAAATGGAAAATTCGCTTCCAGTTTTTTTATTCCCAAAGATCTGAACTATAGTGATGATTTCGGAAAATTGCATATTTACGGGTGGAATAGTGATGAACAGAGTGAATTTGCCGGTGTTTATGACTCCCTGATCTTTGCCGGTTCAGCAAACATTACTGATTCCACCGGTCCGGTGATACAACTCAAAAAAAACAATGACATTTTTTACGACGGCGGGCTGATCAACAGTAATGACCGGGTGGCGCTTCACATCAGTGACGAACATGGGATTAACCTCACCGGCAAAATGGGACACAATATTTCAGTTCAACTGGATGATGAAACCTATGATTTCACTGCTGATTTCGCCTATGATGAAAATAGCGATACTTCCGGTGCGGCTGTGGTGGATTTGCCGGAAAGCATGGAGCCGGGCGAGCATTATCTGACGATCAAGGCCTGGGACAATGCCAATAACAGCAACCTGCTGAACCTCAGTTTCAATTACTCACAAAGCACTGAATTTAAAATATCCAAAATCGCCAACTATCCCAATCCTTTTAAAAAGCAGACGGATATTACTTTTTACAGCTCTGAGCCCTGCGAATATACAATTACCATCTACAGCCTCAATGGACTAAAGGTCAAAGAATTCCGCAATCTCCAGAGTTCGCCCGACGGATTTAACCGTCTGTTTTGGAATGGCAAAGATGATTTTGGTGATACTGTTGCCCGGGGGACATATCTCTATAAAATCAAGGCCCAATCAATTCTCAACGATAAAAAGGATACCCATATCGGTAAAATGGTAAAATCTTAGCATAAGGACAATTTGATGGAACTGGCCAATAAAATAATCATTCTCGCCTCCCAATCACCACGACGAAAAAAAATTCTCACTATGATCGGACTGGAATTTGATGTTCGTAAATCCAATTACCATGAACAACCCATCAGCGGAAAAACACCCCGGGAAATTGCTGAAATCCATGCCCTTAAAAAAGCTCAGAATGTCAGACAGCATTATCATGATGAATTGATTATTGGCGCTGATACTATCGTGGTGATCGGCGATGAAATTCTGGGGAAACCGGTTAATCAAGAACATGCCCGGGAAATGCTACAAAAATTAAGTGGACAAACCCATGAAGTTTTGACAGGAGTCGCTGTAGTCAATGCAGAAAATGATAAACAATTATCTTTTGTCAGCCGGACAGCGGTAACTTTTTATGACCTGTCAGAAACAGTGATCAATCGCTACCTGGCGGACAATCAATACCAGGACAAGGCCGGTTCCTATGCAATTCAGGATTACAGCGCTCTTTTTGTGAAAAAAATTGACGGCTGTTTTTATAATGTCGTTGGTTTTCCGGTGGCGGAATTTTACAGGATTGTAAGCAGAGAATTGCATAATATTCTCTAATTAAAACTTTATATTGTATTTTTACGTTTATATCATCTAAATTTCATGATTAACAACTACTAATTTTTAAGACTGGATAGGTTATGTTTTATAAAGATTTTCAAGCAAAACGCAAAGAAATGGGACTGACAATCGAGCAGGTCGCCCAAAAAATTAAAATTAATCCCGATACATTAAAAAATATTGAAGCCGGCGAATTCACAAAATTACCGGACATTTATGTTCGTTTATTTATTAAATCCTATGCCCGGGAATTAGGCCTTAATCCCGATGAATACCTGAAAAAATATGAAACCCATACAGGCTCAAAAAAACATGATGTTAAACAGAATATCATAAAACAGAGCCCCAAAGAAGAAGGGAAAGTCGATAAAACTATTGCCCGAGGTCGCGATAAAGGAAAAACAATCACCTTTATCATCATATTTGTGCTGATCATTTTTGTGATCATTATTTTAAAACAGGTACTGTCAGAAAATCAAACAACAATGGTTTCTCCCGTTCACCAGCGCCTGATACAACAGCAGGACAGTCTGGTCGGAGCAGAAGCACAACCCATCGGGACTCCTGAAGAAGAGCCGGCAGCTGTGGAAACCCAGCCGGTTCCTGAATCCCCGGAACAGGAACAAACGCCGCAACCTGCCGTCATAGATACATCTTCAATGCTCTCGCTGGGAATTGAAATCGCTGATACCTGCTGGGTCAAAATCGTCATTGATGAAAGCGATACCTCAGAAGCGCTTTTCCGCCCCGGCACAGTCAGAAAATGGCAAGCGAACAGAGTTTTTGACCTGCGCATCGGTCGGCCGGAAGTGGTCAAACTGTTTTTGAACGATACTGAACTGGACAGCGTTGATCGTGGTATAGTGCCGGCGCGAGTAGTTATCACCGAAGACGGTATCATCAACCGCTGATCCGAAAAATCATATTATGCGATAAACTTTAACCCGGGCTCTTGTCCGGGTTTTTATTTTATCATACCGATCAACATTGTTTCCCTTTGCCGACTTGACAGCAACGCGGAATTATATTCCGCAAATAGTAAGTTATTGAATTTGACATCACACTTTCCCACTCAAAATCATCAAAAAAATCCACCCTTCGCAAATTCCTCATAAATATTTCTTGACAAAGAAGAAATAAACCCATAAAATTGTGGTATAGATTACCATGATTTGACATGAAATCCCATAAAATGACATTGTGCTTAATATGACAACATTATTTACTGACAATTTTATTCACAAGCTCGACACAAAAAAGCGTGTCAGCATTCCAGCCTCCTTTCGTCAGTCCAATGACAGCGAGGCTTGCGAATTCGTCATATCAAAAGGGTCTGACACCTGCATAGAAGTCAGGCCGGCCAATGTCTGGGATGAATTCCTGCAAAACATGCTATCAAAATTACGATTAACCAATAAAAAGCACAAAGCATATATTCGCGCATATACCCAGGATGCGACCCGTGTAAAATGTGATAAACAGGGACGTATTTTAATTCCCCAAAAACTCCTTGAGTTTGCCAATATCAAAGACAATGTCAAAATCATAGGCCTGGGGAGCATTTTTGAAATATGGGATATTGATACACTTGAAGCAACGGAATCTTCACAAATATCCCCGGATGATGAATATTTTGCAGATGTAGAAGCACAGCTTCAATAAAAAACAGGGCTTATTATGAAATTTATCCATGTACCGGTACTATTACATGAAAGCATGCACTATCTGATCACTGACAAATCCGGTGTATATGTCGATTGCACCCTGGGCACCGGGGGACATTTTATTCAAATGGCCAAAGAGACAAATGAAGAGGCTGTGTTGATCGGCATTGACGCTGACCCTCAAGCCATTGCACATTGCCGGGATACTATTGATGTCAGGCAAAAGACCCTCTACATTAATCAGAATTTTGAACATATTCGCAAATATACTTTTCGTAATGGTTATGTAAAGGTTGATGGTATATTAATGGACCTGGGCATGTCTTCTTTTGCTTTGGAAGATGAAGAACGCGGCCTTGCTTTTCGCAAGAACGGTCCCCTGGATATGCGGTTTTCACCTGAAATTGCAAATTCTGCCGCTGATTTTGTCAATCGCGCCGAAGTGGATGAAATCAAACGAATTCTATGGCATTACGGCGAGGAAAAGAACGCTGGTAAGATTGCCCGGGAAATTGAAAAAGTTCGCCTGTCCACTACTATCGAAACCACGGGACAACTGGCGGAAATTGTTAAAAAATTTACCCCCGAACGCTATCATAATAAAGCGCTGAGCCGTGTATTTCAGGCCATTCGAATTCATGTGAACAAAGAACTTGATGTCCTGGAAAATGCTCTGAAACAAACAGTACAAATGCTGAAACCCGGTGGCCGGCTTGTGATAATTTCCTATCACAGTCTGGAAGACCGCATTGTCAAAAATTTTATTAAAGAACAAACCACCGATTGCATCTGTCCGCCGGAATTTCCCATCTGTAATTGCGGCCATAAAGCGACTTTTAAAAAAGTCACTAAAAAAATCGTGCTGCCTGATGAGGAAGAATTGAAAACCAATAATCGTGCAAGAAGCGCCAAACTTCGCGCTGTGGAGCGATTATGAGCAGGAAAATGAAACTGACAATACTGGCCTTACTATTGATTTTATCCTGTGTGCTTTATATATGGAAAAAAAACAAAATCGATCTTATGATCGATGATTTAAATTTATTACAACACAAAGAGCGGGAATTGAAAACCCAAACCAGAGAAATAGAAATTGAGATCGAACGATTGTCACGCTCAGAACGGATCAAGCGTATTGCTACCGAAGAACTGAATATGCACTCACCGGACCCGGAAACTTTAACTGTAAAATTAGATGAAGAAATATGAAAGATACGCTACGTCATATTAAATACAAGTCCCTGGGAATTTCCCTGATCTTCCTCTTATTCTGGGGAGCGATCGTACTGCGGTTATTTTCCATTCAGGTGAAAAATAATGCAACCTATCGTAATTATTCCCTCAACATGTCTCATAAGAAAAAAGAAATTCCGGCCCAGCGGGGGTTGATATTGGACCGGAACGGCAAGGGATTGGCGATCAATATCAAAAATTACGGATTAGCTGTTCATCCGCACTATATTGACGATAAACAGCAAATGGCGCGCAAATTCTCAAAATTTCTCAATATACCATACACGGTTTTGCTGAATAAATTTAACGCTGCTAATTCTTTTGTCTGGATCGACAGGAATATCTCTTCGGAAGCCGCGGATTCCATCAAAAATCATTACGGGATTCATCGCGCTATCTACCTGGAGGAGAAAATCAAACGGCAATATCCTTACAATGACCTGGCCGGACAAACCCTCGGTTTTACCAATGTTGACAATGTGGGGCTGGAAGGACTGGAAAAAGTCCTTGATGATCAGTTATCCGGCGTTCCCGGACATCGTATCTATTTTCGCACCGGCAAGGGAAACTATGAACCCCGTCCCAACTTGCCTTACAAAGCCCCTGAAAATGGTAAGAATATTGAGTTGACTATCGATATTGAATATCAGAATATTCTGCATGAAGAAATTTTAACGGTTCTCCAAAAATATAACGCTGACAAAGCCATGGGAATTCTGATCGACCCCAATTCCGGTGAAATACTCGCCATGGCATCAGCACCGGTGATAGACCCCAATAATTACGCTGCCTATCCCAGGGAAAACCGGAAAAATATACTGGTTACCGATGTTTTCGAGCCGGGCTCAACATTCAAGATCATTACGGCCGCTGCAGCCCTGGAAGAAGGCGCCGTCACCCCCGGTGATACCATTGATACGGACAAAGGGTATATTGTCATTCAGCGACGCACCATTCATGACCACGAAACTCTGCCTGATATGCCCTTCAGTGATGTTATCCGTCACAGCAGCAATGTTGGTATTATCCGGGTGGCGCAAAAAATGGGCAACCGGTCACTGTTTCATTATGTCAGAAAGTTTGGATTCGGTTCACAGTCCAATATCAAAATGCCCGGAGAAGTCAATGGCATTATGAAAAATATCGACGGCTGGACTCCTTTGCGAACCGCCCAGATTTCCATGGGACAAGGCATCAGCTGCACAGCGATTCAATTGGTCTATGCCTATGCCGCGATTGCCAATGGCGGACTTTTGCTGCGCCCGCAAATCGTCAAAACAATTAGCGACAATACAGGTCAACTATTACTTGAAAATCGCAAAACTGTGATTCGTCGCGTCGCTTCCCCTCAAACAACTTCCACAATACGCAATCTCCTATTGAACACTGTCGAAGCTGGCACCGGCAGGAAAGCCAATATACAGGGTATGGATATCGCCGGAAAAACCGGCACTGCTCAAAAGATCAAGCCTGAAGGCGGTTACAGCAAAACCGATTATATTGCTTCATTTGTGGGCTTTTTCCCTGCCCGGAATCCGAAGCTGCTCTGCGCTGTCATTGTGGATAATCCCAGAGGTGGTATCTATTACGGCGGCACAGTCTCGGCGCCGGTGGTAAAAAATGTATTTAAACGGGTTGTTAATATGTCCGAAGACCTCTTTTTTGAAGATATGCTGGTGCCGCAAAATAAAGAAGCGGAAGATACAATTACCGAACCAGGACAGACTGTCATTTTTACCGGGAATATCACCGGCAGTTCCGTTGCTAATTTTCCCATGCCCAATCTGATTGGAATGAGTTCCATGAAAGCAATTCAATTCTGTAATGCCCGTGGCTTAACATTAAAACTGGAAGGGTCAGGGAAAGTTGTCGCTCAGCAGCCACCACGTGGCAAAATTGTCAGCAAAGGCGAGGTTTGCCATGTAACCCTCTCAATAAAAGGATAAACCGAAGATGAATCAAAGCATAAAAAGTTTACTGGGAAATATTGATTTTGAAGTAAGTGGAGAGTTACCGGAATCCATTAATAAAATCAAATCGGATTCCAGATTGGTTGAAAAGGGTGACCTGTTTGTGGCTATCAAGGGCCTGAATTCTGATGGTCACACCTTTCTACCAATCATTGCCAAATCCGGGGCATCAGTAGCGGTTGTGGAGCAGTTTAATGATGAAATTAATCTGCCCCAGGTCAAAGTTGTCAACAGCAAAGAAGCCCTGCTGGAAATCGCCAATAATTTTTATGAACACCCGACTGATGATATGACGGTCATCGGCGTGACCGGCACCAATGGAAAAACCACCACCACCTATCTCATCCAAAAAATATTAATGCACACCGGTCACAATGGTGGGATCATCGGCACTTATGGGTATACCATCAATAACAAAACCATTGAAACCAATTTCACTACTCCGGACATCATTCAATTATTTGATATTCTGTATCAAATGAAACAACAAGGTGTGGAATATGTGATTATGGAAGTATCCTCCCATGCAATTGCCCTGCAACGTATTGATAAAGTCAAATTTGACGGCGCCGTATTTACCAACATATCCCGCGACCACATGGATTTTCACAAGACTCTTGACAATTATGCCGGGGCCAAAGCAAAACTTTTTGGGATGCTGCCTCATTCCGGCTTTGCAATGATCAATCAGGAAGATGATTACGCGCCGATGATTTTAAAAAAATCCAAAGCCCGGAACCTGACCTATTCTGTTCAGGGGCCCGCCGATTATTATTTTTCCGATGATACCACTTTTGAAAATGGCATTCAGGGAAGACTTTATTTTCATGAAAAAGTATATGATTTCAGCAGTCTCCTTTCCGGTTCCTTTAACATGAAAAATTTGCTGGCAGCAATTGGCGTCTGTCATAACCTCAATATTCCCATGGTATACATTTTAAATGCATTGCGGGATATCGCCCCGCCACCGGGACGTCTGGAAGAGGTCAGTAAAGCAGGACATGCCCGGTTATTTATCGACTATGCCCACACCCCGGATGCCATAGCGAATGCCCTCGGGACGCTGAAAAAAATTGTTCCGGAAAAGGGACGGTTGATTTCAATTTTTGGGTGCGGCGGTAATCGTGATCAAGCCAAGCGGCCGCTGATGGCAAAGGCTTCTGAAAAATATGCTGACCTGTCAATCCTCACCACTGACAATCCCAGATTTGAAGACCCCCTGGCAATTATTAATGAAGCTAAAACAGGTTTTTCTTCACCGGAAACATATCGGATTATTACTGACCGGGCCGAAGCAATCCGCTCCGCCTTGTCCCTGTCAAAAGAGGAAGATATTATCGCTATTCTTGGCAAAGGCCATGAAACCTATCAGGACATTGAAGGAAAAAAATTAGATTTTGATGACAAAGCAATTGTGAGAGAATTTTATAATGAAAATAAGTAAAAACATACTGGAATCCCTTAAATACGGAACGCTGCAACACATTCCGGAGACATTCGATACCGCAGCCGTAATTGACAGCCGCCAACTGAAGCCGGGAATGCTCTTCTTCGCATTAAAAGGAGAAAATACCGACGGCCATAATTATGTGAAGAAAAGCCAGGAGAACAATCCGGCTTTTTGCGTAGTGGAAAAACAATGGGTTGACAAGCAGTCCGGTGATATTCAGCATCTGCCTTTATGGATCGTGAAAAACAGCGAAAAAGCTCTCCAACTATTAGCCAAAAAAATTCGCGAAATAACAACTATTCCGGTGCTGGCTCTCACCGGTACTAACGGCAAAACCAGCACCCGCTCAATGATCACCGAGGTACTCAGCAAAAAATTCAATGTACTGGCAACAATCGGAAATCTTAACAATCACCTGGGATTGCCCTTAAGTTTATTGAGAATAGAAGAGGAACATAATTTTGCCGTTCTGGAAATGGGGACCAATCATTTCGGAGAAATTGAATTTCTGTGCAATATCGCGAAACCGAATTACGGCCTGATCACCAATATCGGCCGGGGGCATACGGAATTTCTGGAAAGCCCTGCCGGCGTTGCCAAAGCCAAATCGGAATTATTTGATTCATTACCCAAAGAGGGAGTAGTATTCATCAATGCCGATGATCACTATATTCCCGCCATGACATCTCCGGCGGAAACCAAAATCACATACAGCATGAAATCAGAAACAACTGACCATTTTGGTAAAATTGAAACAATTGACAAACTGGGTTGCGCAACACTTGTTGCCGATGGAAAAACGACAATAAAATTAAAGATTCCCGGTGTTTACCAGGCTTTCAACGCCCTGGCTGCTTACACGGTGGGATACCATTTTGGCATTGGGAAGGATCAACTAAAAACAGCCCTGGAAGAATACTCCGGCGTCCCCAATCGATTGGGCATCAGAAAAAAACGATGTACAGTGATAGATGATACCTATAATGCCAATCCCGAATCAACCCTGGGTGCGGTCAAAACTTTGGCCGGTTTAAAAACCACCGGTAAAAAGTATTTTATACTGGGCGATATGCTGGAGTTAGGTAAGAATAAGGAACTCTATCATACTGAGATCGGTGAACAAATTGCCCAAACCGATATTGATTATCTCTATTGCCATGGCAAATTAAGCTATTATACCATTGCCGGCGCGAAGAAAGCGGGACATAGCCAGGCGGTTCATTTTTTCACCAAGCAAGAGATCATTGATCTGCTCAATAAAAATTTAACTTCCGACGATGTGGTACTTCTGAAAGGTTCCAGGGGATCCAAAATGGAGGAAATAATAGAAGGGATGAAGGAATAGAATGTTCTATCATTTTTTATATCCGCTCAAAGAGATTTACTCAGGATTTAATATTTTTCAGTACATAACCGTGCGGGCGGCAGGCGCGGCCATTACCTCGATGCTGATCAGTTTTTTTATCGGTCCCCTTTTGATCAACAAACTGAAGATGAAACAAATCGGTGAGTTGATCCGGACCGAAGGCCCGAAATCTCATCTGTCAAAAAAAGGCACTCCAACCATGGGTGGATTGATCATTCTGTTTTCAACACTTTTTCCGGTTTTGCTGTGGGCGGACCTGAGCAATGTTTACATGCAGATTATTCTTTTCGCCACCATCTGGATGTCGACCATCGGTTTTGTTGACGATTATCTGAAGGTGATCAAAAAATATAAAAAAGGCCTGATCGCGAAATACAAAATGACCGGACAAATTTCACTGGGGCTGATCATCGGTACTTTTATTTATTTTTCACCCCAATTTGCTGAGATCAATACGCTCATTTCCATTCCTTTTTTAAAAAATGTCGAAGTGAATCTGGGCATTTTCTATATCCCTTTTGTCATTTTTGTGGTCACCGGCACTTCCAATGCGGTTAATTTAACCGACGGTTTAGACGGACTGGCAGCCGGATTGATGGGCATTGCGGCAATTGCCCTGGCAGTGATCAGTTATGTTTCCGGCCGGATTGATTTTAGTCAATATCTGAATACACTTTACCTTCCCGGTTCCGGTGAGTTGGCGGTTTACTGTTTAGCACTGGTGGGCGGATTGCTGGGATTTCTGTGGTACAATTCCCACCCGGCCCAGGTTTTTATGGGCGATACCGGATCCCTTGGAATGGGCGGCGCGCTGGGTACACTGGCAATTCTTTTACGTAAGGAAATTTTGTTTGCGCTACTGGGCGGGATCTTTGTAGCCGAAGCGCTTTCAGTAATGATACAAGTCGGTTATTACCGATATACAAAGAAAAAATATGGTGAAGGCCGCCGCGTATTCAAAATGGCGCCCATACATCACCATTATGAAATGAAAGGAATGAAAGAAACAAAAATCGTTACCCGGTTCTGGATCATCGGAATATTACTGGCGCTCCTGAGCCTGAGTAGTTTCAAAATTTTATGATCACCATCAACAACCAAATATTAACCCTTAAGAACCAAAAAGTGTCTGTGCTGGGCTCAGGTATAAGTGGTTATCATGCCGCGGTATTAGCCGCCAGTTTCGGCGCTAAGGTATTACTGTCCGATGCCAGGGAAATTAAATTTACGCCACAACAGCGCGAATTGTTAAAAAAACAGGGAATATTGGTTGAAGAAAAAGGTCATTCCGCGGAAGTGTTCACCGCCGACTTTGTTATAAAAAGTCCCGGTATTCCCAACTCCGGTTCCATAATCAAAAATATTAAAAATCAGGATATTCCCATTATCGGCGAAATTGAGTTTGCTTACCAATTACTGCAAACCGATAATATAATTGCCGTCACCGGCTCCAATGGCAAAACGACCACAACCACCATGATCAGCGAGTTTCTTAAAAATACTCAAAGAAGAGTTTTTTGCGGCGGCAATATCGGCCATCCCCTGAGCCGGATCATATATGAGGAAGAAATTCAGGATGATGATATTGTTGTCCTGGAATTGAGTAGTTTCCAGTTGGAGGATATTTATTCTTTCCGTCCTGCAGTAGCGGTATTACTGAATATATCCAATGATCATATGGACCGCTATGCCAACAGTATGGAAAGATACCGCCAGGCAAAATTGCGAATCGCTTCCAATCAAACAGAGGAAAATTATTTCATCTATTACGGTGACGATAAACAATTGTCACAAAATCTGCCGAAAGGGGTTAACGCTATCCCCTTCTATCTATCCAATGAAAATTCCGGTATATATCTGAAAAATGACACTTTGATATATAATGGCCATCCTTTCTTAAATACCGGCGAATTGAATATTCGCGGCACCCATAATTACCTGAATCTAATGGCGGCCCTGCATGTTTGCCGAATTTTCGGATTGGAAGCGGAAGAGCTTGAAGCGTCAGTCAAAAGATTTAAAACACCGGAACATCGACTGGAATTTGTTGAGGTAATCAATGGTGTGGCCTACTATAATGATTCCAAAGCCACAAATATTGATGCTGTAAAAATGGCGCTTACCGCCTTTGAAAAACCAATTATCCTGATCCTTGGCGGCCGGGATAAAAATTCCGATTTTTCCCTGCTCAACCGGGATATTCTGGCGAAAGTCAAACAATTGTTTCTTACCGGAGAAGCCGCCGAAAAAATTCAGGGTCAATTGGACAAAAGGATAAAATCTGTCATAGTCAAAGATTTCGAGGCTGCTGTAAACCGGGCACGAGAGAATGCCGGAGCGGGTGATATCATACTTTTGTCACCGGCCTGCGCCAGCTTTGACGCCTTTAAAAATTTTGAAGAAAGAGGACGCTATTTTAAAAAAATCGTGAGAGGTTTTAACACATAATGTCAATATTTACTAAAAAACATGACAATATTTTTCTAATAGCCGTACTGATTTTAGTGGCAATGGGAATAGTTTTTCAATTCAGCGCCAGTTCCAAGATCAATGTCAGTTCCAGGGAGTATTACAATCCCAATCTCTACTTGAAAAATCATCTGGTCCGACTGGTAGCCGGTTTTCTGATTGCTCTGCCATTCTACTTTATCAATTATAAAAAATTAAAGAACCTGGTGCCGGTTATTTTGCTGGTATCGATAGTTTCACTGGTGGCGACACTTATTTATAATCATATCCATCCGCACCCGTCACAAACCGCCCGCTGGCTGCAAATAGGTTCTGTTACACTGCAACCCTCGGAGCTTGCCAAACTGGCGCTGATTTTTTTTCTGGCGGCTTTTTATGAGGATTTTCAGGATAATCTTGACAGTTTCAAAAAAGGATTTTTGCCGGTGGTCATAATCAGCGGTTTACTCTTTGCTCTGATTGTACTGGGCAAGGATTTTAGTACCGCCGGTGTTACCATCATGATTGCGGGAATTGTATTGGTTGCCGGTGGTGCCCGTCTCAAGCATTGGGGCACGGCTTTGCTGCTGTTTTTCGGCATATCCGGAATAGCCATTATGATGATGCCCTACCGTCGTCAAAGAATTATAGAATATTTGCATATTATGAAAGGGAATATGGCCATTCATGACCTGCCCTATCAGATTCGTCATTCCCTGGTCAGCCTGGGAAATGGCCGTTTATTCGGTGCCGGCCTCGGCGACAGTACCGGAAAAAATGAATTTCTCCCGGAACCCAATACCGACTTCATCTTTTCCATTATCGGTGAAGAAATTGGTTTTGCCGGATCAGTCTTTGTGCTGGGATTGTTTATTTTTATTTTTATCCGGGGCCTGAAAATTGC
Source organism: uncultured bacterium (assembly GCA_964498725.1). GTDB lineage: Bacteria > Fidelibacterota > UBA2242 > UBA2242 > JAFGTP01 > JAFGTP01. Next base: position 101,770 of record CAZCHS010000001.1, on the reverse strand, counting down.
CTTCCGGTGCGATGATATTTTTGGCACCCTGCTGGGATTCGGACTGATCAGCAGCCTTTTTTTATATACAATATTAAATATTGGCGTCACCTGCGGATTATTACCGGTGACCGGCCTGCCATTACCCTTTATTAGTTACGGGGGCACAGCCGTGTTGTTTAATTCCATTGCCGTTGCGCTGCTGCTCAACATTTCCAGAGGAAAAATACAAAACATAAAATTAATTAAAGCACAAGTGATCAATACACATGAAGAATAAAAAAATAAAAATATTATTTGCCGGCGGCGGAACCGGTGGCCATTTATACCCGGCGGTAGCACTTTGCGAAGAATTTATTAGTCAATTAGGACAGGAAAATGTTGAAATTCTGTTCATCGGTTCTCATTACGGCATTGAAAAACAGATCGTGCCGAAACTCGGTTACGCTTTTAAACCTATCTGGATTCGCGGCATTCAGCGCAGTTTTTCCTGGCAGGCGGTAAAAGTCAATTTTCTGGCGCCCTTTCGCATTATCACCAGTTTTTTGCAGTCTTTGCGGGCTATTAAAAAATTTCGTCCTGACCTCGCTATCGGCACTGGCGGCTATGCCAGTGGCCCGGCAATTTCAGTAGCCGGCAAACTTGGCATTCCGGTCTTTCTCCAGGAGCAAAATGTTTATCCCGGCGTCACAACCCGCATGTTAGCCAAATATGCCAAAACCATTTACGTTTCCTATCGCGATTCGGAAAAATATCTGAAAAATATCAAAGCCATGGGCACGCCGCTGCGCATCTCGTTGCAACAACAGGACTATAAAGAAAGCCATAAAAAATTTGGTCTTTCCAGAGAAAAACGGACAATATTTGTATTTGGCGGCAGCCAGGGATCTCGGGCGATCAACAATTTTTTGCAGCTCAATATTGGTACAATTTTAAAGGCCACAAATACGCAATTCATCTGGCAAACAGGCCAGGGGGATTTTGAACACATTGATAAAATTCATGGCAAGAATCCCGATCTCAGAATTCAGCCCTTTATTTATGAAATGGATTACGCCTATTCCGCTGCCGACCTGGTGATCTGCCGCTCCGGCGCTTTGACCCTGGCGGAATTATGTTTATTTGGGAAAGCCTCGATTTTGATTCCATTGCCCACTGCAGCGGGTAATCACCAGGAAAAAAACGCCCGCAGTTTGGAAAAGAAGAATGCCGCATCTGTAATTTTACAAAAAGAGCTAAATCCACAGTTACTGATTGATAAAATCAACCACATTCTTGGCGATTCTAAAATAAAAGAAGAAATGGAAACAAAGGCCGCCCGCAACGCGAAACCAGAAGCCGCCAAAATGATTGTGAAAGATATAATTGAAACGATTGAGAAAAATGCTTAAAGAAAAAAAACATATTCATTTTATTGGAATCGGCGGCATTGGTATGTCAGGTCTCGCTCTGCTCCTGCACAGCAAAGGCTTTGGCGTAACCGGCTCAGATATCGAAGAATCCGACAACATCCTTCGTTTGAAAACTGCCGGTATCCAGGTAGTGACAGGGCATTTTAAGACAAATATCCAAAACCCGGATCTGGTGGTCTATTCCGCTGCAATCCCTAAAGATAATATTGAATACAGCACAGCTGCGGAAATGGACCTTGACCGGGTCTCAAGGGCGGAATTACTGGCAGAAGTCTGTCAGATGACAAAATATTCCGTGGCTGTGGCCGGCACGCATGGCAAGACCACGACCACTGCTCTGCTTGGGTTCATTTTACAAAAAGCCGGTTTGAATCCGGTAGTACTTTCCGGCGGCATACTGAAAAATTATACCTCCAATATTGTTCAGGGCGGGGATTTTGTCACTATTGTTGAAGCTGATGAATATGACCAGTCCTTTCTTAAATTATCACCGGATTACACTATTATCACCAATATTGACGCCGACCACATGGAATGTTACGGGAATATGGATAATTTACTTGAGAAATTTACAACCTTTGCTAATCAGACCAAAACCAGGGTCATTCTCTGTCATGATGACAAAAATATACAAGCGATTAAAAGTAAAATCAAACCATCCACATTGCAATATTCAGTTAAGGAACCCGTTGATATTTGGGCCAATACTATTGACTTTTCCGAAAATGAAACAACATTTCAACTCAATGGTATTGAGAGTGTGACACTTCCTCTACAGGGCCGGCATAATGTCTTAAACAGTCTGGCCGCGATCGCGGTTGCCCTGGAATTTGACATCTCCCATGATACGCTGTTAAAAATACTACCTGAATTTCATGGCGTTGAAAGACGGCTGGAAATAAAGTATAAAAGCAGCGATCACCTGCTGATTGATGATTATGCCCATCACCCCAGGGAAATTACCGCAACTATTAAGGCGCTGCATGCAGCTTACCCTCAAAAGAATATTCTTGCCATTTTTCAGCCCCACCTCTATTCCAGAACCCAATATTTTTACCGGGAATTTGCCGTTGCTCTCAACCGGGCAGAAAAAATCATTCTCGCACCGATTTATCCCGCCCGTGAAAAACCGATACCGGGAGTCACCAGTGAGATGATCTGTCAGGAATTACTAAAATTAGGCCATGAAAATGTCGCCAATTGTCACAATGAAGAAGAAATATTGTTTGAGGTAACCCAAAAATTATCCCGGGGCGATATTGTGATAACACTTGGAGCCGGGAATATTTATAGACTTCATGAAAAATTAAAGAAAGTGATTGAGTGAAAAAACAGTTAGACCATATTAAAAATCATTTTACTATTTATAAAAGCCTGGGGTATATGCTCTTTTTTCTGTTGGTTTTTGCCCTGTTTTTTAACTGGTCCACGGACTGGTGTCATTACCGGAATTTTTTCGCACTGGATTCTGCCAGTATTAATGGCAATTACCTGGTGGCCAGTGACCGTATCATCAAAACCGGCAATATTCATAAGGAAATGAACGTGCTCACCACTGATTGTAAGCAAATTCGCACAAACCTGGAGACCCATCCTTATGTGAAAGCCGCTATTGTCAGCAAGCGTTACCCCAACAAATTGACAATCAATATCAAGGAGCGAATGCCAATCGCCTATCTGAACACCGGCAATTTACTGTTAATCGACAAAGAAGGTATTGTACTTCCCGTGCCTGATAAAGTTATCCGCAATCAACTGCCGGTAATTACCATAGCATCGGATTCCACATATAAAGTAATTCCAGGAGAAAATCTGGAATCACCGGAAATCAACAAAATTACAGAATTGATGATTGACACCTATGTCATATCCAGATCCCTTTACAATGTTATCTCGGAAATTCGCTATAATCTCAATACAAAAGAATTGATTCTGTTTAACAAAGACACCGGGAACCCAATTTATTTCGGTAATAAAAATTTTGATAAAAAAATGTATACCTTAGCCGAATTCCAGCAAGTATTGACCGGAAAAAAACGGCTAAGCGATTACAGGTATATTGATTTGCGCTGGAACAGGCAAGTCGTAGTAAAGTAAATATAGGACAGTTATGAAAATTGCAGCAAGAAGAGTAACAGCACTTGATCTTGGATCGTCCAGTATAAAAATGGCCATCGCCGATATTGATGAGAATTCTAAAATTCCTATGATAAAAGGATCTGTTAAGCTACCCTCCCAGGGAATTAAAAACGGCATGATTGTCGATATTGAAGCCGTCACCCGTGTTATTCGGCAAGCCAAACAAAAATTGGAAAAATCCACTGATACCACCGTTGAAAACTGTTATGTCAGCGTCAGTGGTGATCATATAACCGGAATCAATACAACCGGGCGCATATCAATTTCAAAAGAGCATACTCCCGGTCTGGGCGAACCGGATAAAATCACTCACGAAGATGTCCGCCGGGTTATTGAGCACACGCGCGGATACGGCCTGACATCTGATCGTGAAATTTTGCATCTTTTTCCTATCGAATACGTGATCGATGGCCGTTCCGGAATTACCCGGCCGGAAGGGCTCAGCGGAAGACGATTACAAGTCAATGCGCACCTGACCACCTATGAACTAAGTGCCGTTGAAAATATCACCACATGCATGGAAAAAGCGGGTATTACAGTCAATGGCCTGGTATTACAGGCACTGGCTTCGGCTTACGGCGCCCTTGATCCGGCGGAAAAAAAACGCGGTGTAATTTTAATCGATATTGGCGCCGGTGTTACTGACATAATCGTTTATTTTAACAATGCTGTTTATTATACAGGAACCATGAATCTGGCCGGGGATATGGTCACAAACGACATCGCCTTTCTAACCGGAATACCCATGGAAAATGCAGAAAAGATCAAAAAGGACTATGGTTATGCAACCGATGAGGTTATCGAGACCGTGGAGACTTATACCATCGAAGGCATGAGAGGCCGTAAGCCGCTGGAACTGACCAATACACAACTGGCAAAATATATTAATGCGCGGCTGGAAGAGATACTTAAGGAGACGCAAAAAGAAATCCTTAATTCCGATATCACCAAAAACCTTGAACCCGTCGTCTGTATTTGCGGCGGTACATCGCTCTTTCGCGGGTTTGATACGGTAGCCGATGAAATATTCTCATCTTCTCCCCTGTCACCTAATCTCACCCGAATCGGCGTACCCGTGGGATTTACCGGGCAGAATATGAAAAAACTGACGTCGCCGGAATATACAGCCCTGATCGGCCTGCTGAAATTTGCTGCCGAACAAAAGGGCGACAGTATTTATAAAAAATTTAAGAAGTCAGCTAATCTTTGGGAAAAATTTAAAAAGCTAATTGATAAATTTTAGTTTATAACGGAGGAAACATGAAATTTGAATTCGACGAAACCCTTGATCAACGGGCAAAAATAAAAGTTATCGGTGTCGGTGGTGGCGGTGGAAATGCCGTCAACCGGATGATCGAATCAGGAATTGATGGCGTGGATTTCATTTCTGTGAACACCGATGCGCAGGACCTGGAAGACAGCAAGGCCAAAACGAAAATTCAGATCGGAAAACAATTAACGCGCGGGCTTGGTGCCGGTGGAAAAAATAAGGTTGGCGAAGATGCCGCCAAAGAAAATGAGCCGGCCATCGTCAATGCGGTAAAGGATGCCGACATGGTATTCATCACCGCCGGAATGGGTGGCGGAACAGGTACTGGCGCGGCTCCGAAAATTGCTAAAATTGCCAAAGACAATGACTGTTTGACTGTTGCTGTGGTAACCATGCCTTTTGATTTTGAAGGTAAAAAGCGCCGTGACAGGGCTGAAGAAGGTGTCACGGAATTAAAAAAGAATGTTGACACCCTGATTGTTATCCCCAATCAGAAACTCATAAAAATTGTAGACCGCAGCACAGGATTGCGGGAAGCCTTTCGCACGGCTGATTCCATACTCTACCAGGCCACGAAAGGTATTTCCGACCTGATCAATAACCAGGGGCTGATGAACCTTGACTTTGCCGATATAGAATCCATAATGAAAGACAAAGGCGACGCGATCATGGGAACCGGCGTGGCAACCGGAGAATCCCGCGCCAGTATGGCCGCTCAACTGGCGATTTCCAGTCCGTTACTGGATAATCGAAGTATTTGCGGCGCCTCGGGTATTCTGATCAATATTTCCGGCGGCAAAGACCTTTCTTTATTGGAATATGATGAAGCCTGTAAGATCATTACCAATGAAGCGGGTACTGATGCGGATATCATCGTGGGAGCAGTGGAAGACAAACGGTTTGAAAATGAAATCGTGATCACAGTCATTGCCACCGGATTTCCCAATGGCGATAAAGACAGTGATGACGAGCTGGAATTAGTGGTGGAAAAGAAACAGGATCAAAGTCCGGAAAAAAATGTTTCACCAATATACAATGCAGATGATGAAGATAAAACCGAGACAAAGAAAACACCGGCAGCATTGGAAACAACCGATGAAAAAGAAGAAAATGAACCCCTGACAGTTGAGAATGGCAGCAAAACTATCAAAATCACACAGGATATTGCCAATGAAGAGGAAAATAGTGAGCCTGTGCCGGAAATAGAAAAAGAAGAGAAAAATGACCTGAAATTCTCTCTGAGCAACATCAGTGAATTAGATAATGATGAAGAGGAATTTTTTCACACAAAAAAGCGGGAATTAACGATCAAAACCGTAGACTCCCGTCCAAAACATGAAAAAAACACTTCAGAAGATGATAATAGTAAGGAGACTGATGATATCGTTGATAAACGATTAAAAAATGAAATAAGCCGGTCTCAGCCGAAACCGAAAAAACCACAACGCAAGGTCAAAAGAGAATTAGAACAGGTTGACCTCTTTCCGGCCTTTTTGAGAAAAAATCTCAAATAAACCTTTCTAAACTCCGTAATAAAAAAACCGCTGGTCTGATACCGGCGGTTTTTTTAATTTTCAGGTTGTAAAAACAATTAATTATATGGCTTTTACGAATTCACCTTTTTTCATACAAGAAGAACAATACTTAACTCTTTTGGTAGTACCGTCTTTCACCACCCGTAAACTGTGAAGATTTACTTTAAACGTACGTCTTGTTTTTTTATTTGAGTGCGATACATTATTTCCACTCATTGCTTTTTTTCCGCATTTGTCACATGCTTTAGCCATTTTACCAACTCCTTAAATATCCTTGCATTTTATTCTTTAATTTACTTATTATCAAAAACTATAATTATGTCAATGGGCACCAAATTTATAAAAAAAAACTTTGATTGCATAATAAAAAATTGAAATCAACCAAATAAACTTCTATATTTCGGCGTGAAAATTAGAGAATTAAACATAAAATCTCAAGTGTTTTTAGCGCCAATGGCTGGATATACCGATCTTCCTTTTCGGTTAATATGCAAAGAAATGGGAGCCGGAATCGTCTACTCGGAATTTGTCAGTTCCGAAGGTCTGGTGCGCAAGTCCGAAAAAACTGAATTTTACCTCATCAATGATGAGCGGGAGCGTCCTTTTGGAATCCAGATATTTGGACACAATCCCTCTGCCATGGCCGACTCGGCTCGCTATATCGAAGAAAAATTTCACCCTGATATCATCGATATCAATATGGGTTGCTCAGTACGCAAGGTTGTTAAAAAAAATGCCGGTTCAGCCCTGCTCAAAGATCTGAATTTGCTGGAAAAGATAGTCAAACAAGTGGTGGCTGCAGTCCGGACGCCGGTAACAGGAAAAATCCGCATCGGCTGGGACCACGACCACTACGTCGCCCATGATGTGGCAAAAATTCTGGAGTACAATGGCGCGGAAGCCATTACCGTACATGCGCGAACTGCCAGTGACGGCTACGGAAACAGGATTAGACCGGAATTTATACGGGACATCAAAGAGTCCGTCAGTATTCCGGTAATTGGAAACGGTGATATTCTAACCCCTCAGGATGCCGGAAAAATGCTCAAGGAAACCGGATGCGACGCTGTCATGGTGGGTCGCGGCACCATTGGAAATCCCTGGTTGATCCGGAATATTAATAATTATCTGAAGGGGGAAAAACTCATCGAATCGGGTTTCAGGGACAAAGTGGAACTCTGTATCAAACATCTGGATTTAGAAATTGAGCATCGCGGGGCGGACAGGGCCAATAAAATTATGCGCAAGTTTTACGGGGGCTATTTTAAGGGATTTGAAGGAGCGGCTAAGATCAGACGGGAATTGGTGACCGCACAATCGGTTGAGATTGCCAAAGAAAAATTACACAAGCTTATCCGGTAAGCTTATTTTTTATCTTCCTCCTCATCTAATTCGGTAAATTCCACATCTTCAATATTGGATTTATCTATTTTCAATTTGGATTGGTTAACCTCATTGGATTGTGGTTTTTGGTTTACATCTGTGATAGATGGCCAATATTTTTTGATCATCCGCCATAAGTAACGAAATAGAAATACCAACAATATTATTTGTAAAAATCGTATCATTTTTTATCCTTTTGACCTTCAGGATTATAATAAACCGTTCCGCTGATTGGTTGACGAATGACATTGATCAGTTCATCGAAATCCTTCTTATTGTTCACAAAGTCAATTTCATTGGTATTGATGATGATCAATGGCGTTCGATTGTAGCGAAAAAAATATTCATTATAAATCTGGTTTAAAGATTCGATATATTCATCTGAGATATCACGCTCGTAATCCCGTCCCCGTTTAGCAATATTGCTCAGCAATCTTTCCGTATTGGCTTGTAAATAGACGATCAGGTCCGGTTTTGTCAATTCCTTCTCCAGCAGGGATGCAATTTTGTCATATAGTCCTAATTCTTTGTCACTGAGATTCAGATTCGCAAAGAGGCGGTCTTTCTCAAACATATAATCACTGATCAACATATTGTGAAAAAGGTCCACCTGCTTCAGTTCCAGTTGCTGTTTATACCGGCTTAGCAAAAAAAACATCTGAGCCTGAAACGCATACCGGTCGGGATCTTCGTAAAAATCGCCAAGAAATGGATTCTCTTCGAATTTTTCCAGAATTAATTTCGCTTTTAATCGCTGGGACAATAATTTGGCAAAGCTGGTTTTTCCGGCCCCGATAACACCTTCAATAGCGATATAGTATAAATTCTTCATCAAGTCTCCATTTTCTTAACTTTTCAAGCTTGCAATGTTTAATTCATCCACTTTTTCAACATTACTTTTATCGATACATTCCTGCAGCAGTGCATTAACGGTTTTTCCGGTTTTGCTGCATTTATAATTCTTGTTTAACTGTACCATTGGTTTTAAAACAAATAACCTTTCCTGAATCCTGGGATGTGGAATTTCAAGATTTTCTGTTTTCATCACCAGGTTATCATAAAATTCAATGTCCAGGTCGATCAATCGCGGTCCGTTTCGCCCGGTGTCAAAATTCCGTCCCATTTGCTCTTCGATATTTTTAAGTTCCAGCAGCAGCAGGATGGGATCCAGTTCCGTGTTGATTTCAGCCACCGCGTTAAAAAATTTGCGTTGGTCTTCTTTGTACTTTGGATCCGATTCATAAACCGAAGATATACCAATAAGTTCCGTTTTGGCCAGACGGGTTAATTGTGAAAGCGCTTTTTTTATATTTTCCAGCCGGTCACCAATATTTGAGCCCAGGCCGATATAAACTTTTGCCATTATACTTTTTCGAACTCCTCTTTTGTTCGGTTAATTTCTACTTCTACTGTATCAACTACACCATGTAAGGGGACATTGGGTTTTCGCAGCCGAATGGTGACTTCTGAAAGTTTATAATTTTCAAATATTTTGTGAACAATATTGCCGGCCAATGATTCTATCAGGTGATATTTAGATTTCGTAACAATTTTTTCGACCAACTTATAGATTTCAACATAATTGATCGTATCATGAATACTATCGGATTTTATTGCCTGTTGAAGGTCGGTTTTCAGTTCCAGATCCACTTCAAATTTTCCACCCAGTTCTTTTTCTTCGTCCGCAGTTCCATGGTATCCGTAAAAGACCATATTTTTAATTCTAATTGTTCCCATCTTATCTTTCAATTTTCAGATAATTTACCTTAATGAGAGATTATAATCAAGTTGAAGAATCAGTGAAAAAGGGTTTAATATGACAAAGCCCCGAAAATGATCGGGGCTTTGGTTTATCTTATTGAATTTGATTTTACATCATTCCCGGCATTCCGCCACCTGGCATTCCACCCGGCATTCCGCCCGGCATTCCGCCATTGTCGTCATCTTCTTCTATGTCTGAGATAACCGCTTCTGTCGTCAGCAGCAATCCGGCAATACTGGTTGCGTTTTCAACAGCGATACGTGTTACTTTTTTCGGATCGACAATGCCTTTTTCTACCAGGTCACCGTATTCTCCGGCAAAAGCATCAAACCCAAAGTTGCCTTTGCCTTCTTTGACTTTCATAGCAACAATGGAAGGTTCCATCCCGGCATTTATGGCAATCTGTCGCAGTGGTTCTTCGATCGCGCGTTTCACGATTCGAACACCAACGGCCCGATCACCTTTTTCATCCAATTTTTCAAGGTTTGCCAGAGTTCTCAACAATGCTGTTCCACCACCGGGTACGATACCTTCTTCCACAGCAGCGCGGGTGGCGTGCAATGCATCTTCAACACGGGCTTTCTTTTCTTTCATTTCAACTTCTGTGGAAGCGCCAACTTCCAGAACAGCGACACCACCTGACAGTTTGGCCAGACGTTCCTGAAGTTTTTCTTTATCATAGTCAGAGGTTGTATTTTCGATCTGAGTTCTGATCTGATTTACTCTTGCTTTGATATTGTCAGAATCACCAGCGCCTTCAACAATAGTTGTATTGTCTTTATCAATTCTTACTTTTTTAGCAGTACCCAGGTGTTCGATTGTGGCATTTTCCAGTTTGTAACCACGATCTTCCGAAATTACAGTACCGCCGGTAAGCACAGCGATGTCTTCCAGCATTTCTTTACGACGATCACCAAAACCCGGCGCTTTTACAGCTGCGACTTTCAATGTTCCGCGCAATTTGTTAACAACCAATGTTGCCAGTGCTTCGCCTTCTACATCTTCAGCAATGATTAACAAGCCTTTGTTCATTTGTGAGGTTTTTTCCAAAATCGGCAGCAGGTCTTTCATATTACCGATTTTTTTATCATAAATAAGGATAAAAGGGTCTTCCAGATTGGTTTCCATATTATCGGAGTCAGTTACAAAATAAGGTGATAAGTAACCTCTGTCAAACTGCATTCCTTCGACAACTTTCAGTCCGGTTTCTGTTCCTTTGGCTTCTTCGACAGTGATAACACCATCTTTGCCGACTTTATCCATTGCGTCAGCGATCAGTTCGCCGATAACCTTATCATTATTGGCGGAAATTGTACCGACCTGAGCAATTTCTTCTTTATTGGAAACATCACGGGCAAGTTTGTTAAGCGATTTTACAATATTTTCTTTGGCAGCATCAATTCCCCGTTTGATTTCCATAGGATCAGCGCCAGCTGTTACATTTTTGATACCTTCTGATATGATTGCCTGAGCCAGCACAGTTGCTGTTGTGGTACCATCACCGGCAATGTCAGAGGTTTTAGACGCGACTTCTTTAACCATCTGCGCGCCGATATTTTCTCTTTTATCTTTTAATTCAATTTCTTTAGCAACAGTTACACCGTCTTTTGTAATTGTTGGTGCGCCAAAACTTTTTTCGATGACCACATTGCGGCCTTTGGGGCCTAATGTTACTTTGACTGCATTTGCCAGTTTATCAACACCGGCTTTTAGATCAGTTCGGGCTTCCAGGTTATATTTAATTTCTTTAGCCATATTAAAATTTCTCCTATTCTTTTACAGAATTGCCATTATATCATTTTCATTCATAATTAAATAGTCTTCACCTTCATAGGTGATTTCTGTACCGGCATATTTACCGTACAGGACTTTGTTGCCAACTTCTAATTCCATTGGAGTTCTTTCGCCGTTATTTTTTAATTTTCCGGATCCCACCGCGACGACCTCACCTTGCTGAGGTTTTTCTTTTGCTGTATCAGGCAGGATGATTCCCCCCGAAGTTTTTTCTTCTGCTACTGCAGGTTTTACTACTACTCGATCACCAAGAGGTTTAAGTTTCATAAAAACTCCTTTCATTTTTCAATTTATTGTTTCAATTTTTAAAAATTTGGACGGGCGCAGAAATTACAAAGCATGTGCCAGTGATATTCCCAGTCAAAAAGGCATACCTTTTGTACTTTTGACAAGATAAACAACCTTATAGGTGACGAATGATACCAAAAAGAAACTTAATCCGGGCCCTAAAAAAATCAATCAAACAGCCCGGGTATGCTGTTCAAAATCTGACGAAAAGGCTGAAAGCCCATGTTGCTTATGCCTTTGGAAAGGGCCGTTCATCCTGGCCGGAAACCATTTCACTATTCATTACATACAAATGTAATCTCAAATGTAAAATGTGTGGCCAGTGGGGTGACCAGGGTAGCTTTAAAAACTATGACAAAAATGTGCTCAACCATCAGTTATCTACAGATGTAATCCGGCGGCTCATTGCTGATGTAAAACCATTTAAACCCAATATTACACTGTTCGGCGGCGAGCCGCTTATTAATCCGAACATAATGACAATCATTCGCGTTATAAAAGCAAATGGCCTGCGCTGCAATCTGATCACCAACGGCACATTATTAGAAAAATATGCTGCCGAAATCCTTGACAGTGGTTTGGATGAAATTATTTATTCCCTTGACGGCCCTGAGGAAATCCATGATTCTATCCGGGGAATTCCAGGTACTTATGCCAGGGCTTTAAAAGGGTTTGACCTGCTCAATAAATTAAAAAAACAGCACAACAGTAATAAACCCTTTATCAATATCAACAGCACTATATTCGAAGACAATCATTGGAAATTACTAGAAACAATCGAGGCGGCCCGGGAATTTCACCCTGACAATTTGACTTTTCATCATCTTCTATTCCTGGACAACAACCGCATACCTGGTTTCCAAAAAAAATTCAAAGAACAGTTTGGGCAGGTTCCTTATGACTGGAATGGCTTTGGTGTTGACCAAATTCCAAATATCGATCCAATGGCCATAATATCTCAAATAAAAGATATAGAGTCGATCAAACATCCTTTTAATGTGGGCTTTTATCCGAATTTTAATTATGACGATATAAAAAATTGGTATACATCTTTTGAGTTCAAATCCAAAAGTTACCGCAACCGATGTCTCAGTTTATGGATGACCGCTTATATTTTTCCCGACGGAACAGTTCGCCCTTATCATACCATGAATTATGATATTGGTAATATTAATAACGAATCATTTTTGACAATATGGAATAATAATAAATTCCAAAAATTGCGGCGTCACATCATCAAACATAAATCTTTTGAAGTATGCTCTAAAGGCTGTACGGAATTTTTCCGATATTAATTTTGTTTATGTTTGATAATAATAGGCTGAATAATTAAATTGTAGAAAATTTGGGACACAGAGAATGAAAAAGATATTGGTTATTGATGATGATTATGAAATTCGCGAAATACTTGACACTTATTTGACCGATCAAAACTTCAAAATTGAAACTGCTGAAAATCTCACTGTAGCTGAGCAAAAAGTTGCTACCTTTCAGCCGGACCTGATTTTGTTGGATATGATTCTACCAGACGGACATGGAAATGACTTCTTAAAAACCCTGCAGCAGAAAAATATTTCAATACCGGTCATTATGGTTACCGGGGTCACGGAAAAAAATGTTGCGCTTAAATCTCTCGAGTTAGGCGCCACTGATTATATAACCAAACCTATTGATTTACAATATTTATCGACCAGTGTTATTGCAAAATTATTAACTGCATTATAAAACCAGGGATTTAATGCATATAAAAAACATCATTAATCCAGGATATTTTTTCTTTGGTATTCTATTAGTCCTGCTTGTAAACAGTGGAATGGCAGCCAATGATGATTATAAGCTACGGGTGGGAGATAAAATTCAGATTACCTACATGGACCTTGATGAAAATAATAATTATGTAGAACGACAGGATAATTTTACGATTTATAATGATGGCACCATTCAACACACCATTATCGGAAAAATCAAATTAACGCAATTGAGTCCGCAACAAGCGGAATCCAAATTATACCAGGCGTTGGAAAAATATTATACTAATCCCAGGATAAGTTTGGTTTTGCTGGAGAAGAGTTCCATTGAAGTCCTTTTATACGGCGCTGTAAGTAACAGTGGTATCATCAAGACACCACCGGGCACAAAAGTCGCTGAATTTTTACTGACTGAAGGAAAAATGAAAACCGAGGCCGATCTCAGTAAAATTCAGATCATCAGTGAGCAGGGCGTGAAAAGCCAGTTCAGCCTGCCTGATTTTCTTTATAATAATGATACCTCACAAAATAAACCATTGAAGAATAATGATAAAATCATTGTACCAACTTATGCCGATCGTAATTTCACAAATATCGTTGCTGATGATTATGTGTTGAAATTTGGAAATGTAATAAAAATCATTATTTATGAACGCAGCAAAGGGATTAACGGCGACAACAGTACTGATATTTTAACCCTTGATGAGGAAGGGTATATTTACCATAACCTGATTGGGAAACTCCACCTCGGCGGATTGAAGATAGAAACTGCCGAGCAGCAAATTACACAGGCGGCCCGGGAATATATGCAGGATCCGGTGGCTGAAATTTCAATTGTCAATATCAGTTCCCGCCAGGTTTATATTTTTGGCGAAGTCAATAACCCTGGGTACCATCCTTTAAAAGGCACTATAAAATTATCGGAATTTATTGCTAAATCGGCCGGTGGTATCAAACAAACGGCTGATATTAAAAATATTATAGTTACCAGAAAAAATGGCGAACGTTCTACTTTCAATTTTGAAGATTTTCTTTATGACCGGAATGATAGCGGAAACCTGGAATTGGAAGATGGCGACAGGATCATTGTGCCACCCGGCAGACAGGGCCTGAGTTATAGAATATCCGAATCTTTGCGACGCTATTACTGGATATTGCAATTTGCAACAACTACAATATCCTTATATTTATTAGTCCAAAACCTGAAGTAGATTATGACACAGTATGAATTAAATTTTAATGATTATTGGCGGATAATTAAAAAGAAGAAATGGTTAATTATCTTCACCGCTGTGATGCTGACTTTTTTCAGTCTGTTGTTTACCATCATTAACAAACCAACACCCATCTATGAAGCTACATCCAGTATTCAAATAGAAAAAAATACCTCACTCACCGGTCTGTACATGGAAAGCGTCTCCTGGAGTTATGGCGGTGATCTTGCCACCCGCGCCGCTGTTCTCAAAAGTTATAATATGATCGAAAAAGCAGCCAAGGATTTGGGACTGATTGATTCGAACCTCACCAGTGAAGAAATTAAACAGAATAAAAAATATTTCAATATCATTGAAGGGCTGAAATCCCGTGTTACCACTGAACAGGAAGGCCACACCAATATCATCAATATCAATGTAAAAAGCCATCAGCCGGAATTGGCCCGTGATCTCGCAAATTCTCTGGCTCGTACTTACCAGCGGGAAAACTATATTCAGAAAAATGCAAAAACCAATAATGCCATCAACGCACTCAAACAACAACTGAAAAAT
Organism: uncultured bacterium; assembly: GCA_964498725.1. Lineage (GTDB taxonomy): Bacteria > Fidelibacterota > UBA2242 > UBA2242 > JAFGTP01 > JAFGTP01. Next base: position 86,694 of record CAZCHS010000001.1, on the reverse strand, counting down.
GCCGAAGAAGATTACCAGGCAACCGAGATGGAACTTCAAAAGTTCCGGCAAAAAAATAAATTTTTAACCCTTCTTGGAAAATCCAATACACTGTCAGAAAATATTCTCAAAAAAGAAAAGAAAATAGAAGAACTTAGTTCCGATATACAAAATATTAACCAGGCAATAAAAAAACTCCGGCTGGATGAAAGATATTTACAATACCTGTCTCTGAATTTACTACTGTATAATAAAAACAATGTACTGGCTTCTCTGCAAACCAATTTGGACAAATACAACCGTCAGCTAGATGAATTACAACAGTATTATACCACTGAGCATCCCAAAGTAAAAAATTTGATAGTGCAAACCGATGTATTGAAAAAAAACATTATTGAGGAATTGGTTTCTTTCCAGCAAACATTACAGGAAATTCGTTTACAAGAGACCCAAAAGCTGGAACAACTGAATCGCGAATATAATGCCTTACCGGCTTTAAGCCAGGAAATCGAAAATCTGCAACGGGAACTGGAAACCAGCCGCAATATCTATGAAAAATTAAAAGTCAACTATTTACAATCGATGGTCAAAAAAACAGAAAACATTCAGGAAGTTTTTCTAATTCGGCCCGCTTTTCTGCCAAATAATCCAATTAACTCCATCAGACTCACACCCACAGGACTCGCCGGTTTGATCATCGGCATAATATTCGGAATTATTTTGGCCTTCATTGCTGAGACCCTGGATACGACTTTTCGAACAATTGATGATATCGAGCAAACCTTAGGAACCACTGTTCAGGGTATTATCCCATTTATCGACGCCAGTGATTTAAAATCCACTCTCTACAGCGATGAAGAAGAGGATATTTCGCCCGAAACAATTCAGAACCGCGCCCGTCTGATGACTCATTTTGCACCGAAATCAACAATTGCCGAATCTTACCGCAGCCTGCGGACTAATATCAATTTTTCTTTAATGGAAAAAAATTATAAAACAATTCTGGTGACATCATCGGTTGCCGGTGAAGGTAAAACCACCACTGCCACCAATCTGGCCCTGTCCATGGCGCAAACCGGATTAAGGACATTGCTTGTTGAGGCTGATTTGCGTAAGCCAAGAGTATCAAAAACACTTGGTATTGAGAGAGTTCCCGGCCTGACAGACTACATCTTGAATCGGGAACCACTGGAAGGATGTATTCGGGACATGAGTGATTTATTGATGGGCAGCCTTGGCCAGGATACGATGAAAGAAGATGCCATTCCCGGTATTGAATATCTCAATATTTTACCGGCAGGAAAAATAGAACGAAACCCATCGGAGATCATCGCCGGAAAAAAACTGGATACACTGATCAAAACGGTCAGGGAACAATACGACATTGTAATATTCGATTCCGCGCCAATTATTCAGGCCACTGATACCGTCGTGCTGGCGTCAAAAGTAGACACCAACCTGATTGTCTACTACCAGGGAAAAATATCCCGCCACACATTGCGACGTGCAAAAAACCAACTGGAATTAATAAAATCTTCTGTGCTTGGTATTGTCATCAATGGTATGCGGGCAGATATTAGTTCTGATTATGTGGATTATAAATACAGATACGATTATCTCTATAGCTATGGTGACCACGACCAGCTAGAAGAAACGGGATGGCTCAGCAAGATCAAAGCCGTCTTTATCAAACCGGAAACCAATATTCATCATACATTCATTTCCAGATTTAAAAAATTACCAGTGTTTTTTGTCATTGCCCTAATATTCCTGTTTGGATTAATTGGATTATACAGGATAAACGCCAGTAAGAATGAAAAATCAGAAGAATTGCAAACAGTGAAATCTCCAAGTCCACCGGCATCGGTGAATCAAACACAAACATCACCAGAAAAACTTAAGGAGTTGCAGGAACAACACAATATTATTCCTGATGAAGAGCCGGCA
>CAZCHS010000001.1:0-84668 GCA_964498725.1 uncultured bacterium | reverse complement strand
GAACTCAATGCAGGTTACACATACCAGGTTTTCAGAACCACGGAAAAATCAGTGGCTGTACAGAAAATAGAACAACTGCGGAAAATAGGACTAAAGACCTTCATGTCAATCGATTATTCAAATCCTGAAATCAAGCATTACCGGGTGTGTCTGAATTTATTCAAAAGCAGGCCGGAAGCAGAAAAAGCCATAGCATCTATCAAAAGAGCAGAATTAAAAAGTGGCCTGAAAATTTTATACTTACCCTATTCCATCTTACTAAGTGCTGAAAAATATGATAAAAACAATCCTTATCATTTTAGGGTCAACGATTTTTACCTGGCCGGCGCTTTTAAGAATAGCCTCACTGCCAATATTTTTCGTAAAAGCACAGAAGAATTACACCAAAATGATATTGCTAAACGATGAAGAAAAAAATTATCAAAAACAAACGGGATCAATTATGGATAGCCATATCACTGACCCTCGCTATAATCATTAGTTATTTAGTCTCCTATTTATCTCAAAAATCCAATTTTGAAATTCATTATAAAGCACCTGCCGACACCAGTATTTACCAAAGAGGCTCCGCCATTCGCAAAGAAACCCATAACAGACAAAATTATGAACGGGACTACCGTCAGAAAAGCAAGGAATGGCAGGACCGGTATTCCAAAATTTTGGAAAATAAAGAAAATGAAACAAATCTGAAACCCTTGCAATCGCAAGATACAAATAAAAACGAAAATTGAATTATAAATCTTTCGAATCTCAAAATAAATTTATTATTTTTCTGGCACTGGCCGGGTCTGCATTTTTATCCTTTGTGCTGAACAAAACCGACATCCAGTTTGCCCTGTTGGCAACGATCGGTCTGGGCCTGATCATTACAACATTTTTTAACACCAAACTGGCGATTTATATCTTAATTTTTTCAATGCTGCTCAGTCCGGAATTCGGATCAAGGACGACCCGGGGATCCGGTTTTACCATCAGGCTGGATGATATTATTCTTTCCATCATTGTCTTTACCTGGATCGCAAAAGTAGCGATTTACCAGGAATTTAAACTTATCCGACGGACAAAAATCCATAAAGCCATCGCCTATTATATGACGGTATGTATTATATCCACTGGCCTTGGCATGCTCAGAGGCGATGTTAATTATCTCACCGGATTTTTCTTTTTATTCAAATATTTCGAATACTTTGTCGTCTTTTTAATGGTATTCTCCTATATCGAAAATAAAGCAGAAATTCAACATTTTTACTATGCCTTGCTGGCCACTTTTATCATTGTGGTGATCACAGCAATTGCACAGATTCCCGGCGGTGACCGTCTAACAGCCCCCTTTGAAGGGGAAGGCGGTGAACCAAACACTTTAGGAGGATATTTACTTCTGATCATTGCTGTGAATCTGAGTATTATCTTTTACAGCGATACTATCAAAAAATTGTGGATCAAACGCTTAGTGTTGTTTGCCACAATGATTTCGGTAATCCCTTTTTTACTGACCAATTCACGGGGATCATGGGTAGCCGGAATACCGGTGGCAATATCTTATATTTTACTGCGAAAGAGCCGGAATATTGCACTGATGTTTGTGCTCGTCTTACTGATTTTATCACCCTTTTTACTGCCGGAGTCAGTAATTAACCGGGTTACTTATACCTTTCAGGAGCAGCGGGGATATGCCCGTTCACTACAGGAAGAAGTCGGCGGAATTACCCTGGACACCTCAGCCTCAGAGCGACTTCGCAGTTGGCGGGATGCCTTTCAGGCTTTGCCGAAGCATATCATTTTTGGATACGGCATCACAGGCTGGCGTTTTCTGGACGCCCAATATATACGGGTTTTGATAGAAACCGGCTTAATCGGCCTGATCGCTTTTTTTTATCTCTTATATGCATTGACTTCGGAAATCTGGCATGTCTATAAAACTACTGAGGATTCTTTTTTTAAAGCGCTCTCACTGGGTTTATTTATCGGCATGCTGGGAATATTGTTTCATTGTATCGGGGCCAACACTTTTATTATTATCCGTATCATGGAGCCCTTTTATTTATTGTGTGGAATGGTCATGGCTGTTCCCAAACTGGAAGGGAGAAAGGAATTTTTTAATGAGCAACAGCAAGTACAAGCGGAATTACACCCCCAAAGTCCGTGAAGATCTTTTGTTCAAGGAACTGGACGATGGCGGGGTTGTCTATATTCCGGCCACAGATGAATGCCATTCACTGAATGCAACCTCAGCCTATATCTGGGCCCTATGTGATGGCAAGCATTCCGTCGGCACCATAATAGACGCCATTAAGAGAGATTTTAATACTTTTGATATTTCACCGGAAGATGCGGTAATAAATTTACTGCACCAACTACATGACAAAAATTTACTCGAGGATTGATGACAAACTTACAGGTTTCTTTCAACAACCATTCTATTAGCATTTCCATTCCCAAGGAAATAAATTCATTGGTTCATCAGAATATATTCTCAGAAGTAATTTCTGATTTTCATGACGACCAGGTAGATTTTTCAGTGCTGCACAAGAGTAATATTTATCATCTGTTCTACCAAAACCAGGAAATATATACGACTGATAATCCTCATGAACTGGTTTATACACTGGAATGGAATATAGTCGATGAACTGATAAGAATGAGCACTGGTGTTTTTCAAATTCACGGCGCAACTCTCAATCACCGGGATAAAAGCTATCTTTTCATCGGTGATCCGGGAAGCGGAAAAACCAGTTTGGCCATTTTATTATCAAAACTTGGCATGAATCTTCTGTCCGATGAAGTGAGCCTGGTGAATTGGCACAATTACAATGCCTATCCTTTTCCGCGTAATCTGATTATCAAACAGCATCTCTTAGATTTAATTTCAATTCCCGCTGCCCAACAGCCATTATTAATTGAGGCCGATGACAATCAGAGAGAACAGGCCTTCTTTTTACCCATAAGTCACTTTGCCAGCAACAATCAGCTTTCAGTAAACAGGGTTGGCAAAATATTTTTTTTAGACCCGGTTAATGATATAGAATTCAATATCCAATTGATTGGCGAGCATCAGGCTTTTAACCGGATGACACCACAGGTTTTTAATGTCGGCGAATTACAAAATTACCATGAAAAAATCATTCATTTAATAATGGAAATTCCTACTTTTACATTAAAAATTGGAAAACCATTATTATTGTCTGACATGCAGCAGCAAAAATTGCTGGATAAAATTTTAAATGAGGTGAATTAATGATAACAAATTTTCGTGGATTGCTTAATGATAAAATCAGAATTGAAGCATTTCAACAAGCTATCAATGAACTGGTCAATCCTGAACATTCGGTACTGGAAATCGGCTTCGCCCTGGGAACTTATTCCTTTTTTGCAGCCCGCCAAAATGCTCGTAAAGTATATGCTGTTGAAATGGATCATATTTATTATGCCGGCCTCGAAATCGCAAGACGAAACGATTTATTGGACAAAATAAATTTCATCAAGGGAAAATCAACCGAAATAGATATTGATGAAAAAGTTGATTTTATCATAATGGAAGACTATTCCCCGTTTTTCATTTATGAAAACCTGGAAAAAACCATTATTGACGCACGCCAACGCTTTTTAAAACCCGATGGTAAATTTATCCCCAATGAAATCATTCTGAAAGTGGCACCGGTTGAAGCTTTTTCACTGCACAACCAAATCGATCTTTGGCAAAAAGAAAACGATGTGCTTTATAAGATAAATTGGGATTATACGACGGAACTGGCTTTTAACCGGCCTTATTACGCAGAATCCCATCCATTAAAAATGCTGGCGGGTGAATCAGTCATAAAGACAATTGACCTTTCCAAAGATTCAAACTTCCCATTTGTTTTCCAGGCAGACGTTAATATTACCGGTGACGGAACACTTCATGGATTGGCGGGCTGGTGGGATACTTTTTTTACGCCCACACAATTCTTTTCCAATTCCCCTGCCGAACCCAATAATACCTGGGGGCAGATGTTTTTTCCCTTCCAATATCCAATCAAAGTTCGAAAGGGAGACCGGCTTACTTTTCAACTTCAGGTTCTGGAATCCCGAAAATCAGGTAATATTGATTTTAAATGGCAGGTCGAACATTCTTCATCGATACAAGAATATAATTCCTTCCGGGGGAGTTTTATGCCCGCCATGTCTGAAATATCAACCGTTAGTAGGACTCAATCTAAACTTAACACCGAAGGGAAGATAGCCTACTATATTCTTGACTTATTTCGTAAAGGTTTAGATATTAATACAATTGGCATAAAGCTTGAGAAAAAGTTTGCTAATAGTCGTGTCAGCAGAAAAAGATATCAGGAAATTCTGGATAATATTCTGGAACAATTTATATAAATTATTAACCACTGACCTCCTCTTGAAATGGGAGTGACGTGGCGGAGCCATGCCTAAATAAATATTATTGAACCCACCTTTAAAATCTATTATATAGAAAAGTAACACCCGGATTATGATCCTAAAAAAAATTTTCATATCGTCCTCAATATGGATATTACTCTCCACAGTTTATTCCCGCATTCTGACTTTTACTGTGACCATTATTTTAGCCAAATTACTTGTTCCTGAGGATTTTGGTATTGTGGCTTTTGCGATGCTGATAACCGGAACAATCTCAATTTTTCGCGAGCTGGGGCTAAACAGATCTTTGATCTACGTCAAGGGTGATCAAAAAGAGTATGGCAATACAGCTTTTTGGTTAATACTGGCATGGTCTGCTATCTTATATTTTCTTATATTAATATTCGCCCGGTCTATTGCCGCTTTCTTTGATGAATCAATCTTAAAACAGATCCTTCCTGTTTCATCTCTTTCAATTATTATCTTATCAGTTACAGAAGTGCCCCTGGCTCTTAGCGAAAAAAATTTAAACTTCAGGAAAAGAATATTACCCGATATAATCAAAGTCACAACTTACACTATAATCACTCTGTTTCTTGCTTCCAGAGGGCTTGCCTATTGGTCTATAATTTTTGGTAATCTGGCCTCTGATATTATATATGCGCTATCCACTCTTATCATTATGCGTTGGTTTCCACACTTTATATTTTCACGGCCGGCTGCAAAAAAATTACTCTTTTACGGAAAAAATATAATTGGCATGGGCCTGACCCACTTTACAATCGGCCATATAGATGATACTTTTGTTGGAAAATTACTGGGGACCAATTCTTTAGGCCACTACAACTTCGCTTTTAGAATCGGCAATTTATTATCGAAAAATCTGTCAGGTATTTTCAGTAAGGTTCTATTTCCAATATATAATAAAATTTCACATTCAAAATGGGATTTAGCCAATGCAATAACCAAATTTTATAACCAACTGATCATAATAAGTATTCCTGTCAGTGTTGGTATGATTTTTTTTCTACCAGACTTAATTACTATTTTTTATGACCATAAATGGGACATGGCAATCATACCATTACAATTGATCACGCTGCAAGGGCTGATTCGCAGCTTTGGAATACCAATCGGTCCCTTTTATTTGTCAATCGGGAAACCAGGTATTAGTTTAAAAATTAGTATTGCGCAATTAATTTTGATTGTGATCTTAATATATCCGTTTATCCTTAAATGGCAATTGATTGGCGTTTGTATCCTCAATATAATCGCCCGTATTTTTACTGTAGTTGCACATTATCTAGCGTCTAAAAGATATTTGGATTTAAAGTATAGTAAAATGCTGATAAAAACACTTTATGTTCTGGCAGTATCTATCTTAATTGCTTTCATTATCTCAAATTTTGCCAAAACACAACTGACAATTTCAACAATACTAATTAAAGGGATGATTTATTCAATAATAACTTATCTAATATTATACACAACACAGCATGAAACAAGACTACTATTGAATGATATTTTCAGCCCGATAAGAGACAAGTTAAGGAATAGCAAAACTCACTAATGACTTTTGATCTAATTAATTTTATTTACGGGATGATTTCAATTCATAATAAATAAACATAACAATTACCCAATCTCGTTTAAAAACTCATTGATGTTAGTTCGTATATTAAATTTATCGTGAATCGTCTGAATGCCATTTTTAGTTATTTTTTTTTGCAATTCCTGATCATTGTACAATTTTTCCACAGCTTCAGCAATTGCTATTGGATTCTCAGGAGGTACAAGTAATCCATTCACCTCATTTTCAACAAGCTCCGGCATACCGGTTATATTCGTAACAATAGTCGGCAGACCGAGCGCCATGGCCTCCATAGCAGCGATGGCAATGCCTTCGGATAAACTAGGCAGAACAAAAATATGGCAATTTTTCAGGAATGCCAACACGTCATTGTGTGGGAGTGAACCTATTAAAATTACTTGTTTTTGCAATTGCATCTCATTTATTTGTTTGTTGATTTCTTTTTTTAAAGCTCCGTCACCAATAATGTAACACTGAAAGTCAATATTCTTTTTGCGGAGAAGCGCACAAGCATCAACCAGATATTTTACACCTTTAACTTTTCTGAGCCAGGTGGTTGATACGATTTTCAATGGCCGGGACAATGGCACTTTGGGTGAAGGGGTCACTTTATCAACCCGTATTCCATGATGAATAACCTTAATATTCTCTTTATTGATACCGGATATTTTTGAAATTTGTTCTTTGTTATAGCGCGAAAGTGTAAAAAAAGGCCGGCTGTTATTGACCAGAAATTTAAAATGGGGAATTCTTTTTATTAATACATCTGTACCTCTTCCGGAACAACTAAATCTTATTTTTAAAAATCGTGCTATCAAAAGGCTTTTCAATGCCGCATTATTAGCAAAAAAGGCATGAATATGATCGGGGTTGCTTTTTTCTATATTTTTCAGTAAAGATAATGTTAAAATAGATTCCTGATATCCTAAATATTTTTTACTGAATAATATAAATTTATGAGTATAATTTGGATTAAAAACCATAATGAATAATGAAATAACAAACTTCTTAAATGTGAAAATATTGGGATTATATATTACCGGCACTTTCAGGTCATCATTACCCTGCCGAATATAAGATTTCCAAATTGGTGCAATTTCAACGTCATACCCCTTTTCCAATAGAACTGAAATTTCGTCAATGAAACCCTGATGTTTATGGGCTGGATAATAAGGAACTGTATATAGTATTTTCATCTTTTTGTAAATATTGTTGATATTTCTTCCAACTTAATTAATTTGAATATATGAAAAAAGTACTTTTTATTACTGATCAATATCCTCCGGTAGCCACAGGAGGAGTTTTCCGTTCTTTATATTTTACCAGTAACCTGGAAAATTATGGATGGAAGCCTACTGTCTTAACAAATAAAAGTAAACTTAGTTGGACATACGATCCTGAGTTATTTAAAAAAATACCAAAAAACATTGATATTATCAGAGCAAATGAGTGGAATACCATTTATCTACATATTTTACTATCCAAATTGAAATTGAATAACCTCTATAATTATATCGAAAAAAAATTATTCATACCGGATAAAAAAATTGGTTGGCTGCCAACCGCTGTATTAAAAGGAAAACAACTCCTGGAATCCCGGGATTTTGATCTTATATTTTCCACATCACCGTCTATTTGCAGCCATCTCATTGCAATAAAATTATCGAAGCATTTCAGGGTTCCCTGGATATGTGAATTTCGTGATCTCTGGACAATGCTACCGACATATAAATTCAAAGGAACAGGACGCGCTAAAATTGAGAAAAAAATGGAGTATGAATTTCTAAAAAAAGCCCGGAAGGTTATTCTTGTTTCCCATACATTTAAGACTCAATTTAACCGGCATTATCCTTCAATCAACCCCGATAAGTTCAAAGTTATTTATAATGGTTTTGAAGTACTTAAACCAATCAAGAAACCAGTTAATAATCAGCAACTGACGATCATTTATACCGGATCAATGTACGGTTCATATTATCCGGCAAAACTTTTTGACCGGTTGAATGATTTGATAAAAAAGCAGCCTGAAATTTCGCTGAAATTCATATTTGTTGGTAAAGTCGAAGATAAAATCAAAAGTGCATTAAAAGCATATAAAACCATCAAATCTGAATTTTTAGGTTTCAGAACCAAAGTAGAATTACCTCGCATTCTGGCAAAAGCGGATGCCCTGCTACTTTTTCAGATGGGCAATTATATTTCCATTCCTTCAAAAGTCTTCGAATATCTTGCCTATCAGAAACCAATTCTGGCAATTGTGCAGGATTCGGAATTAAGGAATATTGCCTCCACAACAAATATAGCTTATTGTGCTTCGCCAGCAGAGTCCAATGAAATCGAAGATCAATTTCTTATCCTTTATAAAGATTGGAAGCACAACTCTCTTCCCATAGCAACAGCAATCGAAACCCTGACGCCTTATAGTCGAAGTTATCAGTGTCATCAGTTGGCAAAAACCTTTAATGAGGTCACATGAAAATCTGCATTCTGAGCGATGGGTCATCAATCCATATTCAGGAATGGGCCAAATATTTTTGTGACCTGGGACATGAGATATATTTGATCAGTGAAAAACCTACTGAGATTTCCGGTATTACAGTCTGTCAAATCAAAAAATATGAACACAAAATACACCTTCCGGTCATATCATCTATCTACCAAATCTGTCGGAAAGTGATTTCAATAAAACGGATTCTTAAAGAAATTAAACCGGACATTCTACACTCACACTATGCCAATATTTATGGCTTTTTAGGGGCATTGTCTAAATTTCATCCCCATATCATGACTTGCCATGGCTCTGATTTACTTGTCCATCCCCGGGACTCCAGGATTGAGAAGTTATTTGTCAAATACGCCCTGCATAGTGCTGATGCCATTACCCTACCCTCTACAGAAATGAAAAATATAGCGATGGAATTCAGCGCCCCGGCAGGAAAAATCCATAAAATACAATACGGCATTGAAACTGATAAATTTTCATTCACCGCAAGATCTGATAATAAAATTAATCTATTATCCACCAGAAACCTGACCCCGCAGTATTGTACGGAACTTATTCTGGAGGCGGTTCCAAATCTGATAGAAATATATCCTAATATTCATCTGATTATAGCGGGGAATGGCCCGGAAAAAGAAAAACTGGTTGCACAGACCCATCGTTTAGAAATTGAAGATTCAGTGACTTTTTTAGGTCATGTTGACCATACAAAAATTTCCGGATTATACAAAAACGCCGATATTTATATAACAGCATCTCCTACTGATGGATTGTCCATATCACTATTGGAAGCTTTTGCCAGCGGATTATTGCCAGTACTGCCCGATAATCCATCTAACTCGGAACTAGAACAATATGGTTTCAATTTTATCCTTTATCAAACCGGAAATCCTGAGGATCTGACAAATAAATTAAAAATTGCCCTGGAAGAAATTAAAAATTTTGAATCCAAAAAACGGGACAATCGAAAATTAGTAGAGCAATTTTTTGACAGAGATGAAAATTTAAAAAAAATCAACGCGATATATCACCAATTGATAAAATGAAAAAACTTACTATCTATTACTTTTGTTTTGAGGGCTTTAAAAAAATCGGACGGTTAAACAATCATATTACCGAGACCGTTAACCGGCTCAGCAAACTCGGTAATCAGGTCTATTTTTTTAATCCGGATATTATTATCCCTGCGCTTGATAAGCGTGTCATACAAAAACTCATTCCAGTCATCAATAAACCGCTCCTGAAATGGATAACCTTTGATTTGATCTCATTTTTCACTATGTGCAAAAATGCCCTTAAACAACCGCCGGATATTATTTACTATCGCGAAAGTTCATCCCTGGTGCCGCTTCTTGTTGCCCGATTATTTTCCAGGCCTTTATTTATAGAAATAAATGGTTGGGTTGTGGACGAATTGGCAGCAATTAATTATGCAAAATATAAGTTAAAGTGGATCAAATTTATCCAGACAATAAATTACAAAAACGCGGACCGGCTTATTCCGGTCAGCAATGGTTTAAAAAAAATTATCATAAAAAATTATCATATAAATCCGGAAAAAATATCAGTCGTCAACAATGGTACGAATCCTGAAAAATATTATCCGATAGAAAAATCTGTCGCCAGGAAGAAAATCAATCTGGACCGGCAGAGAAAGATTATAGGCTTTATCGGCGGCTGTTACCCTCATCATGGCATTCAATATTTGATTAAGGCAGCGCCGCTTCTTATTAAAAAATATCCCGACATATTATTTGTTGTCGCTGGTGATGGCATCATGTTGAAATCCTGGAAAAATCTGGCACATCACCTTAATGTTATGGAGCATTTTTATTTTCCCGGAAATGTGTCCTATGATTTAGCCCCCTTCTATATTAATGCGTACGACATTTGTGTTGCTCCCTGGGACAAAGACCTGGTGGGAAAAGTTGGCCTCTCCCCCATGAAGCTGTTCGATTATCTGGCCTGTGCCCGCCCTGTTATTGCTTCTTCGGTTGATGGCATCGATGATATTGTCACAAAAAATGATATTGGTACTACCGTTGATGTCAAAGATCCGGACAAATTCACCAAAGCAATTATTGCAGTCTATGAAAATATTGATAAATTTGAAGAAAAAGCCCGCAGAGGATATGAATTCGTCATCAATCAGTATACCTGGCAAAAAACATCTGAAAAAATATATCAATTAATGGTAAATGAAATCAATGGCACGAAAATTAATCCAAATAATATCAAATAAAACCATTCATCGTCCTTTTGTCAGGCACTCCAATGGTGATTCCCAGGGAACTATTGAAATCTGGCGCAGTGAGGATACAGAAAATCCATTGGTCAGCATTATTATTCCCACGGTTGATAAAACCAGGGACGGCTATTTACCGGACTTGTTAAGCCAAATTGAGAATCAATCTTTTAGAAATTGGGAGATCATCCTGATCATCAAGGATTCACGCCAGGGACGGGCCATCAACTGCGGTGTAGCCCTGGCAACCGGGAAATTTATCGTCACTTTCGATGACGACACCAAAATCGGTTCAGATAATTTGCTGGAAGAAATGGTCACCCATATGGAAAAAAATTCAGAAATCGGCATGGCCGGTGTGGCCAATATTCCCCCTGAAAATGCAACATGGTTCGTCAGAAAAGTGATGGAGCAACTGCCCAGACGGACATCGCCAATTGTTCAGAAAATTGTCGAAAGCGATTTGGCGGAACACCCATGCGCCATATTCCCCCGCAAAGTCTTCATGGAAGTTGGCGGCGAAAATGAACTTATTCCCCGCGGCCTCGATCCTTATCTGCGCGCTGAAATACGCAAAGCCGGCTATAAAGTAGTCGTTTTACCCGATCTGTACATTCATCATCTGCCGCCGGCAAGCTTTAAAAAATTCTGCAAACAGTTTTTCCGTAATGGCAAAATGGCGGCTTATGTGAATAAATTTTATCCGGAATTCGTGGTGGAACTGACAACCGAACATGAAAAAGAAGTCAAAGGAAAAAGAACAATCATTCAACGTGTCGTATCATATATTTTTAGACTTCTGAAAACAATAATCACTTTAAAAATATTCTATTTGCTTAGCCTGATTTTATATCTTTGTGGATATATTATTGGCTATTTGACCCTTAAAAAAAATGATGTGTGATAATTTTGCCAGATAATCTTACCAAACAATAAAAAGTTTTTAATAAATTCCCCTATTCTTACTAATGCTTGCATTTTTACTACAAATGCAGTAAAATGGAATATATATCATAGGAGGATTAAATGCCATCATTACAAGTCAGAGACGTTCCCGAGGCTTTATACAGGAAATTAACCCAACGCGCAAAAGAACAACATCGTAGTATTGCCCAGGAAACCATTCATATCCTTTCTGAAAAATTAGAAATTGAAGAAACTCCAAAATGGAAACGGGAAAAAATATTTAAAAGTACGAAGGAATTGAACAAAAAATATAACATAAAATCATATGATTTACCCAATGTTGTGCAATTAGTCAGAGAGGATCGAGATCGATGAATATAGTAATTGACACTAGCGCAGCTATTAATAGTATAATTGAAACACCTTATACAGAAACTTTACAACATCATATTTTAAATTCTGCCTATGTTTTTGCACCTGATGTATATATTCCGGAAGTAACTAATGTATTATGGAAATATTATATGTTTCATAATTTTTCTTCAGATTTATGTAAGACCGTGATAGATAAAAGTATCCGCCTAATTGATAAAATTATTCATTCAAATTTATTATATAAAGAGGCATTCAAACTCTCTACTATTACAAAGCATTCTACCTATGATTGTTATTTTTTAGTTCTCGCCAGACAGCAAGATGCAACACTTCTAACTTTAGATAAAAAATTAATCCAAATTGCACAAGAAAATCATATTCAAGTAATTAATTTATACAACGAAAACCTAACACAATGAAAAAATCACTCCTCATCCCCGGTGATTTTCCACCGGAGATCAGCGGTATTGCCACCTATTTCCATGAGATATGGAAGTTTTATGATCCGGCTGACAATATCATCCTGGCAGCCAAATATCGCAATTACAAAAAATTTGACAAACAATCGCAATTAAATATAATTCGCACGGATATTCCTACTGGCAATTCAATAATTCACAAACTATTGAAGAGCATTCTTTATACGATAAAAATGCTTTTATTAAACCGTAAATACAAATTTCGGCTCATTCATTGCGGTCAGGTTTTATCCTCAGGAATCACCGGCTGGATTATGAAAAAAATCTTCAATATACCCTATGTTATATATGTTTACGGTTCAGAAACCTACCGTTTCGGCCAAAATGCTTTCCTGATGCGGTTGATCAAACTTTTTCTACGCAATGCAGCGATTATCATACCTAACAGTAAATTCACCATGCATGAATTTCTTGCCCTGGGAATTCCCGCCGATAAGTTTCACATCATCACACCCGGCGTCGATATTCAGCGGTTTAAACCCACCCCACCGGATCCTGACCTGGTCAAAAAATATGATCTTATCAACAAAAAAGTGCTGCTAACCGTTGCCCGTCTGGATGAACGTAAGGGACATGATAGAGTAATTGAATCTATTGTCAGACTCAAAAATGAAATTCCCAATCTCGTTTATTTAATAGTCGGCAAAGGGCGGGAGGAAAAAAGGCTGAAATCCCTTCTTCGCAAATATAAATTAAAAGAACATGTGAAATTCTGCGGCTTTGTTCCTGATGAAGAGCTGGCCAAATATTACAATCTTTGCGACCTTTTCATATTATTAAATCGCCAGACGTCCAAAGATCAAAGTTTGTCCGGTGATTATGAAGGATTTGGGATCGTTTTTCTGGAAGCATCAGCCTGCGGCAAACCTGTGATTGCCGGAAATTTTGGAGGCATTCGCGACGCTGTTCAGGACAAAAAATCCGGATATATTATCGATGGTAAAAACTTATCAGAAGTTACAGAGGCCATCAAAAAATTACTAATCAATGATTACCAGCGCATCCAAATGGGACAATTCGGCCGGGAGCGGGCCATAAATTTCTTTACCTGGGAAAAAATCAGCCGGGAGTTAAGAAAAATTTCAAATTCTATTTTACAGAAATGACATGAAAGAACTCAATCTAAATAATCTCACCCGACCGGAGGCTTTTCAAACCGGCATTTCAAAACTTGTCCGGAAAACCGTTTTGAATCAGACCTCCAAAATCAGGGAACCGATACTTGACGCCTGTTGCGGTAATGGTATTTTTCTGCTGGAATATTGTGCTATCGTTAGAAATTATCATGATGTTTACGGCGTTGATATTGATGACGACGCTCTCAATGAGGCTAAACAATTGTTTCAGGATAATCTGCTCAAACCACCAACTTTAATTACCCATGATGTTTTTGAACTTCCCTTTAATGACAATTATTTTCAGACGGTTTTCTGCCTGAATACACTGATCAATATTTATCCTTTTGAACTGGTGGAAAAATTAATTTTGGAACTTTACCGCGTATTGAAACCGGATGGCAGATTATTTATCGATTTCCGTAATAAAAATAATCCTCTGTTGAATTATACTTACAGAAAAAATATTGAACATAGCCGGTTAACCACCCATGCTCATAAAAAATCCGATTTCAATCATTTATTAAACCTACTCAGCCCTGGCGCTGTTCAATTTCACCCCATAGGTAGCCCGCTCCCCTTTCTTGCCAAGGGCTATCTGATGATAATTCGAAAGTAATATTATGAAAATGCCAACTGCCGGAACGCCTTTTACTTTTTCGGATATAATTGCCGCCAAACTTGGCTTCTTTTCATCCGACCGGACTATAAAAGACTTCGAAGAACAATTATCGGGCTATTTCAATACCAATCATGTCGCCCTGGTAAATTCCGGTACTACGGCTTGCTATATCCTTCTGGAATATCTGAAAAGCCAGCGAAAAAATGCACAACAGACAGAAATTATCATGACCAATTATACCGCGCCTTCACTGATTCTGCCGATTAAAAAGGCCGGATTAGAATGTGTTGTCGTCGATACTTCCGAAGTTGATTTTAACATCAATATTGAACAGATTCAGAAGCATATTTCAGAGAAGACCCTGGCCATTATGCCGATTCATATGTTTGGTATTCCCACGAATGTGAAAAAAATCCAGACAATAGTTGCTGACAGTGATATTTTTATTCTCGAAGATGCCGCTTCATCACTGGGAAGTCAAATCAATGACAAACATGCCGGAACAATCGCAGATTTCGGATTTTACTCTCTTAACCGCGGCAAAAATATTTCCACCCTTAGCGGCGGAATTATAACCTGGCAAAAAGATCAGGATAGCACCGGTATACGTGAAAGAGTTGCTCAACTTCCTGATTTAAAGACAACCGCCAGACTGAAAATGATACTCAAATTTTTCGCACTGACATTAGCGGTCCGGCCCTTGTTTTATACGATCCTCAATCCTTTGATCAGCAAATTTAAATACACGACTTTACACGATGATTTTGAATCCTTTGCTTATTCTGCTTTTCAGGCTGCCATCGGTAAAAATCTATGGAAACGGGAGCGCAGTCTAACACAAACCAGAATTGATAATGCCCGGAAATTAACCGCCATCTTCAGCCCTGTGAAAGAAATACAAATACCCAAAATTCCGGATAATTATACTGTGGCCTATAATCAATTCCCTATAGTGATCAGAGACCTCCGCAAACGCTCACAGTTTGAAAAAAAATTAAGTGAGGAAGGCATCGAAACCACACGCTTATATGAAAAAACCCTTGCACAAATATATCCGGAATTCATAAAGAACAGTGCTGAAGTTTTTCCGAATTCCGAATATTTAGCCGATCATCTGTTATTAATTCCCCCACATCCACAAATAAAAGGTCGTCATCTTAATAAAATACAAAAAATCGCGGAATCACTTTTCTCATGACAAAAGTAATCCAAATTATTACCCGGCTTGACAAAGGCGGCTCAGCAGAATTGGTTTTGCAAACCTGCGCCAAATTGGTCGATTTAAATTACCAGGTAATATTAATTGCCGGAAGGACCACCCATGCGCCTTTTGATCCGCGGCAATACTCCCGGCAAAACGGATTTAAAATTCAATTCATGAATTCACTGGTGAGAAATATAAATCCCATAAAAGATATTGTCGCTTTATATAAACTGACAAAACTACTCCGGCATGAAAAGCCGGACATCCTTCATACCAATAGTTCCAAAGCCGGATTCATCGGGCGCTTAGCCGGAAAACTAGCCGGTATTAACAAAATTTTTCATTCTCCTCATGGCCATATTTTTTATGGTTATTATTCGCCCCTTGTTACCAAAATTTTCATTTTGATGGAAAAGTTTGCAGCCCTGTTTTCCACTAACATCTTTAACCTTACAGAAAAAGGACGCCGGGAGCACATCAGCAAAAATATTGCTCCGCCAGAGAAATTCATTGTCAGTTCCTGTGGTATTGATTTGGCTCCTTTTGGTAGATTTTCACCAAGAAGTTTTCCCCGGGGCCAACAACAAATTCTGTGGGCCGGCCGTTTTGCGCCAATAAAAAATCCGGGAATGGTACTCAAACTTGCCAAAGCCACCGGAGATAAAAATTATCAATTTCGCATGGTCGGTGACGGAGAATTATACCCAAAAATTGTCGAACAAGCGCAAAATTTGAACCTGGATAATATAGTTTTCCCCGGTTATTCAGAAAATCTGATAACGGAATTCAAAAAGGCTGACATATTCATCATTACATCGAAAAACGAAGGATTTGGCCGTGTTATTATTGAAGCCATGGCTGCAGGTTTACCGGTCATTGCCACTGATGTCGGCGGTATTTCAGAAATTCTCAAAAATAAGGAAAATGGTTTGCTCATTCCACCCAATGATCATCTCGCTATGGCCCGTGCTATCGAACAATTATTCAGCGATAAATTGCTTTATGAAGCAATCAGCCGCAACAATATTTCTCATTCAAAAAAGTACTCAGTAAGAAATTATGTAATGAATATGGTGAAGTATTACCGATGAAATATAAAATAATCTTTATTATCATATTTATCGTTCAGCAATTATCCGCCCAGGAATACTTGCGCCTGAAAACCGGAATTCATTTCGACTCCCGGGTCAGTGGCGGAAAATATTCACTGGAAGAACTTGCTTATATCATTGGTGATTCTGATCTGGATGTTGCCATAATCACCGACCATGACAATATGGAAGTCAAGTACGGACCGCCATTTTTCCGAAATGCATTCCATTTCAAAGTGAAACGAAATTCCGTCTCAAAACTTGGTTTCAGAAACTATATTGATAAAATCAACACATTGAATAAGTATTATCCTGATGTAGAGATTATACCGGGAATCGAGGCTGTTCCTTACTATTCATGGCAGGGTAATCTGCTTTCCGGCCAGTTGACATTGAAAAACTGGCATCGTCATTTACTGGTTTTCGGGTTTGAGGATGATTCAAAGTTCAGAGAACTTCCTTCTGTAAAAAAAGGGTTTCCTTTTACCGGTTCCGTTATTTCCAATATTGCCGGCAATTTTTTTTATTATATCTTCATGCTTTTAGTTTTTACCCTTACAATCTTTTTATTTTTACTTATCTATAGAAATCGAAAAATAACCACTGTCAAAGCAATCCTTTTGCTGGTTTTGATTTACCTGGTGATAGTAGAATTCCCATATGTAAAAACACCAATCACGCCTTATGATCCCGCGATGTCGGAACCGGCCTATCAGAGCTTTATCAACTATGTAAAGAGCAATAACGGGCTGGTTTACTGGGCTCATCCGGAATCCGAATATTCTGAGAATATAAAAGTGCCTCTCCCGTTCATCAACCAAACAATCGAAATGGATACAGACCAATATACAGATATGGTCTATACAACCCGAAACCATGATGGTTTTGCCGTGTTCTGGGAAGGGATGAAGGTGCTTGGCAAACCGGCGGGCTTATGGGACATGGCACTTACGGAATATAACAGCGGAGCGCGAAAGAAGCCGTTTTTTGTTTTGGGAGAACTGGATTTTGAAGAAACCAATGACCTTTCCCTGGTCAATGAAACCAATACCTTTATTTTTGCACATAATCGTTCCAGGGAAGCCATTTTTGATGCCTTTCGCAAGGGACGTATGTATACCACCCGAAATTTTCTGGGTAATTCATTAACAATCAGCGACTTTACCGCTTACAACCTGAAAGATGAAACCGCCGCCTTTATAGGAGAAGTCCTGACTGTGCAACAGGCGCCTGTTGCCATTCATATACAAGCAGAGACCATGGATGACACCAAAGACCAGGTGCTAACCTTATACAGAAATGATGAGCCGATTAAACAATTTACCTGCAATGGTTCCCTTGATGAATGGTATGTAGATAAAAAATATCCTAAAAATAAGAATTTTTTTTATAAATTATATGGTGGAAAGGATTGGATCAGTCTGGTCACCAATCCAATTTTCGTAAAAGTCAAATGATCTTCACCAATCAATCACTCTTTTTGATTGTAAACATAATCAAACAGTATCAGAGTAATCGAAGCTAAGAAACAAAAAATCGAGAAATCCAGAAAGGATGCAGCTTCAACCACAAAAGGAGTCATGGCAATCCTGGAAAGAACACCAAGTATGATACTAATGAAACCAAAAACAATAAGCACTTTTACAACATTTTTCATAATAACACCCAAATTAATTGATTAAATATACACATGATTTGTTCAATACATCAACCGCAATCTTTTCCCTGGCTAGGCTATTTTGCAAAAATAATCGCATCAGATATTTTTATCTACCTGGATAATGTGCAATATAAAAAAAATGAATATCAAAATCGTAACCGGATTAAATATAATGGACAGGCCAACTGGCTCACCATTCCGGTCAGACATTCCTTCGGACAATTAATCAATGAGATTGAGATTAACAATAGGGAAAATTGGCGCAGAAAAATTCTCAATACCTTAAAGACCTATTATGCTGCCGCGCCCTATTTCTCAGATTATTTTCCGGAAATTGAAAGATTCATCAATCATCCTCATCATTACCTGGCAGAATTTAACATGGCATTCATTAACTGGGTTTTACAGAAACTCAATATTCCGACAAAAACCCTGATTGCATCGGAATTATTTTCCACTGAGCAGTTGCAACAATACGAAGCGTCGGAAAAATTAGTCCAATTGATCAAAAAAACAGATGCAAACACCTATTTATCAGGAGCCGGCGGAAAAGATTATCTCAATGAGTCTGTATTTCTTGACCAAAATATAAAAATTCTGTATCAAAATTACGGTCATCCGGAATATCAGCAACTTGGTGAGAATTTTGTAAGTCATTTATCGATCCTTGATCTTCTGTTTAATGAAGGTGGCAGGAGCCGTGAAATTATAATGAGAGGAAATCAATGAAACTTAGAGAAACAAAAAATATTTTAGCCATCGGCGCCCATCCCGATGATATTGAAATTGGCTGTGGCGGAACTTTGGTTAAATTCGCAAAACAAGGACACCATGTTTCGCTTTTTGTTGTTTCTGACGGCTCAGCCGGTGGTGAAATTACAATTCGCAAGGAAGAGCAGGTAAAAGCCGCTCAACTGATTCCCGCGGAAAATCTTTTTTGGGGCGACTATAGAGATACGGAAATTGTGGTGAACAAAAAAATTATCTACCATTTTGAAACCATCATTCAAAAGGCGAATCCCGATTTCATTTTGGTCAATAACCCAGACGATACCCATCAGGACCACAGGCATCTGGCGCAAATCACCATCTCCGCCACCCGATTTATTAAGAATGTCCTCTTTTATGAAACACCAACCACCACGAATTTTCAACCCAATGTTTATGTTAAATTGAATGACCAGTTATTGAAAAACAAACATGAATTATTAAAAGCCCATTACTCCCAGGTGAATAAAACCAATATTGCCAACCTGTCAATCATTGATGTCGCCACTTCCAATGCTCAATTCCGGGGAACACAAAGCCGTGTAAAATATGCCGAAGCCTTTAAACCTTTAAGATTTTTTTTGGAATAAAATGATCAAACACAATCAAACAAATTTCGACGAATCTGAAGTAAATGCCGCAATTGCAATCATTAAGTCAGGCATGATCGCGCAAGGTGAAAAAGTCCGGCAACTAGAAAAATCACTGTCGGCTGCTATTGAACGTCAGTATTGCGCGGCGCTCTCATCAGGAACCATAGCCCTTTCCCTTGCTCTGGAAGCTCTTGGAATTGAACCGAATGATGAAGTCATTATTCCCTCCTATACCTGTACGGCTCTTTATCATGCTGTGCGCTTTAATAATGCAACCCCTGTTTACGCTGATATTGAAGAAGAAACCTGCAATCTCGCGCCGGATTCAGTAAAAGATAAGCTGTCTCCCAAAACAAAAGCGATTATCTTCCCCCATATGTTTGGCCAACCCGGGTATATAAAAGAAATAAAAAAACTGGGAATCCCCGTAATTGAGGACATTGCTCAGTCAGTAGGGGCGAAAATTGATAACAGAATGACCGGCTATTATGGTGATATTGCGGTTATCTCCTTTTATGCCACCAAAATGCTGGGCGCTGGTGAAGGCGGTGCTATTTTGACGGATACAAAAGAGTATTATGATTACATCACTGAACATCGCGCTTACGATGAGATGGATCAATTAACCCGCCGTTATAATGCAAAAATGACCAATATTACCGCCGGGATTGCCCTGGCCCAGTTATCCAAACTATCATCTTTTATAAGCAAAAGGGAAGAAATCAAAAACTTTTACCGGGATAAATTAAAATTCCCCGTGGATATTCCCAATTCCGGAAAAGAATTTTATCCAAACTATTACCGATACATTATCACCTGTAACGACGCAGAAAAATTAATCGCCTTGGGAATAAAAAAGGGTGTCCAATTCAGAAAGCCGGTGTTTAAGCCTATCCATCTTTATGAAAAAAATGACTATTTGCCGGTAACAGAAAAAAAGTGGCATGAACAGGTATCAATACCAATATATCCGCAATTAACTAAAAAAGAAGTCAACACAATAATTAACGTTTGTAATCATTATGAAGATATTCATGAATAAAAACAAATTACTTTATGCAAAATCAATATTCCTGCCACTGGCAGCAGCGATGATCTACTATCGCCCTGTCCGCGCTAACCTGCTGCAAAACCACAATTATTTCTTTTTTGTCTTTTTTACTTTTATTCTTTCCTTTGGGCTGGTTCCATTCTTCCATAAACTGGGACACATGCTGGACATCACGGATCATCCCGGTGGCCGCCACCACCATAAAAAAATAACACCACTAACCGGCGGCATTCCTGTTTTTATCGCTTTTATCGCCACCACCTATCTGACACTGGATATACCGGAGGAATTTTACGGCCTCTTCTGGTCTTCCCTGATCATACTCGTCATCGGTATTATTGACGATATCAACCCGCTTCCGGCAATTGTAAAATTATTAGCGCAATTGGTGGCCATTGGAATTTTGGTGAAGTATAATATCGTATTCTCCTTTTTTGGGAATCATTTGACGGGAAGAATTTTATCTATCATACTGACCTATATATGGATCGCCGGAATCACCAATGGAATCAATTGTCTGGATGGAATGGACGGATTGGCCGCAGGTATCGCAATCATTATTGGCTTTTTTTATTTCATCGTTGCCAAATTAAATGGCAATCATTTCATGGCGAACGTAAGTCTCATCTTAGCGGCCGCCGTACTGGGTTTTTTCCCCTATAACTTTCGCGGAAAACGAGATGCTTTGATTTTTTTAGGAGATAATGGCAGCACTTTTATTGGATTTTTGCTGGCGGCCTTATCGATTTTCGGAGAGTGGGGTACCCACAGTTCTGTTGACATGGCCATTCCTGTCTTGTTATTAGCCATACCCATCACGGATATGGTAATGACTTCCATATTAAGATTTTATTATAAAAATGTCCGTAATTTATTTGAGTTACTCGGCTATACCGGACGCGATCACCTACATCATCGTATTAAAAATATCGGAATATCCAGCCGTGACACAGTACTGGCGATTCTATTCTTCAATATAATCATGGGACTGTTGGCATTAATGTTGAAACAAGGTACATTGTATCAGTCAATTATTGCATTAACAATCGGACTTCTTTTGTTCTTCATGCTTTGTTTTTTTATAATAAAATTTGAAAAATCGAAAGAATCCATATAAATTTTTTAAATTTAACTTTTATTGAGGATATATGTATCTGAATTACTGGAAATTCGCTGAAAAACCTTTTGAAAACACGCCGAATCCAAAATTTCTTTATCACTCTGCCGAACATGATGAAGCCTATATCAGGCTCCTGTATGCAATCAATAGTTTAAAAGGAGCCGCAATGCTAAGCGGTGAATACGGCTGTGGCAAAACACTGCTAATGCATACGCTGATCAATGAATTACCAAAAGATAAATACAATGTTGCCTACCTGACAAATCCCCGGTGGTCTGCCAATGAACTGATCGGCGAGATATTATACCAACTTCAAATTGATCACGCGTCAACTGTCAGAATGGATATGCTGCACGCCCTCAATGATAATCTTGTTGACACTTTCAAAAAAGGAATGCATACAATCATTATTGTCGATGAGGCACAGACCATTAACCAGAAAGAAACTTTTGAGGAACTGCGCATGCTGCTGAACTTCCAGTTCAATGACCGCTTTCTGCTGACTCTGTTACTGACCGGACAGCCTGAGTTAAAAGATATTGTCGCGGAGATTCCTCAATTAGAACAACGTATCGCCGTGCGTTATCATTTACGCAGATTTGAACTTGAAGACACGCAACAATACATCAGGTACAGATTGTCAAAGGCCGGGGCTAAAAATGAAATCTTTACAGATGAAGCAATTCATGAAATTCATAAATTTTCCCATGGTATTCCCCGCAAAATAAATAACATTTGCGATTTAAGTTTATTGTTGGGTTTTGGACAAAAATTAACTAAAATTGACGCAGACCATATAATCAGTATAATCAACTCGGAAGAATAATATGTCCAGGATGAAAGATATCGTCGGATCTCATAAATCCTATGAAGAAGAAAAAAATAATGACAAAAATGTCCGGGGCATAGCTACGTTCAGCAATCTTAGCGATATTCGTAAAAATCTTCACAGCAATAATCTCCCTGACCCGCAACACCAAAATCAAACTGCAGAAAGAGAAGAAACAGAACAAAAGCCACTACAGGAATCTCCGCCAAAAACAGATAATAATCCAACCCCTGACCCCAAAGAAAACCCACCTGAAGAAAAAACCGAAAAACCAACACCTCCTCCTGCACAGTCGAAACAGGAAAAAAGCCTGTCCGATGATCCGGTTCAGATCAGCAGAAAACTTTACAAAGTCATTACCAATATTTTAAAATCCTATAAAGAACAAATTGGCGCCAATGAGAAAATTGATATCAACAAACTTCTGCCATATATTCCAAAGTTTGTAAAATACACCCTGGAAGAGGATGAATTATTAATTTTGGCGCTTCATCCGGGACGCTCAACCGAATGGTTTTCATCCCACTCGATTAATACCGCCATTATTGCCATTGAGGTTGGTCACGGCCTTGATTTCAATATCAAGCAACTCTATGCACTGGCATTGACTACACTGCTCCATGATGTGGGTATGCTTAGGATCAGCCCGGTCATTTTAAGCAAACCGGGTAAATATACAGAAGAGGAACGCCATCAATTGAAAAATCATCCCAATTACGGCGCGGAAATCCTTCAGCATTTATCAGCTAAATATCCCTTTATCATAAAAACAATACTGGAAGAGCATGAAAAATGGGACGGAACCGGCTATCCCAATGGATTGAAAGGCGAAGAGATCACTCCTTTTGCCAGAATATTAGCCATCGCCGATAAATTTGAATCCCTGGTCCATGAAAGAAATTACCGCCCCGGCTATAAACCACCGGCTGCCATTCAAAAACTAATTCAGGAGCATCAGAATGATTTTGATCCGAAAATTTTAAAAGCCTTCATCAATATCATTTCAATGTATCCCGTCGGCAGTCATGTTTTGCTAAATAACGGCCAAATCGCACGTGTAATGTCTGTAAATAAAAACCGCCCTGTCCGGCCAATGGTAAAGGTTATCACCAACTCCGAGGGAAAGAAAATATCGGATCCATACATCCTCAATATGGAAAAAGAGCCCCTCACCTATATCACCAAATCCATCAACTATTTACACTGATACTTTCCGTATCAAGATAAAATCTTCTCTTGGCAAATCCTCATCAAACAGCGTATGAAATTTATAATATAAATCCGCTTCGGATATTTCGCCCCGGCTATCAATAAATTCCTGAAAACGGGAGAGATCCAATAACTTTTCCTGGTCCTTTTTTATGATTTCCCAATCCTCAAGGGAATGCTCGGCTATTTTGTTTGTATCACTGATTATCTTATTATCACTGCCGGATGAATTCCCATGGAACAAATAACCGGATTTGATCACAGCCACCTGCCCTTTTTCAGTATTCAGGAATACAAAAATATAGTCACAACTTTCCGGCGACAGATCCACCAGGTTCCCCAGTGAATCGGCAATATCCGTGATATTATTATTCATCTTCATCAATATTTTGAGACTGCCTTTTAATTCCAGCAGATCATTGGCGCTGATTTCCTCAGAAATCCCCAGAATACAACAGTCAAAATATCTACCATCACATATGGTGAGATATTGCATTTTTGCTGATCCGATAACATCAATCACATAATCATTTTGTTGAAAATGAATCCGTTCCGGCTGTTCATTACAGCCAATTCCGGCTAATCGCCTGGAAATAACCGGTTCCAGATGGATCAAAAACCGCCGCAGTGTTTTCTCATCTTTATTAGAAAATCCCTTTAATTTATTTTTGACCAAATAAAACACGCCGATAACATCATTATCAATAGCCACTGGTATTGCCAACAGGGATTTCCAGGGAATTTCCAGGTATTTAAAATCCTTTGTCAGGTCATTGTCCCGGATATTTTCAATTAACAAAAATTTCCTTTGTTCGATGAGATAATTTTTGATGTTATCCACTGTAAAAGAACCAATCTCATTAACCAGGTCTTCGTCGATGTTCAGATAATGTTTGATCCTAAATTTATCACCTGTCTCCCGTAATTCCAGCCAGCCACCATTAGCCTCGGTAATTCGATTAGAAAGGTCAATTACAGCATCAATAATTTCCTGGTCTTTGGCTTTTTGTTTAAACATGGCTTCAATTTCTGATAAAAACTGCAATTCCTGGCTGACCCGGTCTACCTTTCCGGCTGTTGGTAGATGAAATAGTATCTTGACCGAAGTGACCGTTAAAAAGGCCAGCACAAACAAAAAACCGACCAGCACAAAGCCCTTAACAGTCGTACTAAAGGCATAGACAGACACGATATATTTTGACCAAAACAGGTAGAGCAGTATCAAAGCCGTTAATATACTGCTGATGAAGCAGATGATCTTATCCCGCTTATTCAAATCCTCAAGCCATGAACTGTCAAAGGCAAAAACGACCGAGATTGCTAAGAACAGATAAATTCCCAGTTTATAATTATAAAACAGTCCCATATAACCATCCAGCACCGGCTGATAAAGATAGCGGTCCTCGATCATATTAAAAAGAAGAGCAACCATTACAATGGCAATGATAATAACCTTGAAAAGGATCTTGAAAAATAAACTTCCCTCCTGTTTTAATACCAGGGATTTGATGATTTGAATAAATAACATCAGAGCCAAAGAAAATAAAATTGCACACAAGACGGAATAGGCATTCCAAACAGTTGGAAATTCCGCCAGCATGGGATTATTATCCCACAGCACAATATACTTTTTAATCACCAGCCGTGGCAGTAAAATAACACCGATCAGGGTCAAGGCCAATATCAGGAATGTAAGAAATTTTTGTCTTTCCAGAAGGATTTTGTCAAAGTATATTTTTTTTATAAATGGGAAAGTTAATAATAGCGAAACCACTGCCGCCGCTTCTCTTTCTATTCGAAAAACTTTGATAAAACTGGGCACCCGATAAAAAACGACATCTACTATATAAATTCCAATAATTATTAGTATTCCAAGGAAAAAAGGTATTATCTGGCGAATGTAATATTTCATTAGTTACAAAATAAAAAAACCGAATTAAATAACGATTATATAAATAGGACAAGCCTTTGCTTG
The DNA here is from genome assembly GCA_964498725.1 of uncultured bacterium. GTDB lineage: Bacteria > Fidelibacterota > UBA2242 > UBA2242 > JAFGTP01 > JAFGTP01. Next base: position 58,970 of record CAZCHS010000001.1, on the reverse strand, counting down.
TCCTATTTTGTAATACTCTATTATATGCCAATATTTAGTCTTTTTCAAGAATTAAAATAATTATTTAACCGGCCCTCCGGCAAATCAATTTTCAATTATCTCATTTTTTTCATTTATGGTCACAATTTTTGGTGAGAAATGTTGCATCTCCTGCTCGTCAATCAAACCATATGCAACAATGATCACCCGGTCCCCTTTTTGCGCCATACGGGCGGCCGCGCCATTAACGCAGATCTGTTTAGCGCCGGGCTTGCCTTCAATTACATAGGTTTCAAACCGATCGCCGCTATTGATATTGAAGACATGAACTTTTTCATTATCATAGAGGCCAACGGCATCCATCATTTCTTTATCAATTGTAATGCTGCCGACATAATCCAATTCAGTTTCCGTTACAACAGCGCGATGTATCTTAGATTTTAGTACTTGTAATTTCATAAATCCTCATTAAACATTATTTACAAATCCTGTAAATTTAATAATTTTAATTATTCTCTACAATATTCATCTTTTTTAAAGTCCGATATCTATGGGCAGATTCATCTGGTAATAATAGTCCAGGGCTTCTGTATCTAAATTATAGGCACGGCCAAACCGCTGAATGGTAGGGATTCCCAAAATATTAACAACCCCTTTGAATTCATATCCGGCTGTTTGAAAAGTATAATTTCCGTCATCGGTCCAGATTTTTCCATAATCAGTCCATAGACCAATACCCAAATACCCGGCATCTATCAAAGGCGCGCCAAGATTAACAGAAAAATTCAGATCATCGGTTATCTTCATCCAGAATTCATTCTTTGTGACCAGTAATTTATTGCCCACCAGAGTCTTATCGATACCACGTAAATACTGTCTTTCCGTGATCAGCCCACCACCAATGGGTATATTTTCATTAATATCCAGTCCGGGCTGAAATTGTGAAAAATAGTTACCATTGATGATATTCAAATTGGTTTTGTTGGTAAAAATAAAATTATCCACTTTCAGATTGAACACATCGTAGAGCGGCGCGAAGTCAAGTTCGAAATTAATGTCATGCTCTACAAAATCCTTTTTCATGCCCAGTGAGGAATTAGCCATACTGAGTTGATAATTCACGCCATATTTCCTTACCGGATGAACAAAGGAATTTTTGAAAGGCAGTTCATAGACAAGTTGCAATCCTGATTCCGACGTGTAGGCAATACCCTCTTCAAAAATCGGACGGGTTTCAAAATTTTCTTCCCGCAGTTTTATGTCCTGATACATCAACCCGGTGGAAACCTGAAAACGAACAAAGGAATTTTTTATTATGTCCAGTGGTTTACTGAAATTAATTCCAACATTTTCAATATCATAAGTAAACCAGGTATCTTCCCAAATTCCCCCCAGCCATATATATTTTGTATAGCTGAGATCAATAGTCACCGGTAATTGCCGGTTGACATAATTTATTAAATAATAAGGCTCCATGCCATCGTATTCCAGGTAACCGCTGAAAGTGAACATATGCCTGGACAGCGGATCCATCCACATTGTCATCAGAATCATAGCCTCCACATCAGGATATATAAAATTGATATAGGATTCCACATTTTTCAGATGATTATAGTTCTGCTTTTTATAGTCCGGAACTGTATCAGGAACCTCAATCGGATAGGGATAGCGAGCTTCGATCCAGCGCGTGTAATAATTTGATTCAGGTGTATACCGGTTTCCACTTTTATCTTTTAGATCAACCTTTAGCAATCTATTTTTTTCACGGTCCAATTCCGCCAGTACAATGGCTTTATGGGTGGAATCGGTTTTCTCGATTTGCTGTGCGATCACATTGTATGGCGGAGTCTCGAAATCCGCAGTCCCGCCGGTTTTGATATTAATATTCTTAATTACTGTTCGGCTGTCAACTTCTCCCGGTAAGGTTATGACCAGGTTTTCCTGGTCCCGCCAGAATATTTTACGGGGAAATCTGGGCAAAGTGTCTGTGTGGATCATCTGCTTGTCTGACAAACTGTAAACTGTCAATAAAAACTCATGGTTTTCATCAAATTGAGATAAAGCCAGTTTATCGCCGTCAGGGCCCAGCACCATTTCGCCAATTGCTGTACTTTTGTGCAGGGTCAAAATCGTTTCTTCACTTTCTTCCTGACGATATTTAATAAAATTATTTTCATGGTTCAGCTGCTGAAAATAAACGCCGCCCCGATTATCAACCTGTGGTAGCCGGCCGGTGGTGATTTTCTCTATTTTATCCATTTTAATATCATAGACATGAATCTTCGGTAAAATGGAACCGAACTTACCCCGCTCATACTTCACATAAGAGCAGTAACGCAGATTATTACTGATGGAAAGGTCCTGTGCAATTCCCACCGGTTCAATTTTCTTAATTCGCTTAATTTCCAGGGTATCATTATTGAGTGTATCCCGGTTAAAATATCCAATGCCCAGATCATGATAATATTGCTTGTCATTTCCCTTGCCCTGAAAAAAGATCAGGGAATCCTTCATTGTTATTGATCGAAAATTTTTCCAGCCTTTGACATCGATCCTGTCAAGATAATTTAAACTGTTGACAGCTGAAGTATCGCCATCACTACTCTTCATCTCATAGGCAGTTCCGAAATAATAAGCATAAACATACTGTCGCCATTCTTCCTTAAATTCTTTGAGGCTTTTCCCATAGACTTTTTTAAATGCTGTCTTGAAACTATAGAGATTGAATTTATTTCTGTATTTCAATAGTTCCTGTAGTTTTTCCATACCATAGAATTCATATAAATAACGCACCATGGAAAATCCGGTAGTGTAGAAAAAACCATCGGGATGGTTGTAGGAAATATCATTGGAAAATATCCCTTTACGGAGGTTGGCATCTTCCCGGCCATATCCCCATTCTTCGCCACTGAAAAACATGGCATATCCCTCATTAAAATCCGAAGGAAAAGACATTGCGGTGACAGGAAAAAATATATCCGCCCAGGTTCTGACAGAATGGAAAACAAAATGGTGGGAAATTTCATGAGAAAGCACTTTTCGCAGCCATTTTTCCCGGCCGGTGAAAATATTGACATAATCATTGACATCCACCCAAATGGCAATATATTTTCCGGCTGCTGAATATCCATTGGTTATTTTATCCTGGTTGGTGATAAAAATCTTGATTTTTTCATCCAACTCCAGGTCATAAGTCTGTACCAGGGACTTGTAAGTGGCTTCAGATATTTGCAGTGCCTCCTCGGCCGTCTCCAGCAGGGGGTCATGATACGCGACAATTATATTTTCCGATTCAAGACTTTTCCAGTCAATCTCTGCGTGATTGCGCTGATTCATGAAATAATAGGCGTTTAAATTGGTTAGAAATAAAAATAAGCTCAAAATAATAATTCTTTTGACCATAATTCTCCTCAATAACATTATTGGCGTAAAAATTAACTATTCGCTAAACTTATACAAAGAAAATATTTTGCAACTGCTTAGAGTTTTTCTTTATCGTAGAGGATAATTTCTGTCTGTCCGGCGGTAGGATAATCCGGTTTGGAAAGAAATCAAAAGACCGGGAGACTTGTCACCTGCATGGGGAAGCAGTTACGTTGTTTTAATTGTAATAGTAAATTTATTGCCGTTCAAAAAATGAATTCAGATAGTATCCCCGGGATTCCAGGTAATCGCGGTTTTCTTTCCAAAATCCTGTAATTGCATTTATAGAAGTAATTTGCGTTACGCCATACATGATCATTTCTAATTTTTTGGTAAATATTTCCCCCTCATAGGGTTCAAATGTGACTTTGAAATCTTCAGCTTCATTGTTAACTCTCGGAGATAAATACTGGTAAAATTCCGCAGCGGCCGAAGTGGCGATCCCAATCACTTCAAAATTTGGCACACCGTCTAGTATACCTATTACCAGTCCCCCACTGAAACCACGATTGAAAGGCGAATCAGCATAAAAATACTGTTCCGGCCGCGGCTTACTGAAACTGGTAATGCCGTGAGAGATCATTTTGTATCCTCTTGGAAACCCAAACAAATAGACAAAACTTCCCCAATTAAGTTGTTTTGTATTTCCCACCGGATAATCTAAAACGGGAATCAGGTTGCTCGTTTCGCTGGTTTTAGCGCCCAAAATAGCGATATCGATTTTATCATCCAGCACAAGAATTTCAATGTCTTCGGTGGCAATTTCAGAACAGTAAATCATTTTTTTTGTAAGAAAAGAGATAGAAGCGATGTAATTATCATAGGGTTTCTCAAAATAGGTGATAATTTTTTCCGGCACGTTTACAATGTGGGCGCAAGTCAACATCGCCACCTGGTTATTTTCCTTATGAATAATAGTTGCCGTTCCGGTGCTGTTATTATTAAAACTGACCGTTTTGACCGCTTCATCGATCTTGATATCCTGTAGCGTAAATTGATTTTCAAGGCTGAATTGATATTCCGTATAATATCCAACACAGGTTAACATTTTGGTAGTGTTGCTAATATTACTCAGTTCCGCAGCGCAATTGCGATGGGGAAATTCCGTGTCATACTGACCGTCTTCCACAATGAGATTAGAAAAATCATGTATATACCGGGTGCATGTGCTTAAACTTAGAATTGTTATGAGTAAAATCGTCAGTTTATTAAACATCTGAATATATTTCCTTTTAATTTCAGAATAATGATAAAATTGTTTAAATGCAATATGAAGCTGTTCGGGAGTAATATTAAAGATATGAATCGAAATATGCGGAAATAAAATTATTTTGGCCCCGGTTAAACGCAGCCAGGGCCAAAATATTTCTTCTCAGCAGGGTGTCAAAAATTCTCTTTTTTATGGATTCTGCACATACATATGACGCAGCCGGCCAACCTCTATCGGACAGCCTCTTTAAATTTACTTGTTTTTGTATTTTTTCAGAATATTGAGGACATAATCAATATCAGCCTCTGTATGCTCAGCAGAAACCTGAAAACGAATTTCCTCATCACCTTTCGGCACAACCGGAAAATTCAATCCTGTCGCAAGAACACCATTTTCCATCAGGAAATCGACAATCCTTTTGGTTTCCTGAGTGTCACGGACCATCAGCGGTACCACCGGATGATCGCCTTTAATGGTTTCAAAACCCAAATCCAGCAATCCTTTTTCAAACTTTTTCGTCATTTGATGCAGGTGGGCTATAATAGACTTTCCTTCTTCTCCCGTAAGAATATCGAGCGCTTTCATTGCCGCATTACATTCTGAAACTGTAATCGGATTGGAATAGATGTACATTGGCGCTGTTTCCCGAAGATATTCAATGATTTTTTCATTGGTCACCACATAGCCGCCATTAACGCCAAAGGCCTTCCCCAATGTCCCGATCAGCACATCCACCGTCGCGCCGGTATATTCTTCCGTGCCCCGTCCGGTTTTGCCAAAGGCTCCAACGCCGTGGGAATCATCAACGATCGAAATTACACCTTCTTCAAATTTATCATTATATTTTTCACAGGTTTTCACTAATTCGTCCAGGGGTGCATGATCCCCACGCATGGAAAATATACCGTCGGTAATAACCAGTACGCGCCGGCCTTTTCCTACTGCGTCTGCTAACTGCTTTTCCAGGTCCTGCATATCATTGTGTTTATAAATTGCCTTATGTGCCGGGCGGGATAAGCGAACCCCGTTGATGATACAATTATGATTGAGCTCATCGCTGATGATCACTGTTTCCTTGGTGGTCAGCGGAACAATCACACCCATACTCGTCACATAGGCAGAGCTAAAGATCATACCGGCAGGTTTCCCGTGAAATTCCGCCAGTTTTTTTTCCAGTTTAATATGATGGTCATAAGTGCCACTGATAAACCGTACAGCGCCCGGACCAACACCAAACTTCCGGGCGGCTTCCTCTTCCGCCTGAATCATATCTTCCCGCAGTGACAGTCCCAGGTAGGAATTCGCATTCATTTTGATGAACGCCTGATCTCCAAAGCCCCTGAGAATATATCTGGGGCCATGATCCCGCCCTGCTTTTTTCACATCAACAATTACTTTTTCTTCACCTTTAGCGCGACCGCTGGAATATAAATCTTCCAGGTTTCCACCGATTGTTTTTTCTATTTTTTTTAAAGACATCTTCTCTCCAATCCTTATTTTCTGATTATCAGTCAATTACTTTTAATCTCACTCCGTAATTTCCCAGTCGGCAAAATGCTCCGTCATTACTTTGGTCTGGGGTTCGGTCGTCCAGAACTGATTAAAATTATAGGTCCAGCCCATTAATTCGGAACCGCCGCCTGATTGCGTTGTAATCAAAAACCGATTATCCAAATGACCAAAATATGCGGCTTGTTCAGCCGGTGTCTTTTTGTCACCACCACTGGGATCCACAGGTATCCAGCCGAAATCCGGCAGATAGATTTCACACCAACGGTGGAATACATTATCATAGGACGTATCATCGCCACGTACAACTACTGATCCTACATAACGGGCCGGAATACCGGCTGCGCGGCAAAGTGCGATATAGACAAAAGAATATTCCGAGCAGGAACCATTGCCTCTTTCTAAAACTGTCGGTGCAGTGTTCCAGCCGCCCACCATTTCATAGTACATTCTGGGTAACAAATAATTGTATAATTTACGGGCGATCCAATAGGGATTTTTTTCATCATCCACAGCTTCTTTCAGGGCCTGCTGAATAACCGGATGTTCCAGCTGATATTTTTCATCGTTGTCCAGATATTTTTTACGAATAGCCCTGGGAATATCGTCAAGAGAACCGATTTCGTCGGGATAAACAAAATATTGAGTTTCATAAATTTCCGATTTTACTTTCAGTTCCGGCGCTTTAATCTCGCCGCTTTTGACATTTTTATAATGGAACCGGGCGGTCTTCTGGTCCCAGCGGTCAGTGGGGTAATCCGTTGGTTTTTCACTGAATTCCACATCTTCGAGTATTTTCTGATTATCGCGGTCTACGGGTAATGCAAAATGAAGATCGAGGGTCAATATCTTACCGGGGCCAAAATTCCGGGCACGATTTTTCAGCAATGTGACTGATTCCCGCTTATTATAGCGCCGTAACTTTTCGCCATCACGGTTTTTGAGTTTATATAGTTTGTCGGTATGGTGGTCCACGACCCAAACTGCTTTTCCATCCCATGCCATGCCTCGGGGAAATTGCGATGGCGCATCAGTGGCGAAGATAACATTGCCGGTTTCATAATCCACCATATAAATTTTGTCTTCCATACGGTCGGAAATCCAGAAATATTTCCCGTCATAACAGATACCCCGCGCATCTCCCGAGGGCGCGGGAAAGGTCCGGATTGTCGTACCATCCACAGTACTGATCTGGACAATAATATCATCCTTATTATCACAGCACCATAGATATTCCCCGTCAAAGGTCATTCCTTCCGGTACTTTTTCCGGATAATCAATGGTCTTCAGAATATTGCCGTTATCAGGATCAAGACAATATATCTTTTTCGTGTTCGCATCACTGTTCCACAAATATTTACCATCCCACGCCAATCCCATCGGCCAATAAGCCGGTGACGGAAAACTCTTTATCACTTCGCCATCGCTATCAAGACAGTAAATTTGATCGGTTTCACGATCTGCCAGCCACAGATTTTTCCCATCCCAGGTTAATCCGGTGGGGAATTTACCCGGTATGGAATATTCCTCCAATACTTCGCCGGTAAAGGCGAAGATAACCGACCATAAAATTAGCAATAAGCCAAATACCTTTGCATTTCTTAACATAAGTCTCCCTCCTTAATGTTGTGAAATTAATTGTTTTTATTGATCAGGTAACTCAGGGCCTTATCATAGGCTGTGAGTCCTTTGTCATAAATCCGATGGACAGCAATTTCCCGGATTGCCGAATGGTCAAAAGTTTCTTTGGAAAGTGGAAATTCCGATAAGGCTATTTCAACTACCGGCACTTGAATGATGGCAAGCATCTCTTGTAAGGCGTAAAAATCCCTCGCCATGCCACCTAAATTCATCACGATTGCATCAATATTATTTCTGTTTGTCAGCACGGTTTTCAGTACATTTTTCCGCGCAAAAAGATGAAATATATGCAGACTCAAATCATTGTCACGGGCGATTTTTTTTATGTGCCGGTCCACCTTATCAAGGGTCAAACGGGATTTGTTCTGGCTGGATACTTTGCCTAATAACGATAGCTGTGGACCGTGTAATATTAGAATTCTCATGATGAAATTTACATTTTTCCCTGCAACTATCCAATGGTTAATCATTACTATAAATTACTTCCTGCCTTCATAGATTGCAATACCGCCAAAAATGTAATTATGAACCTCCGTCTTTTTATATTGCTGCTCGGATAATTTACAAAGAATGGTCTGCTGGTCATGAAAATTTATAACAGAAGCAGCCAGGTAGTGATATTCCGCGTATTTCCCGATTAAAACGCGGCTTAATAAGGGAACAATTTTGCGAAAATAAAAATTTCTCATTTTCCTGATGATGCTATTTCCGGGCTGCGCAAATTCAAGGGCGACCAGTTTACCACCCGGTTTTAAAATTCGATATATTTCACCGAATGCTTTATCCAACTGTTGAAAATTACGAATTCCAAACCCGACAATCACATGATTGAATGAATTGTTTTGGAAAGGTAATTCAGCAGCATCACACCCAATAATTTCATTACTTCCGGTTCGTGTCTGGGCAATCTGAAGCATTGTAATATTACGGTCGGCAATGATCATCCGGGCGTCAAATTGCCGGGCAATCATTTTTGCCAGATCGCCTGTGCCGGCAGCCAGATCAAGTACAAGTTCCCCTTGCTTAATCGGCAGCCTGGCAATTGCTTTTCTTTTATAGCGATTGTGTGATCCCAATGAAATTACATTATTCATCAGATCATAGTTTTTGGCGATTTGCGTAAAAACATCATTGATATAGTTCGCTGTGACAGCCATAAAATATGATAATCAGGCAGAATCTCTGACGATCAGGTTCGCTTCCATAATTTCAATTTTATTACCGGTTATCCTATCCTTGCCGGATTCAATCTGCTTGATAAGAATTTGACCCGCCCGCTGGCCGATTTTTCTGGCAGACTGATCAACGGTGGTAAGGGCCGGCTGAATCAGGGAGGATATTTCATTGTTGGAAAAGCCTATCACCGCCAAATCCTCAGGAATTTTGATATTATATACGCGTGATTGCTGATAGACACCGATAGCCACAGGATCATTGACGCAGAATACGGCATCGGGTTTATTATTCAACTGCATTAATTGTTGCAGCCCGACCTTTCCATCCTGTTTTTCCATTCCGCAATGGACGATCAATTCATCGGCCACCGGCATACCGGCATTTTGCAGCGCTGTTTTATATCCTCTTAATCGCTCCCGGCTAATGTTTAAATTCGGGGTGCCGGCCAGATATGCTATTCGCTTATACCCGGTTTTAATCAGGTATTTGACGGCCCTTAAACTGCCGCCGAAATCATCGGTAATCACTTTTGACGCCTGAACGCCTTCATCAAAACAACGGTCAAAAAAGACCACCGGGATTTCATTGTGTTGTAATTCCAGAAAATGATCGGGTTTTATTGTTTCCTGGGAAATTGACGCAATTACACCAGCGACATTATTGGCGATCAGGTTATTAACCGCTTCCAGTTCATGTTGGTATTTTTCATGGGACTGACAGATCATGGCGGTAAATCCGGCATCAGAGACCACTTTTTCGATGGCGCTGATAGCGCTGCCGAAAAAATCATGGCCAATGTTCGGCACCAGAATGCCGATAGTGGTGCTGCGTTGCATCTTCAGGTTCTTTGCAATTGTATTGGGACGGTAGCCCACCTCTTTTACCAGTTGCATGACCCGCTCCTTGGTTTCCTTTTTAATGGCGGGATGATTATTCAGGGCCCGTGAAACTGTTGCCGTGGAGGTATTTAACATTCGGGCAAGGTCTTTGATTGCTATTTTCGCCATAGTGTACTCTCCGATAATACTTAAAATGAATAATGAAATATCAACATTTCATGCGATAATTTTATTAAAAACTTCTATCAAAGGTAATAATTTATTTAATAATTTGCATAATTTATAAAAAATGTTAAAATCTAATAAGTAGATATCAATCAGCTGATTTTTATAAAAAATATATTGCAGTAACGCGCAATTGAGGGATATATTTAACATTAAACTAACAAATTGAAAAGATGAAAAAATAAAAGGAGAAATTATGAATCAATATATTTTCAGACAATACGACATTCGCGGTGTTGTTGCAGAGGACTTTAGCGACGATGTTGTGATCAATCTTGGCAAAGGATATGGAACCTGGCTCAAAGCAAAAGGCGGACGGAGAATCACTCTCAGCGGTGATGTTCGCACCACCACTCCCCGGCTTAAAGAAAAATTCGCCGAGGGAGTCTTATCAACCAGTGTTGATGTGATCGATCTGGGTATTTTACCCACGCCTGTTAATTATTACTCCATGTATAAAATTGATGTCGATGGTGCTGTCCAGATCACAGGCAGCCATAACCCGCCGGACATGAATGGGTTTAAACTCTCTTTTCAAAAAGGCTCGGTTTACGGTGAAGAGATCCAAAATATTCGCAAAATCATCGAAGCCGGCAATTTTGCCGAAGGAAAAGGTAAAAAAACCGAACAGGAAATTCTGAAGCAGTACATAGCCGAAATATCAAAAAAAATCACCCTCGAAAAACCGGTCAAAATCGTTATGGATTGCGGCAATGGCGCCGCCTGCCTGGCCGCACCGGAAATTTTCCGGAATTATAACAACCTGGAAGTGACAGAGTTATTTTGTGATGCCGATGGTAACTTTCCCAATCATCATCCCGATCCCACAGTGGAAGAATATATTCAGGATATGATCAATGAGGTAAAAAAAGGCGATTATGACTGTGGTATCGCTTTTGACGGCGATGCTGATCGTATCGGCGTTATTGACGACAAGGGGCAAATCATCTGGGCTGATTATATTATGATCCTCTTTCTCGATGAGGTCATTAAAAACGGCGAACCAGTGGTTTTCGACGTGAAATGCTCACAGGCCCTGGAAGATGTGATCAAAGAAAAAGGCGGCAAAGCCTATATGTATAAAACCGGTCATTCCCTGATCAAACAAAAAATGCAGGAACTGAACCTTCCCTTTGCCGGCGAAATGAGTGGCCATATTTGTTTTGCCGATGACTATTACGGCTATGACGACGCGATCTATGTGGCCGCCCGCTTTATCCAGATGTTGTCAAGGCTGGATAAACCCTTATCGGAAGTAATGGACCAATTACCAAAATATGAATCCACACCGGAAATGCGCCTGAACTGTCCCAATGACAAAATAAAATTTGACATTGCCGAAAAATCTGCCACATACTTCAAGGAAAATTATGATTGCATTGATGTCGATGGCGTTCGTATCAAATTTGGTGACGGCTGGGGACTGGTAAGAGCATCCAATACACAGCCGGTGATCGTAACCCGCTTCGAGGCCAAAACAAAGGAACGCCTGGAAGAGATTAAAAATACCGTGCTTAACAAATTAAAAGAATTCGGAGAAGTTTCCCTTTAAAGAATGATTATGACAGTAAATATAAAAGCAACACTTCAGAACTACCGGAATTTGATCAATCAGGAATTGGAAAACCTACCAATTCCTGATTTTCCAAAATCCCTGTATGAACCGTTACAATACAGCCTGCAAACAAAAGGCAAGCGGATTCGTCCGATCCTGACGCTGCTCGTTGGTGTCGGCATGGGTGCATCCATTAAAGATTTGCTTCCCGCCGCTCTGGCACTGGAAATCCTGCATACCTACACCCTGGTGCATGATGATATTATGGACAATGATGAGATGCGCAGAGGCCAACCCACCATGCATAAAAAATGGGATATAAATACCGCCATTCTCTCAGGAGATGCGATGAATACACTGGCATTCCGTGTGCTGATGAATACCAATTCGCCTAATTTGCAAAAAATCGGCCTGGAGTTCACAAAGGGCATGATGGAAATATGCGAAGGACAGGCACTGGATATGGAATTTGAAGGCCGCCTGGAAGTTTCCCTGGATGAATATCTGACAATGATCACTAAAAAAACAGCCCGATTGCTGGCGATGTCCTGCAAAATCGGTGGTTGGATCGCTGATTGTAAAAAAGAAGAAGTAGACGCCCTGGAAAATTTTGCCATCAAAACCGGGCAGGCATTCCAGATCCAGGATGACCTGCTGGAAATTCTCTCCAACTCAAAAAAAATGGGCAAAAGTTTGGGAAGTGATTTTGCTTCTGGTAAAAAAACCTACCCGATGATCCTGACATTATCGGAAATGACACCCGTCGATAAAAAAGATTTTTTGACATTTCTCAAGAATAATTCTAATATAAAAGAAATTCGCAACAGTTTTTTGAATTCGGGCAGTATAGAAAAATCACAAGTTACTATCAACAGCCTGCTTTCTGAAGCAAAGCAAGAATTAAATATATTTCCTAAGGAATTAAGGGAAAATCTAGTTGGATTAATTCAGTATTTACAAAAGAGAAAATCTTAACATGATCAAAAAACAAATTGAAATTCATAACAAACATGGAATTCATACCAGACCGGCAACTGTTTTTGTTGAAGCTGCCGGTAAATTCAAAAGTGATATATTTCTTTCCTATAATGGCGAACGCGTCAATGGAAAAAGTATCATGGGTTTGTTAATTCTGGCGGTGGAACCCGGTGCAACCATTGAACTGGAAACCAGTGGGCCTGATGAGCAAGAGGCAATGGATAAATTAATCGACATTATCGAGAATAAATTTTATACAGAATAATAAAATGCTTATACTCAAGGGAAAACGAATATCTGAAGGAATCGCCATCGGGCCTCTTTTTTTCATTGATAATGAAAAGATCAAGGCACCGGAACATTCTATTGATGACACCCAGGTAGAAGATGAGATCAAAAAACTCGATGAAGCTGTGCAGGGCTGCATCAATGAACTGAGCAAAATTAAACAAATCGCATTAAAACATCTTGACGAAGACCATGCGCAGATCATTGAGGGACAAAAAATGGTATTATCCGATGAAATGGTCATCAATGAGGTTAAAAAACTTATCAAAACCACAAAAAAGAATGCTGCTCACAGTTATTCTGAAATTTTCTCAAAATATGAAAGTATCCTGGGAAAGAGTCTGTCGGTTTACCACCGTGAAAGACACTCTGATATTGCTGATGTAAAAAAACGGATGATCCATCGTCTGTCCGGCAATGGCAGTTATATCAATGCCAAAATCACAAAAGATTCTATCATAGCAGGCAGAAGAATCTCTCCCTCGGATTTGTTACAATTAGGGCATGATAATATTATTGGTATCATTACTGAAGTTGGCGGCTCCGATTCACACATCGCTATTCTGGCAAAAGCCTTTCGAATTCCCTATCTGTCACAATTACAGGATTTCCAGAAACTAAGAGAGTATGATCATGCGGTGCTGGATGTCATGGAAGAAACCGTACTGGTTGATCCCCGCCAGGAAGACCTGCAATTTTATGAAAAGAAAGAACAGGAATTTCTTGCCAGTAAAAAAATTAAAGTCGATGAAATTGTCACCAGTACAAATGATAATCAGGATTTTAGCATTTATGTGAACCTGGAATTTGCCGAGGAACTACAAATGATGGATGTGGATTATGTCCAGGGCATCGGACTTTTTCGCAGTGAGTTCATCAGTATCGAACAAAACAAACTTCCCGATGAAGAAACTCAATTCAAAGTTTACAGCAAAGTCGTCCGGCTGTCCAAAGGCATTCCCTTGATTTTCAGGACCTTTGATTTCGGCCGTGATAAATTTATAGAAATTCTTGATCTTAACATGTTTCACCAGGATAAAGAATTTGAAAATTGGGGCGGTTTGCAGTTCTGTCTGGAAAATCCTGATATTTTGAAAACTCAGTTTCGCGCACTACTGCGCGCCAGTAAGTTTGGCCCGATTAAAATCATGCTGCCCATGGTCGCAACATTGGATGAAATTGACCGTGCCAAGCAAATTCTGGCAGAAGCACAGATTGAACTGATAGAAGAAGGCAAAAAATTTCGTCGGGATCTGGAAATCGGCAGCATGATCGAAACCAAAGCTTCTCTGGAAATTTTGGACGAACTGGCGGAAAATGTTTTCTTTTTCAGTATTGGAACCAATGATCTGGCAAATTTTTTATTGGGGACCAAACGGGATGAGAGCAATATCAATAATCATTACCATCCAAAAGTATTTCAGGCCATCAAAAAAGTTGCTGAATGTGGAAGAAGGCACAATATTCCGGTAACAGTTTGCGGAGAAATGGGGGGCGACCGCTACGCCCTGCCCGGGTTGATCGCCTGCGGCATCCGAAGTGTCAGCGTTGCACCTTCAGTACTGCCCATGGTCAATGAACTGATCAAGAATATTTCTGCGGAAGAATGCCGGGTACTGGAAAAACGAATAATGAATAGTAGAAATGCTTACATGCTACTTTCAATTCTGAAAGATTTTTACTATTATAAAGTTAAAACCTATTAAAACAATTATGTTAAAAAATAAATTAATATCCGTTAAAATAAAAAAAATCATTTTTTTTCCGCCGTCAAAAAACTACGCGATTATCCTCAATGACAACGAAAAAGATCTGCAACTGCCCATCATTATCGGAACATTTGAGGCACAAGCCATTGCCCTGGGGATCGAAAATATAAAAATGCCCCGGCCCATGACTCATGATTTATTGACTAATATCATGAAAAAAGAAGGAATTAAAGTTGAAAAAATTGTTATCACACAATTGAAGGAAGGCACATTCTACGCGAAAATTTATTACATCAATACTAAAAATGAAGTTGTGCAACTGGATTCGCGTCCCAGTGATGCCATCGCCATTGCCTTACGCACCAATAGTGATATTTTCGTGACAGAACAAGTTATGAAAGAAGCCGGCCAAAAAATCGACCTGGAAGTTTTGGGAAATAAGCAGAACAATCCTGCAAACCCCGCCAGCAACATTGATATCCTGGATAAAATTCATGATTATCAATTAAAAATGCAGGATGCCATTGAGATGGAAAATTACGAACTGGCCGCTGAGTTCCGGGACAAGATCAAAAACCTGGAATCCAAAATCCATAATTAACCCTCTCGCCCGCCAATAAAATTCTCCTTGGGTAACAATCCAAATTGTCGTAATTTACACTTAATTTATATAGGGTGAGATGAGACAAAAAACTAAGAATTTAATATTATTTGGGGTTATGGTACTGATCTGGAGTACAACCTGGGCTGTTTTAAAGATCGGACTCAAGGACACTCCCCCGGCTGTAGGCCTGGCGGTTCGCTTTGGAATTGCCGGTGTGCTGTTGCTTACCTTCAGTTGGTTTCGTCGCTTTAACTTTTATTTCACCCCGGCCCATATTCGACTCTACCTGATTGTTGGTCTCTTTAATATGGCGCTGAGTTACTTTTTTACCTATTGGGGAACGCAATTCATTCCCAGCAGTTTGTCCTCTATTTTATGGTCAACTATGCCGATCATGCTCGGTATTCAGGCCCATTTTTTCATTAAGGGCGAGCGATTAAATCTGACCCGCTTATTGTCAATTGTGATTGCCACCATCGGTGTGATTATGATCTTGTCGGACCAAACACTGATTATCAGCCGGGAAGTGCTGGTCGGTTCCCTGATTGTCCTGCTGGCGGTGTTGATGGGCACTTTTCCCAATATTTACACAAAAAAATTCAAAGGGGATTATAATCCTTTTGTATTGACCGGAATGGCCATGGCGATTGCTTCAATATTTCACTCTACTTTTGCAAGCTTAACCGGACAGTGGGCCCTGTCCAACTGGAACATTGTCTCAATTTCCAGTGCAGTTTATTTGGGGATATTCGGGTCGGCAATGACCTTTTCCATCTATTATTATCTATTAAAACAGATATCAGTTGTCAAGATTTCTTTTCTGACATTCATTACGCCGATAACCGCTTCAATTATCGGCTGGATTTTTCTCCATGAGACCATTACATTAAAGGAGATGCTGGGCTGTCTGATCATATTTTCCGGAATTTTTATGTATGATTCCCGCAAATATTACAATTATTTAAAAATTAGAAAACGAGTTAATGGCTAAAAAAGATAAAACCATATTTTACTGCACTGATTGCGGTAATTCACAAACCAAGTGGTCAGGGAAATGTTTTTCCTGCGGCGCCTGGAACACTCTGGTGGAAGAAAAAGTATCCAAAAAGACCGCGAAAAATCCCACCAAATTTACTGATAAAACACCGGTACCATTAAACAAAAAGATTATCTCACAAACAACCCGCTATCAAACCGGTATTGAGGAATTTGACCGGGTCACCGGCGGCGGTTTTGTGAAAGGCTCGATTATTCTGCTGGGGGGTGAACCCGGTATTGGCAAATCCACTATCATGATGCAGATTTTACAGGACCTTTCCGGGAAGAATTTTCTTTACTTTTCCGGGGAAGAATCCGCTGAACAGATCCAGATGCGGGCTACTCGTATGAAAATTTCCGATGACAGAATTCTTCTCAGTTGCGATAATAATTTGGAGAGCATTCTCCATCAAATCGACCGCAATAAGCCGGAACTGGTAGTGATTGATTCCATTCAAACCCTCTACTCCGATGATTTTGATAATATGCCCGGCTCCATCACCCAGGTTAAGGAATGTTCCGCGCAACTCCAACGAAAAGCCAAGGAACAGGGAATAACTATTGTTCTGATCGGCCATATCACCAAATCCGGCAGTATCGCCGGCCCAAAAATTCTGGAACACCTTGTGGATACAGTGCTTTATCTGGAATCAGGGCAGCACAATCACTACCGTACCCTGCGCTCCATTAAAAACCGCTTCGGGTCCACCAATGAAGTGGGAATTTTTGAAATGCGGGACAATGGTTTGATTCCGGTGGAGAATCCCTCAGGTTTTTTTCTTTCTGAAAAGCGGGACCATATTTCCGGCTCCACCATATCCGTCAGTATGGAAGGCACCCGTCCCATCTTAATCGAAATCCAGGCATTGGTTACCCGCAGCTCTTACGGCAATCCCCAGCGCACCGCCAATGGCATTGATTATCGCAAACTGGCGATGCTGATCGCGATTCTGGAAAAACGTGGTGGTTATCAAATGGGCAATTACGATGTTTTTGTAAATATTGTAGGCGGGTTAAAAATCGACGAAACAGCCATCAATATGGCAGTAGTGGCAGCCATGGCTTCCAGTCTTCGGGACTTGTCTATTTCATCAAAGTGCGCTTTTATCGGCGAAGTGGGACTGGGTGGCGAAATACGCTCCATTCCATTTATTGAAGCCCGGGTGAGGGAAGCATTAAAATTTGGCTACGATCAAATATTCATTCCCAAAAACAATCATAAATTAATTAAAACCAGTAATAAAAAGGTTATCGGTGTGGATTCCATCGGTCACCTCTTCAGTTTAATTTTTTAAAAGGACTTATTTTGGAACCAATTGTGAAAAACTCAGGACGAATACAATTTTCAATCTACAAAAAAGACCCGACTTCACTGGCAAGGGCCGGGAAGTTTGTCACCGATCACGGTGAGGTTAAAACCCCGATATTCATGCCGGTGGGAACCAATGGCGTGGTTAAAACCATGACGCCCCGGGAATTGAAAGAGGCTTCAGCCCAAATTATTCTCGGGAATACTTATCATCTCTATCTGCGCCCCGGTCTGGAAATTATTGAAGTGGCCGGTGGGCTGCATCGATTCAGCAGCTGGGACCGGCCGATTCTCACCGACAGTGGCGGTTTTCAGGTCTTTAGTTTGTCCCATCTTGGCAAAGTCACTGAGGAAGCCATTACCTTTCGCTCCCATATTGACGGTTCCGAGCATAAATTATCACCGGAAATATCCATGGACATTCAGCATACTTTGGGGAGTGATATTGTCATGGCTTTTGACGAATGCACATCCTATCCCTGTGATTACGAGACCGCCAAAAAATCCCTGGAACTTACTCATAAATGGGAAACCCGCTCCAAAGAACATTTCGATAAACTCCAGCCTAAATACGGGCACAAACAATTTTTATTTGGTATTGTGCAGGGCAGTGTTTTTCCAGAATTAAGACGGGAAAGTGCTAAAACACTGACACAATTGGATTTCGACGGCTATGCTATCGGCGGCCTGGCTGTGGGCGAACCCAAAAGTAAAAAAAATGAGATAATCGAAATCATATCCCCGCTTCTGCCGGAAGAGAAACCACATTATCTCATGGGCGTCGGCAAGCCTGAAGATATCATTCAGGGCATCGAGCGCGGAATCGATATGTTTGACTGTGTGCTGCCAACAAGAAATGCACGCAATGGCACACTCTATACCTGGAAAGGCCGGGTTGTGCTGAAAAACGCGCAGTACAAAATGGATTACACGCCTGTGGATGAAAATTGCGACTGCTATACCTGTCAGAATTTTTCCCGCGCATATTTACGCCATTTATTTAAAATCGGTGATATGACCGGTTTACGGTTGAACACACTTCACAATATTCACTTTTTCCTGGAATTAACATCGAAAGCGCGGGAGGCGATCATGACTGGCGATTTTGAAGCATTCCGGGAAAACTTCTACCAAACTTATCCCATTGAAAAAGACCATTGGAAGGAAAATACAGAAAGGCGTGAAGCCCGGCGTGAAAAACATATTGAGAATAATCAAAACCTGTCACAGAAAAAATAATTATTCGGAGATCAAGCAATGAAAAACTTTATATTACCGGAAAAATACCAGACCATTGATAAAAATACCTTAGCCAAAAAAATCAGCGCGATCAGAGAGCAATTTGGCAAAAACCTGCTGATCCTGGGACATCATTACCAGCGGGATTCCGTGCTGCAGCATTGCGATGAACGGGGCGATTCCTTTGCTTTAGCCAAAATTGCCGCCAATGCCAGCGCTGAAACAATCGTTTTTTGCGGCGTGCATTTTATGGCGGAAACGGCCGACATTGTCACTAACGACAATCAAAAAGTTTACATTCCAGACCCCACCGCCGGCTGTTTTCTCGCCGATTGCGCCAATATTCAGCAGATTGAAGCGGTTTGGGAAAAGCTCACCGCTATTACCGATGAAAAGATCATTCCCATCACCTATATCAATTCAGCCGCTGACCTGAAAGCCTTTACCGGAAAACACGACGGAATTGTTTGCACCTCTTCCAATGCCGCCAAAGCTTTGCAAAAAGCCCGGGAAGCCGGTGATAAAGTATTCTTTTTTCCCGACCAACATCTCGGACGTAACACGGGAGTGAAAATGGGTATCGACCTTAGTAAAATCAAATTGTGGGAAAAGGAAGGCATCGGCCTGACGGAAGATGATATTCATGAAGCGGAAATAATTCTGTGGGACGGTTACTGTGATGTTCACCAGGAGTTCAGTTCCAATTATGTGGATTTTCTCCGCAAGACCTACAAAGATATCAAAATCGTGGCCCATCCCGAATGCGACTACAGTGTCTGTCAAAAAGCCGATTATACCGGCAGCACCAAAGAGATCATCGAATTGATTGAAAATTCCCGGGATAAGGTTTGGGGCGTAGGTACGGAAAAACATCTGGTCAACCGGTTGCAAAAACAACATCCGGAAAAGGAAATCTATTTTCTGCAGGATTATGAACCCAAATGTACAACAATGGCGCAGATCACGCCGGAACATCTGTTATACCAGTTGGAAAACCTGGCTGCGGGCCTGGAAGAGAATCGTGTCAGAGTTGATAAAAATATTGCCAAAGATGCTCAACTGGCATTAGACAGGATGCTAAAATTATGAAAAAACCCTCTACCAAAGCCATTCACACCGATGTACTGATCATTGGCTCAGGTTTGGCCGGGTGCTCCGCCGCATTAGCCGCCGCCAAAGAAGGACTGCAAGTGATCTTGCTTTCCAGTGAAACCAATTTCACCGAATCGGCTTCCTTTTACGCCCAGGGAGGGATCATTAAAATTACTCCCGAAGAATCTCTGGAACTTTTGATCAAAGATTTTCAGCGCGCCGGTGACAATATTGTTAATGAGAAAGCAGTGGAACAGATTTATAATTACGGGCAGCCATTATTTGACGAAGTGTTGATCGACGATGTGAAAGTGCCCTTTGACCGTAATCAAAAAGGGGATATCTCGCTTACACGGGAAGCATCCCATTCCATTCCCCGTATTGCCCATGTAAAAGACCATACCGGCAATGCCATTCAATCATATTTTTATGAATATCTGAAAAAGAATGACAATATAGAAATCCTGACTGAAGTAACTGCTGTTGACCTGATCACCCTGGCGCACCACTCCCTGAATTATTCTCACATTTACGAACCCAGCACCTGCTCAGGCGCCTATTGTTATTTTCAAAAGGATGATGAAATAAAGCCTGTTCTGGCGGGCCAAACCATTGTCGCCACCGGAGGGTTGGGTCAGCTCTATCTGCATACATCCAATCCAAAATCAGCACGCGGCGACGGCTATGCAATGGTCTACCGGGCCGGCGGACGGATCATGAATATGGAATATGTGCAGTTTCATCCCACCACCCTAATGACAGCCGGGGATGAACGATTTTTGATCACTGAGGCGTTACGGGGCGAAGGCGCCAAACTGTTGAATCTCAATGGTGTGCAATTTATGAAAAATTATGACGAACAGGCGGAATTGGCCCCCCGTGATATCGTTTCAAGATCAATTATCCAGGAAATGAACAAGACTCATACAAATCATGTATATCTTGATATTTCTCACAAACCGGCAGGTTGGATCAAAAATCGTTTTCCGCAAATCTACCAAAAGTGCAAAACCAAAAAAATTGATATTACAACCAATCCGATTCCGGTGGTACCCGCCGCCCATTACTCCTGTGGCGGTGTGGCGGTGGATTCTCTTGCCAATACCACAATCAGACGACTTAAAGCAATAGGTGAAGTGGCCTGCACCGGCCTGCATGGCGCCAATCGCCTAGCTTCCAGCTCATTGCTGGAATGTCTGGTATACGGTACTCTGGCCGGCCGGGATTCTGCGCGAGTTCTCAAAGAAGAAAAGATCATCATCCCTCAGGTGCGGGACTGGCAGCGAAATCGCGAGGAACTGGACGAGGATCTGTTGCGTCAGGACAAGTTGACCATTCAGCATACCATGTGGAATTACGTCGGCATTATCAGGACGAAAAAGAAGCTCAACCGGGCTTTTGATATTTTAACGCGGCTGCGCCACAATATTGAACATTTCTATAAAAACACCAATCTTGACAATAATATGATCGGTCTGCGCAATGCCGCTTCTGCCGCCTGGATGGTTCTCCATGCCGCCCGTCTGAACAAAGAGAGCCGCGGCAGCCATTACCGGGTAGATTAAGAGTTTGTATTTGTTGAGTTGGTAAAAAACCTAAAATTTCTTATATTGGGAAATGGGTTATTTGACAGGATTTGTTTAAATCGTTCAAATATTTCAGGAACATTTGTAACAAATAACCATAGCTATTATCTAAATTTAAATATAATGGAGGAAACGTGTTAAACATTTTATACGCATCAGCAAGTCAACCGGGCGCAGAAGCCGGAAATCCGATCATGAGTTTATTACCCTTTTTAGTGATCATCCTGATCATGTATTTTCTAATGATCAGACCGCAGGCAAAGAAACAGAAAGCAAAGCAGAAAATGCTGGAAAATCTGAAAGCCGGTGATGAAATTCTGACTATCGGTGGTATCTACGGACGAATTGAAGGTATCAATGATAAAGACAACAAATTAATCGTCAGCATTGGTAAGGATATAAAAGTCAATCTTTCCAGATCCGCTGTTGCTGACAAAGTAGAAAGAACCTAATATTTTTTTTATGGCAAAACTGGATGTAAAAATATACGGAAACCCGATTCTTCGCAAAAAGGTTAAAAAACTAGAGAAATTACCGGAAAATTTTGACCAACTGGTGGCTGACATGTATGAAACCATGAATGTTGAAAAAGGCATCGGTCTCTCTGCCAACCAGGTTGGCATGGACATGAGCTTTTTTATTGTCGATTTCGGGCTTTATGATGAACAGTACGGCCGCCAGATTTTTATTAATCCGGAAATTTTGGAAATAGACGGAGAAACCCTTGAGGAAGAAGGCTGTCTCAGTCTGCCGGGAATCAATGAAAAGGTCAAACGCACGAATCGAATTCGTGTCAGGTACAAGGACAAAAACTTCGAGGATCAGGATGAGGTATACGATGATTATCTATCCCGCGTGATCCAGCATGAGTATGACCATTTAAACGGAATCCTATTTACTGACAGAATTTCAGCATTGAAACGCAGTTTCATTAAAAACAAACTGGCCGCCCTGGAAAAAGAAGCCCGGAAGGAACTTGCATAACCATGAAAATTGTTTTTATGGGAACACCGGAGTTTGCAGTTCCATCTCTGGAAGCCCTGATTGCTTCCCCCCATGAGGTAATCGCGGTAGTGACCGGCCCGGACAAAAAACGCGGCCGGGGCCACAAAGTCCGTAGTACTCCGGTCAAAAAAGTTGCGGAAAAGCATGAACTCAAAATCCTGCAGCCCAAATCCCTGAAGGATGAAACTTTCAAAGCAACTTTAAATGCATTGGAGCCGGACATTTTTGTGGTGGTGGCGTTTCGCATATTGCCTAAGGATGTTCTGAATATTCCAAAATTCGGTTCCGTCAACCTGCACTCTTCACTGCTGCCAAAATACCGTGGCGCCGCGCCCATCAACTGGGCGGTGTTGAATGGCGATAAAGAAACCGGAATTTCAATTTTTCAGATAGAACCCAAAGTTGATACCGGTGATCTGCTTTTCCAGGAAAAAATAGCCATCGCGCCTACCGATACATGCCAGGAAATCCACGATCAACTGGCGCAGCTTGGCGGAAAGCGCATTCCCGAAGTGCTGCATCAATTGGAAACCGGTTCTATCCATAAAATTCCGCAGGATGACAGCAAGGCCACCAAAGCCCCGAAGATCTATCCGGAAATGGGTGAGATTGACTGGACCGGTACTGCGGAAAAGATCAAAAACCAGATCAATGGCCTGTCTCCCTACCCCGGCGCCTATTCCTATTTCAATGGCAAACGGGTTAAATTTTTACGGGCTGACTATGACCCGGAAACAACAAATGCAGAGGCAGGAACAATCATTAACAAAGATAAAAACACCCTGGGAATTCAAACCGGAACCGGAATTTTATACCCGTTGGAATTGCAGAAAGAAGGAAAACGTGTCATGCCGGTGAAAGATTTCCTTAATGGATTCCAGGGAAAAATTGGAGATAAATTTACTTCGTGAAAGCCCGTACAGCCGCCGTTACAATACTCAACAAACTGGACAATAATTTTTATGGATACGAGGAAGTAGTTGAAAAATTCCTCAGACGTAACAAATTTTCTCCGGAAGATAAAAATTTTATAAACCTGCTGGTGAAAGGCACAATTGAACAATCCCGCTATTTGGATTTTGTGATTGAAGCAACTTACCGTGGTGATTTCAAAAAACTTGAAAAAAGCGCTTTGAATATTTTGCGCATCGGTGTATTACAGGCAAAAATTCTGCATACGCCGGTTCATGCCTACGTCAATGAAACCGTCAATGTCACCAAAGCATTAAAAAAATTCCGCCTTACCGGTCTCATCAACGGTGTTTTGCGACACCTGGTGAGCGATGCTGAAATCGACAAACTGCTGGCGGATTACAATCCGGTGAAGCGGTTGGGCATTATTCATTCCTTTCCTGACTGGATGATAAAAAAATGGACCCGGGATTTCGGTGAAGAGAATACCCTGGAATTGATGAAATTTTACAATTCCTCACAGGAAATATTTTTCCGCCTGAATACACTGAAAACCAATGCCGACACCTTTTTTCCAATTCTTAAAAACAAAAGATTCGAAGCAAAAATTATACAGCAAGACCCGGGAATATTCTTTACGCTGCCAAATCCCGGCGAATTCCTGGGCAGTAATATTTTTCACAAAGGACTCTGTTCGGTTCAGGACCTGAGCCAGGCCTTTGCCGCGGAATTGCTAACACCGCAGGAAAAAGATCATATTCTGGACCTCTGCGCGGCGCCGGGAGGAAAGTCCACCTATCTCGCGCAATTAACCAAGAATCTGGCTACCATTAAATCCTATGACATTTCCAATAAAAAACTGAATATGCTGCGGGATGAAATAAAACGCCAGGACATTCGCAATATTGAACCCATTGAAGCAGACACAGCGGTTTATCAGTTACCCGAAGCCAACAAAATTCTGGTAGACGCGCCCTGTACCGGAACCGGCATCATCGGCCGAAAAGCCGACCTGAGATGGAGCCGGGACGCCAATGATTTTCACAAAACCAACATGCTGCAGCGGAATATTTTGGACAATGCTGCCAAAGCCCTGCAAAAAGGCGGCATTTTAGTATACGCCACTTGTTCCATTGAAAAAGAAGAAAATCATGCAATCGTAGCGGAATTTCTCGACAATCATCCTGATTTTGTATTGGAACCGGCCCAAAAATTTATCGATGAAAACTATTGTGATGAAGCAGGATTTGTTAATATATTACCTTTTAAGCATCAATTATCCGGCAGTTTTGCTGCCCGGTTAAAAAGGGTCTAAAAAATGTTTACAAGACTTCGAAATATTATCAGATTTGGCATTGCCTTTTTTATCATTGCTGTGATTGTAGTTATAATCATGGATCAGTTTGTTATGCCATTTTATGTGTCCGGCGGCCGTACCATTACATTGCAGGATGTTCGCAATATGTCCATTAGCCGGGCCGAGGCCAAACTCGATGAAATGGATTTGGATGCCGTGGTTCAGGATTCCGTTGCCAATCCGGACCTGCCGCCCTATACAGTGATCGAGCAGCAACCCCTGCCGGGCAATCTGGTGAAAAGGGGGCGCGCAGTTTTTTTAACCATTACCAAAGGCAAGGAATATGTTGAAATGCCGAACCTGATCGGCAAGGCCCTGCAGGAAGCGGAATTGATTTTGGACCGGCTCAACCTAAAGGTTAAAGAAACGGAATACCAATATGATTATGACAAACCCAAAGGCGTGATCTGCGGTCAGTCCATTAATCCCGGCATGAGTGTCGCCAAACATTCTTCCTTAACTATCTGGATCAGCAATGGGCCGCCAGTGAAAATTTATAATGTCCCGGACTTATTTGGATTGAGCCTGAATGTTGCTAAAAAGCGGATTCGTCGCGCCGGTCTGGAAACGGGACAGATCAATTATGTACAAAATGATGACCTGACCCCCTTAACCGTAATTGGCCAGACACCGGAAAAAGGAACGGAAGTCTACAAAACAATTAAAATTCACCTGGATGTCACCACTAATAAATAGGAGTTCTATGCAACTTATTGTGCCATCATTATTGTCAGCAGATTTCGCAAAACTGGAAAAGGAAATTCGCGCTGTGGAAGCCGCCGGCGCCAAACGGCTTCACCTGGACGTAATGGACGGACATTTTGTGCCTAATCTTACATTCGGTCCCTTTATTGTGGAGGCCATTCGCCGCCTGACAGACCTGCACCTGGAAACCCACTTAATGATCGAGGATGCGTATAAATATTTGGATAATTTTATTGATGCCGGCAGTGATACTGTTCTGATTCAGTTGGAAGCATCAGAGGATATACCCCGGGATCTGAAATATATCAGAAGTAAAAACACTAAAGCCGGTATTGTCATTAATCCACCAACGGATTTTGCCGGTGCAGAACCCTACATGTCAATGATTGATCACCTGCTGATAATGACGGTAAATCCCGGATTCGGCGGCCAATCAATGATTGAAAGTTCCCTGAATAAAGTTCTGCTAGCGAAAAAATATCAGACTGATAATGATTTTTTAATTGAGATCGACGGTGGTGTAAATTTGAAAACCATTGATACAGCCGCGCAAACCGGGGTTGACCTGCTGGTGGCGGGCTCCGCAGTATTCAAAAATGATAATCCGGGAAAAGCTTTTAAAAGTTTGAGTAGCCATCTATGAAATTGCGCCGTAGCAAAGAAGGAGTTATTGCCAGGAAACTGATCCATTATTCAGCTGTCGGTATTCCCTTGGCCTATTATTATCTTTTTGATAAGAAGACCGCTCTTTACCTTTTACTAACAGCCAGTATCATCATTATCTTTTCCGATGTTCTGCGCATGATCGGTCCGAAAACCCGGCGCCTGTACTGGCGGCTCTTTGGCTGGATGTCGAAAAAGCGCGAACTGAAATACGAATTTACCGGCGCCAGTTATATGCTGGTCGGTAGTCTGCTGGTAGTGCTTTTGTTCCCCAAAAATATTGCCGTCACGGCATTGATCTTTTTAACCATTGGCGATCCTACTGCCTGCCTGATAGGAACTTTTTTGGGCAGAATCAAAACCATCCGCAATAAAACTTTGGAAGGTACCCTGGCCTTTATCCTGTCCGGATTCCTGGTTTCACTGCTGGTCACAGAAATGCCTGTTATCTATAAATTGATCGCGGCAGTAACCGCGGCACTTGTCGAAATGCTGCCGATAAAAATTGATGATAATTTTACAGTTCCCATCAGCGCGGGATTTGTCCTGGGATTGTTAACCGGTTCGCTAACTTTATTATAACGGAAATTATATATGTCATTTTTCACAACTTTTTTTCTATATTTTTTACCTTTAATCACACTACCCATCATTATTCATCTGCTCAGTAAAAGCAGAATCAAAACCGTGGAGTTCAGTTCCCTGAAATTTCTGGCAAAACTTAAAAAGGATGCCATTCGGAAATTGAAATTGCGCCAAATAATATTACTGATTCTGCGAACTTTGCTGATACTGCTGATCATCCTTTTCTTTGCCCGCCCCTATATCATGACCAGCAATGAGGATATCTACCCGGAAAAAGGCGAAACCCTGATATTACAGGTGGATAATTCCCATTCCACCGCTGAGAAATATCAGGACAAGACGCTGCTGCAAAACAAACTAGTGGAAATCAGACGGCAGGCGGAATATTTTGACTATCCCATCACATTGGCGATACAGAACATTACAGACCCTAATAATATCACCCACTACGGTATGGTTGAGGATCCGGCAGCCTTTGAAAAAGCCTTAACAACCATTACATCAGGCCATCAGGCTGCACAACTGACCCGGTCATTTGAAGCCATTGAATCCTATATCGACGAACATCAATTGCTGAACACAAATCTCTGGTTACTTTCGGATTTCCAGATGCGCGAAAATTATGAATCTAATTTAAACCACTCCCTTGGGCGGCTAACAGAAAACAACAACACAACAATCACACTTTTCCCAATACAGCATCGTGGGAATAACAATGCCATTTCAAAAGTCCTTTTCCCCGACCAGATAATTGAGATCAATAAAAACCTGCTCATCAAAACCCACATTCAGTACTGGCAGGAATTTCAGGAAAATAAAGTTTCCCTGTTCATCGACAATCAGCGGGTGGCCCAGGAGATTACCAAAAGCCCGTCAGAAACTGTTGATTTTGAGTTCGCTCCCCTGAAAACCGGGACGATCACCGGTTATCTTACACTTCCACCTGATGATCTGATAGCCGACAATAAATATTATTTTGCCCTGGACATACCTGAGAAGGTAAGAATTCTGCTGGTCAGTAAAAAAATTCAGCATACCTATCTCACCAAAGCCCTGAACGCCGGCAAAGAATCCCTCTTTCAGGTACGCAATATCTCTCCGGAAATTCTGGCTATGGAAAACCTGGATGACTATGATGTCCTGCTTTTTCATAATGTGGCTGAGTTTAATAATATTTATAAGGATAAATTGAATAATTTCCTCAACCGGGGCAAAGGAATTATCGTCATTCCCGGGATTGATAATGAAATCGAGTCCTACAACCGGTTCTGGCATGAACAGATGGAACTTCCGCAATGGACCCGTAATCTCGGCGGCGGTTCTGACAGCTATTTAAAATTGGAAAATATTAATACCAACCATCCTATTTTTGCGAAAGTCTGGTCAGAGAAGGAGCAGTTCCAAAGCGCTTCCCAGTTTTATACTGTACCGGCATTTCAGACCAATGAAAACCACAATGTCCTGATCGATTATAATACCTCACATCCTTTTATGGTAGAATTGAACAACCAGAAAATTATGCTGCTGGGCGGTTTCATTACAGCGCAGGAATCCACCCTGCAATTATCCGGATTTTTCCCGGTATTACTGCAGCAGACTGTTTTGTATCTGTCAAATTTCAGTCATTCGCTGATCAATCAGACTGTGGGTGATACCTTGCGGCACCGGGTATTTCAACCGGAAAACATTACTGATTACTCACTGCGAACACCGATGAATGAGCGCTATTTACCGGATATGGATGACAAAAACAGCGAACTTACTTTCACCAACACCGAGGTTCCGGGCTTTTACCGTCTGTACGAAAAAGATGAAGCCGTCAAAGAATTTGCGGTCAACCTGGATTCCCGGGAAACAAAAGGAAGATTTTTAAGTGAAAGCGGCCTCAAAGAACTGGTGAGCGAGCATTCCAAAAACGTGGCAATCTATGCCGGGGAACAATCCACTGACCAGTTACATTCAAATAAAGAATTGAATAGCATAATATTAATTCTAATAATTTTAATCCTTATTAGTGAAACAATAATTGCAAGAATAAATCGAAATAATTAAAAGGAATCAATGAAACATACTGAACGTGTCAAAGAAGAAACAAGAAAAGTCCTGCTGATTGGTGTTGCCGCCAATGTTCAGGAACGCCTGGAAATGAGTGAGCACCTGGAAGAATTAAAACGACTGACTGAAACATTGGGATATAATATCATCGATGTTATAGAGGTCAATGTCAATGAAATAAAATCCGGCACTTATATCGGCTCCGGCAAAGTGCAGGAAATAAAAAGTATTGTCAAAGCCATGAGCATCGATGAAGTGATCTTCGATGTGGAACTCTCCCCGTCACAAAATAAAAACCTGGGCAAAACTATTGATAAGAAAGTAATTGACCGAACCGGCATCATTCTGGAAATCTTCGCCAGGCACGCCCGCACCCGGGAAGCAAAAACCCAGGTGGAACTGGCGCGCTCTGAATACATGCTGCCACGACTGACAAAATTATGGACACACCTTGAGCGACAGACCGGTGGTATCGGCGTCCGCGGCGGTATGGGTGAAACCCAGATCGAAATTGACCGCCGTCTGGTGCGTACCCGAATCCAGAAACTGAAAAAAGAACTGGACAAAATAGAGAAACAACATAATTTGCAGAAAAAGCGCCGGCAGGGTGAGATCAATATTGCCCTGGTGGGCTATACCAACGCCGGCAAATCCACACTGATGCGGGCGCTGACGGATTCCGATGTTTATATCAAAAATGAACTCTTTGCGACACTGGACACCACGATCAGAAAATGGAAAATTGACAAAGACAATACCGTGCTGCTCAGCGATACCGTTGGGTTTATTCGTAAAATGCCACCGAACCTGGCAGCCTCTTTTCGAACAACTCTCAGTGAAGTGGTGGACGCGGATTTGATCATCAAAGTGGCTGATCTCAGTTCCGATCAGTGCTTTGAGCAGTTGGACTCTGTTAATGAGGTGCTTATGGATCTGAAAGCCATTGATAAACCAGCCATTACCGTCTTCAATAAAATTGACAGTATGAATAAATCCCAACTGCTGAAAGCCAAACAACAATTCCCCAATGCGGTATTTCTGTCGGCCCTGAAAAAACTGAACATTCATCATTTACGCAAGAAAATCACTGACTTTTTGGAATCCTTAAAAGTCAATCTCAACCTGAATATTCCTATTGACCAAATGAATGATATTGTTACCCTGCGAAAATAC
This sequence comes from uncultured bacterium, assembly GCA_964498725.1. Taxonomy (GTDB): domain Bacteria; phylum Fidelibacterota; class UBA2242; order UBA2242; family JAFGTP01; genus JAFGTP01. The sequence goes on along the minus strand of CAZCHS010000001.1, from coordinate 29,115 downwards.
GCTACAATTACCCGGGAAGATTATGTCGATGAAAACGCGGAAATCGAATGTGTCGTGGATAAGCCCCGGTGGAACCGGATAGAGAATAGCTTCAAAAAATATATTTGCGCGGAATAGCATTTGATCAGGCGGCAATTAACAGTTCTTCTGATCGGCCTACTGTTTATCCAGCACTGTACCATTGCGGTACCGGTGGCTGTCGCGAAATTAGATAAAAGTCCTGATTACGCAGAAATCTATGACGTTAATAAATTGTACAAAGAAACCTACGTCAAGATTATCAAGACGAATGACGAAATTGTTTACGGTGAAGTGCTGGAACGCAGACTATTATCGGCTCCTCCGAATCCACCAATCAACAAAATCATTCAGCCCGAATATGGGCATTTCTTTCCAACCACGAATGATACGCTCCTATTGAATACAAGATTTAAAAGCTACAGCGGATTATATACGCGGTTTGATTTTGATCATATTTTTCTTACCGATGAATTTGGAGATGAACATGCAATTAAAATTAATCATATTCGATCCGCTTCCAGGAATGGCGAGACCTTCAATATTGGGAAAATGCGAAGAATTGTAAAAAACCACCAACCCTATGAATTGAAATTGAAATGGGGAAATAAAACAATTCTGGTCAGCAGCGACGAAATCGCCAGCCTGAAAAGACTGAAATTTAAACCCTGGGTACCTATGGGTATCTTAGCCGGACTCTTTTTGGATGGAATAGTATTTTTTACCTGGCTAATCTATCATGTCGGAATACCCCTTGGTCTTCAATGATTGGGGAGAGAAAAAAATGATCAGGTCAGGATCATTACACCGGATAATCAACTGGTTGAGGCGGAAGTGATCTCTTTTCACCGAATTCAGGATAAATCCATCAGACCAACCGGAAATAAATACAACACAATTGTTTCAGAGTTTAACAAGACGGAATTACCAGAACCCGGCGATACATTGACAGTCAGATGTGGTTCATTGTATTTCAATGGTATTTTTACCGGTCTCAATTATCATCAATTGCTATTGGAAAATGATATGGGGCAGCAGGAAATCATTCCCATCAATAAGATTACCACCCTGTATCGCAATGGCAGCCCATATTCTCCCGAGGGATTAAAATCCGTCTACCGGGAACGTGTTTTTACATATGAATTAAAAGCAATGGTCGGTACAGAGGAAATAGTTTTCACACCTGATGATATTTTGGAAATCAAAAAAGTATACCGGTCCAATCCTGTTTTTGTCGCGTTTCTGGGCGGGATCATTATGGATTTTATTGTCTTGTGGATCGGCTTTTCTTCAATCGCACTTCCGATTGCCTGATAATAAACTTTTACTCCGGTTTCCAGAATGATCTGATGGGAAAAAGGATTAAAAGAGATAATATTTTTCCCCTCAAGAGCATAAGGGCCTACCATGACAGCATCATATAATCCTGTATCATAGGTAAATTATTGGCGGCTTTAAGGCAGCGCAATTTGCACTGTTGATATAATGGTGTATTTACAATATTAGGAGAAATTTCAGCTGCTTTATTCAGATATTCAAGCCCTTGCTCATTATTATGCAAATCAGTATGGAGTAAGGAACCGGCAACCAGGAGTTTGGCATTCCGGTCATCCAATTTGCCGGCAGAATTAAAATATCCTGTTGCTAATTCAAACTCACCCAAAGCGTGAAAAACAATGCAAGCAGTTGTATATATTTCTGAATTTGGATGGTTTCGAGCCATTACTTTCAGAAGTTCCGGTAACACTTCATCAGCCTTGCCGATACGTGCTTTCGCCTGCCAGTATATTAATTTTTTATCCAATGCTAATGTGTCCGGATCATGATGAGTGTAATCTTCAATAAAAAGGTGGTATTTTGCTGACTAATAGAGTTCCTCCGCATCAACAGAGGCCAACAGGGTTACAACTAATAATAAATTTACAAATAACAATTTTCCAATTTTCAATGGTCCCTCCTCTTTTTTATACTATTGTCTGACACATTACAGAGGGCTCTGTTGTCATAGAAGTGGAATTAATTAGAATTCGATCTAGGTCTTTTCACTCATTCCCATTTTTAAACTCATTCCCAAATTAAATTTGGGAACGTATTTGCCTGGAGCTTTGGAACCACTCCCTGCAGGTTTAGAAAAATCTGCAAAATTTGTTTAATTCTAAAGGTCACTATGGATACACTATCTGAAACCCCTCCACGCAATCGTCACCATTTCGACGGGAGGATTGGTTAAAAAAATTGATCCATTTACCAGGGAATAATTCCTCAAAAACAGAAAGCAAGCCTTTGACTTTTTTAGTATTTTCATTGTATTGGGTATTGCATTGAAGCAAGCTCTCATCTCAGCGTTTGGAAATACCCGGTTTATGATTGCATCGTATTTTGAAACCATGCCGGTACCGGACGTTTTGTCCATTTTGCAAAGCGGGATTTGTCATGAATATAAAAATTTCGATACCCCTGAACCGGATCGCCTGCAACTTTATACGCATCGGGCATAGCCTGGGGAAATTCTGTCAGGCCGATGTCTTGTAGTGGCGGTTCCGGAAGGGACTGAATGATTTTAGCCGATCTGTGATCTTCGGTTTTATCGTAGCGGTATTTGTACTCTTCATTTAACGCCTGCCCTAAATTCCTGAGCCATTTCCAATTACCCAGGGATTTTCCGGCCCAGAGTGTACAGGGATGGTTGCGATGAGTGGAGCGGTAAGGGGCGCTGATTCCGTTTTCATTTAAAACCGTGCAGAGCATTTGCGCGTATTCCAACACCATTTTGATCACATGCTGGTCAGCGTGGTATTCAACACATTTTTGGATATCTTTATCCAGTACGAATATATTCATAAACAAAGATAATGGTAAATTTTTAATTATAAAACAAAAGATTATACCCTAACCGGCAGAGGACACCGTGATAATAATTTAGGCACTGATTAAGTTCGCAGTAAAAATAAACCGGGCAGCCCATAAAGAACTGCCCGGCGAGCAATCATGTTATTAATTGGTAAGTTTAGTAAAGCTGGATAACGGCTAATTCTTCATCATAATCCGATTTCTCAACCTCTTTTGAAACCGACTTGACCTGGGTATTCAGTTTCATACCCTCGGCAAACAAAGAGGAAGTATTAATTTTTGCATAAACAGAGCTGATCGAATACGGATGGTCTAAAATCAATGGCAATTTGGCTGCTACGGCAGTTGAAATTCCCTGACGGCAGGCCTCAGTATTATTGGCAATACTGAAGACACCGTTGTCCTGGCAATATTCCACGACTTGCTGAACATCAGCACCTTCAGTAACAAGGATTACATCAGGTTTATTAACCGGAAGGTCTGTGCTGCAGGAGATTTTTACAAGTGTGGCGGCGCCAACTTTCTGGTCTTTGTAAATAACCAGTTCTTCAGCTACATATTGGTTGCCGATGACATGAACAGTCAGTTCATCTTTGGACTGTAGAGTTTCATTCAAAGCAACGAGTGACATTGCACCCAGTACAAATCTTTTGTTAGTGAGACGAAAATCCCCGGCAAAAGTTTGTACGGCAAGTGTCAAGACAAGTACCAAAACCAGTGTTAAATTTAATTTCTTCATAACAATACCCTTTCTTTTATTCTTTTAATTAATTCACAGCCTTACGATTCGACATATAAAAAAAAGTTGTCAAAAAAATTAATTTTTTTTCATTTTTTTAAGAGATTAACTGTTTGTTTATAAATAAAAAAGCAATCTATTGAAAGATTGCTTTTTTATTTTTTCCGACCTTCTCTTTTTGAGTCTAAACAACTGCCAAACTTACCAAATATAACATATCATTTATACTCATTGGAAAAGGAATCAAACTGCAAAAAATATAATTAGATACTAATAAAGTTGAACCATGACCAGGTCCTGGTCAAACTGATTATCTTCAACCGGTTTAGCAATATCCATTACCTGGGGATTAAAAACCATTCCTTCAGCGTACAATGCTTCTTTATTGATTTTTGCAAATACCGAGGTCATTGAATATTTATTTTCACCGGGTTCAGTTTTTTGGGTTACAATTGCTGTGGCAAGTCCCTGCCGGCACAGTTCTGAGACATTGGTCACACTAAAAACATTGTTATCGCGACAATACCGGATGGCTTCTTTGCATTTGGACGGGTCACAAACCATCAGAACATCAGGTTTTTCAGACGGTAATTTATCACCGGCGATAATAGAATTCAGTTTAATAAATCCAACACGCTGGTCAAGAAATATCTTTAATTCTTCGGCAATATCAATATTGCCTAATACATACACGTCCAGAGCCCCTTGTCCCTGAAGAGTTTCATTTAAAGCGCATAAAGACATGGCTCCCAGGGCAAACCTTTCATTGGTAATTTGAGGATTACCGGCAAACACCTGGCCGCTGAACACCAGCGCCAGAATAATCACAAACAATACATTTAATTTCTTCATCATCAATTCCTTTCCTTTATTTCAATAAATACAGCCTTACGACTTATCATAATTTGTAAAAGTTGTCACCAAAAGTAATTTTTTTCACTTTTACATGTCCTCTTCAAATTATAAAAAATCATCATGGGTAACGTCCAATAGTTACCAATAATCCGACTGGATTTAAAATTAAAAGGAATAAAGAAATATATAGGGTAATAAGTAAATTGATTGCGGTATCAAAGTTCAAATATATGGCTTTAAATTGTGATTATTTTTTTGATTTTATAGTTTTTTTTCTTATCTTAAAATTGAGTCCCAAACAACTGCCAAACTTACCAAAAAGTTGAAAGCCTTCATTTTTATGAAGGCTTTGGGATTTTTAGAGGGTGATTTTCTCAATTATTTTAAAATTTATCCACGGGATAGTCTTTATGACTGATCCAAACCACCACATGATAGCGGTCATTGTTTTTACTCAGTCCCACCTTAATACTTTTCTTGGCGATATTCCATTCGGCAGTCCATTCGATGAATTCTTCCTCAATTTCATCTTTTGCAATGAATTTTGAATCGGTATGACCATGCAATTGATTATAAAAGTCGATAATATCTTCCCAGTTTTTTTTCAATTCCGTTTTATATTGAGCAGGTAAATACGCATCACTGACCAGGTTGATCAGATGCAATTTTTCATCTCTGTAAACAGGTTTTAGATTATATTTATACCCACCCAGATTTACGGTATAGATAGGATTATTGATCATCAATTCTTCTGTTTTAATCCGCGGGTCCTCTTCAAATTTCAGATTTGCTTCTTCAACAGAATCACCAAAATTAATAAAACCAAAAGCTTTTTGTGCCAGTTCTTTATTCCTGGCCTGTTTTTGTTCCCGCTCTTTTTCAGCCTTTTTCTCGGCGGCCCGTTCATTATCTTTTTTTATGATCTGTTCGCGTAACTCGGAATAATTATTTATGACCTCGCCATTTTTGTAGATAAAAGCCGGGCCATAGTCCTCAGCGTCAGCAAGATAAAATTTGATATCATAAGTTTTTAATGGCAAGAGCATGAAAGATAGCGTATCAGTACTGGCGGTATATTTGGCTACAAAATCATTGAACAATTTTTTGGTGTCCTGGGGATTATATGTGGCCCGCCGTTTCAGTTTAACATTGATACTACGGTTAAATTTGTAGGATAACCGCTCCAGATTTGAATTATCATAGAGGTAGGAATTTTCCAAAACATTTTTCCATTCCGGTAATACTTCAGCAGCAAAATGTTCATTGACATATTTTGTATACAATGAGCTTTGATAAAAAACAAAGGCTAATGCGCTGACTACAATTATAAATATAAAAATAAATTTGAATAAGCTTTTCAAAATATCAACTCCTCTTTCTGTTAAAAAAACCAAGAATTATACCTAAAACAACCGACCAAAGAGCCGCCAGTCCGATCTGATAATTTTTCGGTAATGTAAAGGTAATTGTATGGGCCGGTATCCAAAACCACAATAAGGAATACAATCCTTTGTCGATGTTATCCCAGTTTTTATTTTTTTTGAATAAATTGTCAAGCACCCGGTGAAAAATAACCAGCAGCAAGCCAAATTGTAAATTCATCGACACTGACAGGGCAAAACTTCTCATCAATCCCGACAGCGGCGGCAAATATTGATGGGCTATCAAATGATCAATAAATCCCTGGTAGCCTGCAAAGGCATACTTGATCATAATGGCCAAAATTCCCCACTCTGTCATTTTCCAGAGTGTTTCCAGTCCTGTAAAGGGATTGTGTAACTTTTTTGCCACGATCCAGCGGGAAATAAATTCTCCCAGGGTTCCTAAAATCGCAAATTGTATAATCGCCGACAAAAGTCCATGGGTCTTTACAAATGTCAGATACCAGTTCATTTTCCAATCCTTCAAATACTACCAAAACCTACGATTGTTTTACTAAAAAATGAAAAAAAATTTCATTGCTTTGCAATTAATCGCTTCCTAAATTACAGCATTAACAATTGTTTTATGAATAAAACATATAACTGAGAGTGAAACATGAGTACAGACTGGCAAAAAATTGAAGCGGGAGAATTAAAGCACAGCAGTGTTCATCACCTGATGGCGGTACATCAACTGCTGACAGAACAAGGATATGCCCGCACAACCGATATATCCAAAAAATTAAACATCACCCGGGGTAGTGTATCAATCACCTTAAGCCGCCTTGAGGAAAGTAACTTCATAAAATTTGACGCCAACAAACATATCAGCCTGACCAAAAAAGGACAAAAGATTGTTAATGATGTCCTACATAAACGGAAAATCCTGTCTGAATTTTTTATTGAATGCTTACAAATGGAAGAACATGAAGCCCTGAAATGTGCCTGCCGGATGGAACATGTCATATCACAAGAGGTACTGAAGAGACTGGAAAGTTTCGCCGGCTTTTGCCGGGAAAATGTTGTCTCTTCACCGGAATTCCAAACTTTTAAACCCCTGCTGAGTTCCTGATCAATGATAAAAATTAAAAATAAATACCAATTCATTACAAAATCAATTTCCCTGATTTCCATATTGATATTTTTTTCTTTTCTTATTATTAATTCCAATTATTTGCATATTCACAAGAATAGCACCGGTTTCACAATTGTTCACTCTCACTTACCGGCCAACAATACCGGCAGTTCCGGTTCAACAGAGCACTCTCACAATTCCTTTGAATTTCTTAATCTTTTACTATCCAATATCCTGATCTCCTTTGGAATATACATACTCTGCTTTATCTTGTTTTTTGAAGGTCGGGTTTGGAAAATTTACAAGCACAAGTTCCAACTAAGCGATCATACCCTCCATCTAAATTATTTACGCGCCCCTCCTCTTTCTCTCCTGAGGTTTCCAGATTATTGCTGAGGACAACGGAGCGGTCAAAGTACTGTTAAAATAAACTATCTCCTTAAATAATCCCAACCTCCCGATATCAAAATAATAGCAAGACTGATCAGAACAATTAATCGATACAATTGTTTTCAATTGTAGCACTATAAAAATACAGGTAAAAAATAATGAAAAGCATATTTACATCCATCTTTGTGATTTTTTTAACAACCATAACTATATTCGCAGAACCTCCTTTTAAACATGGTACAATCACCGGTGTTGTCCGGGATGGTGAAACAGAAGCGCCAATTGCCGGCGCCAATGTTATGATCGCCAACAGTTCTATTGGTACCGCCACCCGCATTGACGGCACCTTTGTGATTGATCATATTCCCTCCGGTGAAATTGATATTACAATCTCCATGATGGGATATAAAAAAGAAAACAGGCCAACAACAGTAAAACCTGATATCAATAACCACATTGAAGTAGAATTGGAAAAAACCTTATTGAAAATGGGGTCTGTTGTCGTCACCGGTAGTGGTACACCGCATACTTTGGAGGAAGCGCCTCTGAAAACAAAATTGATTTCCCGTCTGGATATTGAACAGGGTAAATTTTCCAATGTTGCCGAAGCACTCAGTTTTCAACCGGGCATAAATGTTGAGAATAATTGCCAGAATTGTAATTTTACCCAGGTAAAAATTCTCGGTATGGACGGCAAATATTCACAAATTCTAATTGACGGCGATCCGGTAGTATCCAGTTTAGCTGGTGTCTATGGATTGGAACATTTTCCATCTGAAATGCTGGACCGTATGGAAATCGTAAAGGGAGGCGGTTCCGCGTTGTATGGCGCAGGAGCGGTCGCCGGCGTCATAAACCTGGTAACCCGCCGTCCAGAAGTGAATCAATCCCGGATCAAATACCGGCAAACTGTCATGGAACAGGGAACCAATGATTTTCATATCGGCATTTCTTCGGAAATGATCAATCATACGGGAAATTCAGGGGCCTATTTGTTTGCATCCACAAGACATCGGGATTATTATGATCGTAATGGTGACGGATACAGTGAACTGGGCCAGTTAAAAAATGAGTCCCTTGGGTTCAACTGGTTTTACGCTCCAGTCAGAACCGGTGAACTGTCAGTTCATTTTCACCGCATTCATGAATTTCGTCGTGGCGGGAATGACTTTGATCTCCCTAATCATGAAGCCAATGTTGCCGAGTCCGTGGAACACTGGAAATGGGGCGGAACCCTGAAATGGAACCATCGCATCTCTACTTTACTGGACTATAATATTTTCTATTCTCTGGCCGTAACTAACAGAGAATCCTATTACGGTGGCACCGGTCCTGAAAATGATGAGGATAGGGAGACTGCCCTGCTGGCATACGGAACCACAGAAAATCCCATGCAGATCGCCGGCCTGGATATGAACTATAAAATGGGACGGCATTTATTCACAACAGGGATTCAGTTCAGCAGTGATAAACTGTTAGACCGTTCTGCTTTTTCATCCGACCTCTATATTGATGAAAATTATAAAAATATCGGCTTCATCCTTCAGGATGATCTGCATCTCGGCAGCAAAGAGCAACTGGAAATCATTTTTGGCGCCCGCCTTGATAAGCATTCGGAAATATCTGAAATGATTATCTCGCCCAGAACAAATCTTAAATACATTCTATCTGATAACTACGTATTGCGGGCCGGATTTTCCACAGGATTTAAAGCGCCTCAGACCTTTGACGAGGATTTGCATATCCTGGGATTGGAAGGAAAACAAAAGATATTACGCAATGATGACGGCCTGTCCGCGGAAAAAAGTCAATCCCTGACACTGGGATTGGATTACAACGGCTATTTAAAAAACATCGGTATTATTTTCGGTATAACAGGATATCATACACGAATAAAGGATGCTTTTGCTATTGAATTTGACCATTACGGCACAGAAGCGGACTATTGGAAACGGATCAATTCCGATGGTTTATCCCTGAATGGAGTGGAATTGGAAGCCGGTATTCAGCCGAACACCGCTTTGGAAGTCCTCGCAGGACTGACATTTTTATCAGGAAAATATGATAGCGATCTGGAAGACTGGCACACCAGGAATTTTTTACGAACACCGGAAATCAGCGCGACACTTGGTATTTTGGCAAGTTTGACCCGGAATACCAGTATTAATTTAAAAAGCAAATACATGGGAAGAGCACAAGTTCCTCATGAAGGAAAGATGGAATTGATTAAAAGTGATGATTTTTTGATTACAGATATTCTGATAAATTATCAAATTCCGATGATCAGGGATTTCAACATCAAATCTACGCTTGGCATTCGGAATGCTTTTGACGCTTACCAGGCAGATATTGGCGTAGGCGCCGATCGGGACCCCGGTTATGTTTATGGCCCCTCACTGCCTCGCAGTTTCTTTATTAATTTCGAAACAAGTTTTTAAACTATTGCCAAACTTTCTCTACCGCAAGTGGTCAAATCAATTATCCCTTGCGGTAGAGATAATAAATTAGTTTAATTCAAAGACCATGAGACAATGGATAGCAACTCTTTGTTTATTATTGCGTTTCAGCAGAGTCTGTGTACTTTTGTAAAATTTTCTGATAGGTACCATTTTTGATTATAGTTTCCAGGCCCTTATTAAAGTCATCCCATATTTTTTTTTGCCGAAAAGCAAACCTGTATTCAGTCGGGGGAAATATATAATGATAAGTGACCGGTTTATTTGCTTTATCTCCGATTTCGTCCCGGGCTTTTTTACGCAGGTAGTCAAATATTCGTCTCTCCAGCACAATCAGGTCGGTATCCCGTTCCAGGAATAAGCGGTAAACCTGGTTGGCCTGATGCGCATATTCATAGTAATGCTCATTATTTTCAGCCATTTTCCGAAATTCATCTCCAAGCAATGTGTGCGCCTGCTGAAAAGCCAGCACATGTTTATCTTTTAAAAAATCAATGGAAATGGTATCAGGATAATTTTTTTTCTTCAGACTGATGGCACAATTATTAAACCGGATCACAACTGGTGTGTAGAATACATCTTTCACAATTCCTTCTTTGATATTGATAGCTCCGTCGATCTGTCCATCAGCCAGATTGGAAAAAGTTCTGGCCAGAGGCAGATAAACCGGGACCACTTCATGGTCACTACAGGCAAAAGCGGTTTGAAGTATTTCAAGTTCAATACCTTTATTTTCTTCTTTAATTACATAAGGAGGGATGGAATGGCTGATACCGATTTTTATTACATCGGCTGGTAAAAACTCAGGGATAATCAGGAGAAAAATAGTGACTAAAATAATTTGTTTATAAAGCTTCAGGATCATGGGATTATTCCCGGATTATGATTAAAACTTTGCAGAAAAATATAAGAAATTTACCTAATCAAATAAACAATTATTTTAATTAAGTTTGTCTCATTTTTACAATTACAAGTCACAGTTATATTAAAATTTGTTTAACCTTTATTAACACTTTCTGTTTATCTTATCCAACTAAAAATTACAGGGGATCTATGACAACTTTTATCATTTTAATTCTAACCGCCCTTTTTATTTTACCTGGTCCCGCTCATTTGGGATATTACCGCTGCTTTTAATGTTTTCGAGCACCAGTGGATATTCCTCACAATAAAAAAACAACATTACAAACTTCCCAACTATATCAAATTACATTTTTCCACAACTTATCAAAAATTATTTGGACAAAAAATAAAAGCCTGATCAGCAGTCACAATGTTTAGCCAGGCCGCCTTCAGAGGTTTCCTTATAGAGATGGGGCAGATCATCGCCGGTTTGCTTCATGGTCTTGACAACTTTATCAAAATGGACATAATGTGTGCCATCAGAAATAATGGCGAAACTATTCGCGTCCAGTGCGCGGGAAGCGGCAAAAGCATTCCGCTCGATACAGGGAATCTGAACCAGCCCCATGACCGGGTCACAAGTCAGTCCGAGGTGATGTTCCATGCCCATTTCCGCCGCATATTCTATCTGATTGGGACTACCGCCAAATAATTGGGTTGCAGCACCGGCAGCCATTGCGCAGGCGGTTCCGATTTCACCCTGGCAGCCGACTTCAGCCCCGGAGATTGACGCATTATATTTCACCAAATTCCCAATAATACCGGCCGTTGCCAACGCCCGTAAAATTTTCTTGTCACTGAATTTATTATTTTTTTGTATGGTTAAAAGAACAGCGGGCAGCACGCCGCAGGAACCGCAAGTGGGTGCGGTTGCAACAATCTCACCGGCCGCATTTTGCTCAGCCACAGCCAAAGCATAGGCAAATAATAAAGAGCGTCGCTTTAGGGAGTCCCGCTGCGATTGTGCTCTGATGTAATAAGCCGCCGCTTTTCGGCGCAGTTTTAGTTCACCGGGCAAAGTTCCTTCCTCTTCAATACCTGCATGGATACTCTTTTTCATAATTTGCCAGACATTGAACAAGTGGTCCCAAATATCTTCAGTCTCGCAGACTGCGGCTAATTCCCAAATATTCTTACCGGTCTGCTGGCACCATTCCAAAATATCCGTCATTGTTGTCAATTTGTAAACCGGTTGTATTTTATTAGTTTCTGAAAAGTCAGTGACAGAACCTCCACCGACACTGAAGCAAGTCCACTCACCCAGCAGGTTTCCCTTTTCATTATAGGCCTGAAAAAACATACCATTGGGATGCTGAGGCAGAAAAATATCAGGTTTCCAGATAATCTCAGTATTGGTCACTCCCAACCCCTTTTGGATCGCATAGTCCGTCAAATGCCCCTTACCGGTGGCCGCCAAACTTCCGTAAAGTGTTACCCGGAACTTTTTCGCATCACTGTACTGTAATCGAAAATTATTAGCTGCCTGATTAGGGCCCATTGTATGGGAACTGGAGGGACCACGTCCAATTTTATAAATCTCTCGTATTGATTCCATAACAATCCTGTTCAGTTTAAAATAACCGGAATTATACAAAAAATGAGAGTGAATTACTAATACTTTTCAAATGGATCTTTGTATAATTTCAATGATGTTTTTTGGATATCAGAGATGATATTAGATTAGACAGCAGAAAAAACCGATTGCCCGGATCACTTATCTGATAGCAACTGCTTCTATCTCAATCAACGCATTTTTTGGGAGATTAGATACTTCAACCAGTGCTCTGGCCGGTTTGGTTGCTGAAAAATATTCTTTATAAACGTCATTGACAGCAGAAAAATCTTCCATTGATCTTACATAAACATTGACCTTGACAATATCTTCCACCCGGTAATTGGCGGCTTTTACCACGGCGATCAGATTTTTCAAAGATTGATCGGTGGCCCGGCTAATATCATCATTGATCAATTTCCCTGTAGCCGGATCAATCGGAATCTGTCCGGAACAAAATAACATTCCGCCTTTTTCAACCGCCTGGGAATAAGGGCCGATTGCCGCAGGTGCATTTTCTGTACTGATTTCTTTTCTCATGATAAACCTCTTCTGTTTACAATAATTGTATTACTGGTAATTATCTCGTTTATTACGAATTGAAAGTTTTTTTCTCTTGACTAAAGAAATTTTTTAATGGCTTTTATACTACCCAGAAATCCCATCGAAGCACCGATCACAACCATGGTAAAATAAAAACGGATATTAAGTTCAATATGATAATTGAAAACCGTCTGAAAATAATCATTCTGCACTTTTGCGATGATAAAAATAAAAAGCGAACTCAGAACAGAAGCAATTAGCCCTTCCAGAAATCCTTCCACCAGGAAGGGTACCCGAATAAAATTATCCGTGGCGCCGATCAGCTTCATGGTTTCCACAATCTCCCGGCGGGCAAAAATAGACATTTTTATAGAATGAGAGATCAGCAATATTGAGATTATTGTGAGAAATAAAAATATGACCAATATGACAATCATAATACTGCGCTGATATTTTTCCATCAGATATAAAAATTTCTTACGGTACCTGATCTCGTCCACCGCCTCATGTTTGCGAAAATTTGTGGTAATACTTTCTACCGAGGTTGCATTTCTGTAATTGGGCAGAAGAGAAATAGTAAAAGAAGGTGGCAGAGGATTATATTCCAGCACATCCAGTATATCTTCACCAAATTCCGCTTTAAATAATTCCGCCGCTTCCCTGGCTGAAATAAACTTAATGCTTTCTACCTCATTACGGTTTTCCAGAAAAGTACGAAAGTCAGCGATTTCCTCCTCTGTAACATTTTTATGCAGAAATATATCAATATCAAATTGTGAACGGATCTTATTGACAGCTGCCAATGTGTCATGGGCGCCGATGAAACTAAGCCCGACAATAATCAGGGCAATCCAAATGATCAGTATGGTAAAGGCGCCGGCATATTTGGACCGCATCAGTCCATGAAATCCTTCTTTGAATAAAAACCAAAACACCATCAGGTTGCACTCACTATTTTTGATTTGCTGATTTGAAACAAACGATATTTAGGCACGCGGTTGATAAGATCATAATCATGAGTCGCCATGATCACCGAGGTCCCTGTTTGATTGATTTTATATAATAATTTCACCAACTCAATGCTCACGCGGGGATCCAGGTTGCCGGTGGGTTCGTCAGCCAGCAATACTTTTGGCTCAATGGCCAGGGCGCGGGCCAGGGCCACACGCTGTTTTTCGCCACCGGACAATTCATGGGGTTTGTGATACCATTTGTTAGCCACATCCAATTTTTCCAACATTTCCTCAGCACGCTCTTTGATATTTTTTGCTTTATAATTGGCAGCATATAACGCCAAAGCAACGTTCTGATAAACATTACGGTCCGGCAAAAGACGAAAATCCTGGAACAGCATACCCACCTTGCGCCGTAAATAGGGTAAATCCTTGCGGGATATTTTTTTGCTGGAATATTGCTGAAAAACCACTTCGCCGTTGTCAGGTTTCACATCCATATAAATCAGGCGCAGAATTGTTGATTTTCCTGCTCCGGAAGGTCCTGTCAGGAAGACAAAGTCACCGGCATTAATCGTAAAATTTGCCTCTTTTATTCCCCCGCGGTCTTCAAATGTACAACTGACGTCTTTAAATGATATCATAAGGAAAACTAATACCTCGCATACAAATTAGCAACCAGAATGTTAGAGAATTAATAATATTTGAAAAAATAATGGTGGATAAAGGTCTCATTGATGATTTTTCATCATCCCAAATCTGTTATCAATCTTAGCTAAAATAATTGAACTAATAATCACCAGAGGCAGCGAGACAAAAAATCTAACCATTGTAAACTTAATGCCCAGAAAATTCGCTTCAAAAAGCGTCATGGGAATACGTGAAATAGTGGCTGCAAATAAAAAAGTAAAGATCACTTCCGACCGGGCGCCTTTTTTATGCAGCACTGCCGCCACCGGAAAAGCGACATACAAACCGCCAACAATCGTGCCGGCCAGTATAAATGCCCACAAAAATCCGCGAAGACCGGTTTCTTCGCCCAAATGTTTTTCCACAGTTTCCCGTCTGACCCAAACCTCAAAAAGAGAGATCAGCACAAAAGCCGCCGGCACAATTGTGATCATCGATAAAAGATAATTCATAAAATTATCAAAAATATCCATGCCCGGCTGAAAATTGAGCAGCATCGATACAATTATAAATAATGCAAACACAGCAATATGCCAGTTACGCTTCAAAAAAGTTCTCCAAAAACAAGCCCGGTGACAAGGGCCACTATAACCGCAATGATCAAACTCAAAAGATTCCGGACAATTCCCAGTTTAACGCCAATATATTCCACTTCCACCGGAAATGTTACAATACCGACCATCATCAAAGTGGAAGTAAAACCCGACAAAATCATATAGGAAACGCCCTGATCCAGCAAAATACCACAGAGCGGAAAAGCAATAAACCCCGGCAGCATGGCCACCGATCCGGTAGAAAGCGCCAGAATCAATGAATAGTACATGTTGTCATTACTCAAAAATTTGCGGATTTCCTCTTCAGAAATGAAATATAGCACAACCGCCATAAGGATCAGCATCCACATAAAAGTTGGAAAGATTTTTTTGATTTTTTTAATCGACAGCGATAATGCCTGCCTGGTTTTTTGCGGATCTGCAAAATAGGAAATCAGTGTAATAATAATTGTCAGAAGGATAAAGGGATTGATGCTCATGGTTTCAGCCAGATGGGATTGGTCAGCGCGGTTTTGTCCTTATCGGTTTTCAGTTCAGCGCGGATATAGCAATCGGAATCATGGAGTTTGATGCCCAGGTCCCGCTGATAATCATATTTATCAATATCATGAAGTTCAAGGCTCTGTTCCTTTTTCCTCTGACAATTTCCCACAATCAGGCGAATAAATTTAATAGGCCCAAAAAAATCGTTTGATGCTCCTGAGATAGAAATTTCACCAGGTAAAAAATCAACGTCATCGCCAATCCCAAAAACCTTCTGGTTCTGTCTGATTTCAAGATTCAGAAAAGGGCCGTCGGATACAATAATCCTGCCGTCCTTAATATTGGCAATAATATTATCCACACCCGGTTCGCTTTTCACATAATTAAAATATTCACCAAAAACATGATTATTATTCATTTCCATGGAAAGCAAAGGATATTTGATGGCCAGATTGTAATTGAAATTGCCATGGGCATCGGTGCCGGCATAGATATGATGTCGTTTGCCGGTCAGTATTTTGCGAATCCAGAGTTTTTTTCCTCTTTTATAACCATCGTCTTTCCGGCCGTTAATGATCTGAAAACCGGCCAGTTCTTTGACGAAATCCTTACTGTTCCATTCTCCACGCTTAAGGATTTTTCGGTGAAGAAATTTCTGCGGGGTTTTGGGGTGAGCCGCATAGGCCATGGCATTATCATCCAGTGAGTCTAATATTTTCCGATAATAATGCTCTGAAGCGTAAGATTTATATTTTTTCATGGCATCGCCATTACCGGCAAATATCTCTTGATTGTTCAGCACCACCAGATGAACATTCTCACCCAGTCCGTTATCAACACTTAATTCATAGCCCGGCAGCAGTGTAAAGGAATCATCAGCGGCATTTAATTTTCCCGCCTCTTTTTTAAAATTTTTCCATTTTGTAAAATTATCATCTTTGAAATCCCATGTGCCAGGGACATTTTCCAAATCATAAGCATGGTCTACAACACCGGTAAAATCCAGTCCCCGGGCCTTACCCATCACCCTGTATGCACTCATTTCCGCGCCAAATTCCACCTGGTCTTCAGTATAGTTGGAATGCACGTGCAGATCACCCCGCAGCCACTGGCTCCCAACCGGCACATCTTTTTCATCATAATATACCTGAAAAAGAGGGTTGTACTTTCCGGATAAATTGTGATTGGTTATTTTCTTTGTCCTGACGCCCTCTTGTAAAAAGACTTCACACTGTACTTCTAATTTTTGATTGGCAAAATCACTGATATCAACAGGAAAAATTTTAGAAAAGAAGAGCTGTGCCAGGCTATTGTTAAATTTAATCGCTTCCTTTTTAACCTGCCGCCCATTTCTCAGCACGGTGATTTCAACACGCTCAAAATGAACCGGAAACTTATTACTGTCCTTTACCATTAACATGACTGGAAGGGTGCCAGTAATAATACGGGTGGGCATGTCGAATAGAACTTCCGCTTCTTTCTTAAACAGAAATCCGCGAAACCAGGGCAGCCGGTAATGAATTTCACCGTATAAAAAAACCGGTAAAACACCGATCAACATAAAAAATAAATAAACCAAATCAAGACAATTATCAAAATTTAAAATCATACAACATTCTTACTATTTAATATTTTTATTACTTATCGAAAATCCTTCCGGACAGAACAATTAATCAGAAGGTTCAGGTAATCAAAAAAATCCGGCATTTCCAAGTCTAAATTCGTAAATGAATATACATTATCAAAATTATTTTTCAAAGATTCTCTTTCAGCAGGAAATTAGTTGACATAAAATAAAAGTAACTGTAAATTGGCAGACATCTAAAATATTGAAAAATAGATTGAAAGGGAAATAAGTGGCTAAAACATCAGATATCAGAAATGGTCTTGTTATTCGTTATAAAGGCGAATTAGTAAAAATAGTGGAATTTCTCCATCAAAAAATGGGACGCGGCGGCGCGAAGATCAAATGCAAGATGAAAAGTATTGAAACCGGCTCCATACTGGAAAACACTTTCCGTTCCGGAGAAACTATTGAAGATGTCAGGCTCGACGCGCGAAAATTACAGTACTCTTATTTTGACGGCCTGAATCATGTTTTCATGGACCAGGGAACCTTTGAAGAGGTCCTGATCAACGATGAAATTTTTAAAGAAGTCAAACCTTATGTTAAGGAAACCGAAATCGTTAAAATTTTATTTGATGGTAAAAACCCGGTGGATATTGAAATTCCATCTCATGTGGAACTGGAAGTAACAGAAACCGAACCCGGTATCAAAGGCGACCGCGTAACCGGCGCCACCAAACCAGCCAAATTGCAAACCGGCTTGACAATTAATGTACCTTTGTTTATTAATGAAGGTGATGTAATAAAAATTGACACCCGCACCAGTGAATACATGGAACGTGTCAATCAATAAAAACAGGCAAAAAATATGCGAATATCAAAAATATTAGAACTCGTGAAAATCGTCGAAGACCATGATATTGGTGAAATTGAAGTAACCAGCTTCGGCACAAAAATCAAAATTTTAAAAACAGGCCAAAGTAGTGCTCAATCCAGGGACTTCAGTTCGGTAGCACCCTCGATATCTCTACCCCAGAGTACAACACAAGAAACTGCACCTGTAGTTCAGAAAACCGAAGCCACCAATGTAGAAGAAATAAAAAGCCCTATGGTGGGTACATTCTACCGCGCACCGGCCCCTGATGCGGATCCGTTTTTTAAAGTCGGTGACCAGGTAACTGCCGGTCAGACCGTCTGCATTATCGAAGCGATGAAAGTAATGAATGAAATCGAATCGGAAGTGTCCGGCACTATCGTAAAAATATTAGTCGAAAATGGTGAACCGGTGGAATTTGATCAGCCATTGTTCATTGTAGAAAAATAATCAGGCAAAGATAATATCGTGATAAAAAAAGTTTTAATTGCTAATCGAGGTGAAATTGCCCTTAGAGTCATAAGGGCTTGTAAAGAACTGGGTTTGTCTACAGTGGCTGTATATTCCACAATGGATAAGGATTCTCTGGCGGTAAAGTTTGCTGACGAAGCGGTTTGTATTGGCCCGCCTCCCAGCAACCAAAGTTATTTAAAAGCATCACAAATCATCAGCGCCGCGGAAGTGACAAATGCTGACGCCATTCATCCGGGCTATGGCTTTTTTTCGGAAAATGCCAATTTTTCCAAAATGTGCCTGGATAACAACATCACATTTATAGGGCCGGCAGCAAATATCATTACTGCCATGGGAAATAAAGCACAGGCCCGTAAAACCATGCAGAAAGTGGGCGTTCCCGTGATTCCCGGCAGCGACGGTGTTGTCAGTGATTATGAAAAATTGAAAAGCCTGGCCAAAGATATCGGATACCCGGTATTATTAAAAGCCAGCTCCGGCGGCGGCGGACGCGGTATGCGGATTGTCAATAATGAAACAGAATTGAAAAAAGCCTATGATTCGGCCAGTACTGAAGCGGAAGCAGCCTTTGGCGATCCGGATCTCTACATGGAAAAAATGGTACTGGACGCCAAACATATTGAAGTACAGATACTGGCGGACAAACATGGCAATGTAGCGCAATTCGGTGAGCGGGATTGCTCTGTCCAGCGCCGGCACCAAAAATTAATTGAAGAATCACCCTCCCCAATTGTCGATGAAGCCCTGCGTGAAAAATTCGGTAATGCAGCCAAAAAAGCGGCCCAGGCAGTAAATTATGAAAGCGCCGGTACTGTGGAATTCTTACTCGACCGGGATCATAATTTCTATTTTATTGAAATGAACACCCGTATTCAGGTAGAGCATCCGGTCACAGAGATGGTCTCCAGTTTTGACCTGGTTAAGGGTCAAATTCGTGTTCACTTGGAACAAAAATTACCCAAATGGTTGAATAATTTTAAAATACGCGGCCATGCTATCGAATGCCGTATCAATGCCGAAGACCCGGATCATAATTTCCGGCCGTCACCAGGTGTTATTGAATCACTGCATGTCCCCTGTGGACCGGGTGTACGCTTTGATTCCCATATTTTCTCCGGGTATAAAATTCCGCCCAGTTATGATTCTCTGATCGGCAAATTGATCACCCATGGTGAAAACCGCGAGGAAGCAATCGTCAGAATGGAACGGGCGCTGGAGGAATTGACCATCGGCGGCATTGCCACAACCATTCCTTTTCATCAGTCAATAATGCGAGACAAAATATTTAAAAAAGGTGATTTTCATACAGGTTTCTTAAACACCTTTAAATACAAAAAACACTAAATTATGGAGGGAGACCATGAACGTACCAGAAGATTTAAAGTACACAAAAAACCATGAATGGGTAAAAGTCGACGGAGATATCGCAACCTTAGGCATTACAGATCATGCCCAATCTGAACTTGGCGATATTGTATTTGTAGAATTACCGGAAGAAGGCGATGAATTTGACGCCGGAGATGCCATCGGCACGATTGAAGCTGTCAAAACCGTAGCCGATATGAATACCCCGGTTTCCGGTGAAGTTACTGAAGTCAATGAAAAGTTGGAAGACAGTTCGGAATTGATGAATAAAGATCCCTATGGCGACGGTTGGATTGCAAAATTAAAAATGAGTGATGACTCTGAACTTGACGATTTATTATCAGCTGAGGAATACAAAGAAACAATAGGTTGATTTATGAGATATATTCCGAATACCTCAGAAGCTGAAAAAGAAATCCTGAAAAAACTCGGGATCGAAAGTTTCAGTGAGCTTATCAGCAATATTCCGGAAAAGTTTTTGAAGGATTTCGAGATTGACCTCCCGGAAAAACTTTCGGAAAGCGAAGTCACCACCCTGTTAATGGAAATTGCCGCCAAAAATAAAAATACAGCGGACAATCTCTCCTTTTTAGGTGGTGGTTCCTATGACCACTTCATTCCTTCGGTTGTTAATTTTCTTATCTCCAGGTCGGAAATATATACGGCTTATACCCCTTATCAGCCGGAAGTCAGCCAGGGTACACTGCAGCAGATCTATGAATTTCAATCCATGATATGTGAATTATTCGGCATGGAGGTTTCCAATGCTTCCATGTATGACGGTGCAACGGCAATAGCGGAGGCGGCTATCATGGCCCTGGGAAAAGTCAGAAAAGCCAACAAAATCGTTGTTTCTCCGCTGATCAAGCCGGAATACCTCGATGTGCTGGAAGCTTATCTGGATAAGCACGACGCAGAAATCGAATTCCTGCCGGAAAACAATGGGATCACCGATTTCAGCAGCCTGGAAGAAAAACTTCAGGATGCCGCCGGCCTGATCGTCCAATCTCCCAATTTCCTGGGAAATATAGAAGAACTGGCAGGGGTCAAAGACAAATTCGGCAAATCCAAAGCGCTTTTCATTGTATCCTCCGATCCCATCGGCAATGCAATCTTGAAAACGCCGGGTGAGTTAAATGCGGACATCGGTGTGGCGGAAGGTCAGGCCCTGGGAATTCCCCAGGCTTATGGCGGCCCTTACCTGGGATTATTTACAGCCACCGAAAAATTGATTCGAAAAATGCCCGGCAGAATTGTGGGCAAAACAGAAGATATCGAAGGCAAAGATGCCTATGCTTTGATCCTGCAAACCCGGGAACAGCATATCAGACGTGAGAAAGCAACTTCCAACATTTGTACCAACCAGGGATTGATGGCCACGGCCGCCACAATATACATGTCCCTGATGGGTAAGGAAGGAATTAAAAAAGTTGCGACTCTCTGTCTGAATAATGCCCACGAGTTGGCGGATAAAATCACAGCCCTGAATGATTTTGAAAGGGCATACAGCGATCGTCCCTTTTTCAAAGAATTTGTCATCAAAACACCGGTTTCTGCCCGCGCTATCGTGGAAGAAGGAAAGAAACAAAACATCTTTCCCGGCCTTGATCTTGGCAAATACAGGGATGAATGGAAAAATCATCTGCTCATTGCTGTGACAGAAAAACGATCAAAAGCAGATCTTGACAAACTTGTTAACTTTTTATCCGGATTTTCTAAATAATGTCAATTTTCAAGCAATTAACGGAAGTATCAAAAAAGCGCGGTGCCGCGTATATTGTGTTGATCGACCCGGATACACGGGATGAAAAAAGTCTCCGGGATTTTGTCCAAAAATTAAATGAGGCTGATGTAGACGCGATATTCATCGGCGGCAGTTTGTTGATGGATGGTGATTTTCAACATTGTATTGAGATAGTGAAAGAAGCCAGTAACATTCCGGTGATCATATTCCCCGGCTCCGTTCAGCAAATATCTTCAGCTGCCGATGCAATTCTTTTTCTGTCCATAATCAGCGGCAGGAATCCCCAATATTTGTTTGGTGATCATGTGATTGCCGCGCCCGCCATTCACAAACAAAAGGTAGAACCGATCTCCACCGGGTACATGCTCTTTGACAGCGGCCGGACAACAACAGCGGAATTCATCAGTAATACCAAACCGCTTCCAACACACAAACCGGAAATCGCCATGGCTCACGCCCTTGCGGCGCAATACCTGGGTATGTCAACAGTTTACCTGGAAGCCGGAAGTGGCGCGGATAATCCTGTACCCGATGCAGTGGTCAAAGGCGTTAGTTCCTTTGTAGATATTCCTGTAATCGTTGGCGGCGGCATTAAGTCACCGCAAGTGGCGGCCCAAAAAGTCAGAGCCGGCGCTTCATTCATTGTCACCGGCAATGTGCTGAATGATACCGATGATCCTGACATTATCAAAAAATTCAGCCAGGCGATCCACTGGAAGGAAAATTAATTTTGCAAAATTACAGTGAGATCATACAGAATCAATTGCTTGAAAGCATAAATGTAAAACAGGAATTTCTGGAAAATTATACAGATGCTATCAATTCTGCAGCACAGAAACTTGTAGCTGCTGTCACCGGTGATGGAAAAATTCTGATCTGTGGCAATGGCGGCAGTGCCGCTGACGCGCAACATCTCGCTGCTGAATTGGTAGCAAAATTAAAATACCGGCGACGGGCAATTCCGGCCCTGGCACTCACCACTGATACCAGTTTACTGACTGCGATTGCCAATGATGATGATTTTTCTGACATCTTTGCCCGGCAAATTGAAGCCTTTGGAAAAGCCGGGGATATTTTAATTGGCATTTCGACCAGTGGAAATTCCGCTAATGTCATCAAAGCCGTGGAAATAGCAAAACAACAGAATTTAACCACTATCATATTGTCAGGAAAAAATGGTGGTAAACTTAAAGAATTAGCAGACTTATCCATTATTGTCCCCTCTGATAATACCCAGCGAATCCAGGAATGCCACATTACTGCCGGCCATATTCTGTGCGATATTATTGAACAGACAATTTACCATTCAGAATAGCCTATTCTCATGCAGCATCTTTTCCGGGAATTTCTCAATCATATTAAAATCGAGCGGAACCTGACTCCCAACACCATCGCCGCCTATAAACACGACCTGCTGCGCTATTATCAATTCCTGAAAGACAATAAGATTATCCGTCCTGACAAGATTACCATCCAAAAAGTCCGGCAATACATCAACACCCTTGCCGATCTCGGTATGTCAGAAAATTCCATGGCGCGCAATATTTCAACATTACGTAGTTTTCACGGCTATTTGCTGGAGGAAAATTACATTGATGACAATCCCACGGAATTTATTCAGGCACCCAAACTAACCATGAAACTGCCCCGGGTGCTGGAGGTATCCGAAATCGAAGATATTCTTGATGAAATCGATCGCGGAACCGACAAAGGCCTGCGGGACTATGCCATGATCGAAACACTGTACTCCACCGGTGTCCGGGTTTCGGAACTGATTTCCATTAAACAAAAGGACTTATTCCTGGATGAGCAATTAATTCGTATTTTCGGCAAAGGAAACAAAGAGCGGGTTGTCCCTTTCGGCAGCAAGGCGGCGCAGTCAATTAAGGCCTATCTGAAATATGTGCGAACCAAACTGGCGCAGAAACGTAAAAGCAATGATATGTTATTTTTAAATATGCGCGGGACACCGATTTCCCGCATGGGAGTTTGGAAAATTATCAGACAATATGTACAACTGGCGGGAATCGACAAACAAGTCAGCCCCCATGTATTTCGACACTCTTTTGCAACCCATCTGCTGGAAGGCGGCGCCAATCTGCGCGCGGTTCAGGAAATGCTGGGGCATTCTGATATTTCCACAACCCAGATATATACACATTTAGACAAAGATTTTATAATCCAACAACACAAAGAATTTCATCCGAGGTGGAAATGAATTTTCAAACCATATTACTAATTATACCGCCAATTTTACTGGCCCTGACCTTTCATGAATATATGCATGGTTATGTGGCTTATCGTTTTGGTGACAACACTGCAAAAGATCAGGGACGCCTGACATTTAACCCGCTGGTACATCTGGACCCCATCGGCACATTGATGATCTTTTTGGTGCACTTCGGCTGGGCCAAGCCGGTGCCGGTCAATCCTTATAATTTTAATAATCCCAAAAAAGACCTGGTCTGGGTATCAATTGCCGGACCGGCCGCCAATATGACCCTGGCCCTGATCAGTGGTATTATCATTCGAATATTTCAAGCCGGCGCTATTTCCGGTCTTGCCCGGTCAGTTCAGCAACCACTGATGACAATGGTTTATTTTAGCATGCAGATCAATATTGCCCTGGCCTTTTTTAATCTGATCCCCATCCCACCCTTGGACGGCTCAAAAATTCTGGCCGGTTTTCTGCCACCGGAACAGCAGCATATTACCGACTGGCTGGAACAGTATGGCGCTTTTCTTTTAATGGGCTTAATTTTGTTTGGTTTTATTACCAAAATATCAATAATCGGTTTTATTTTGCGCCCTTTTATTAATTTTTTCAGTATGCTTTTTGGGGGTGTATAATGACAACCAAAAAACGAGACTTCCTGAATTTCGAAAAACCCGAAGACAAAAAAGTCAATTTCCGCAATCTGCGCCGTAAACGGCCCACTAAAAAATTGTGGCTCATTCTTTTAATGATCATTGCGCTGAGTTATCTGGTCTATGTGCTGCGGCTAAGCTATTGAACACATTTATTATTAATTCCGTATCTCATATTTAATTTCAGACTTCATTAGTCGATTCAATACAAAAGCCTGCTCAGCATATTCCCGTGATTTGAAAAACAGTGTGCTGAAAATTCCCAAAACAAAACCCAGCCCCCAATATAAAAACCCTCGGAAATAAAATTCAGTAAAAACATATCCTGTAATGAGTGTTCTGCCAGAATCGCCCCCAAGATCAACATTAATCCCAACAATCCATAGAAAATCATCTGACGATTGGAAATTTTTTTCTTTTTGCTCAATTTTCTAACCTAAAATATTCATGAATTTTCAAATTCTTCAAGCAAAAAAAATAAAATTAACAGTTTACCAAATACATATTAAAAAACTAATTTGGAAAATTCATAGAATGATATTCAGGTTAATCCCGATAGTTTCCACTGGAACATCCGGCCTCTGGCGGAAGGAAACGTATCGGCGCAAAGCGGACATTATTCATATTTTTATGAATAATGCAGGCTAAAAAAATATTTTTTATTTTTTGATTAATAACTAAATTTCTTCGCATGAAAAAAACTTCAACTATACTGACCACGGTAAAATAGACAGGACTAAAAACGGAATAATTCTCCGCACTTTTTTTCCTGTCACCCCCTACTGCTTAGATATCAGAAAAGGATATTGATTACCCTGTTTATCTGCATATCTATTATTCATCTATTACATAATAATTTTTAAGACTGAAATCTGTTCAGTTAAATACTCTACATAATGTTAAAGGAGTTTTACCGTGAATTTAAATCAACTTGTTATTCGACCGACCAATAAACAGGACTTTGACCAAATTATTGATATCGAAAAGCGCGCATTCGGCAGAAAGAGCGAAGCCGAGTTAACCGCCGGTATTTTAAATGACAAAACTGCAGAACCCATTGTTTCGTTATTGGCATTACACCAACGAAAACCGGTGGGACATATTTTATTTTCCCGCGGCTATATTGAGAATATGAACACTGAGCAACTATTGTTTCATTTCCTGGCACCTTTGGCTGTAGTCCCGGAGTATCAGAAACAAGAAATTGGCGGACAATTGATCAAAGCCGGATTGCAGCACCTAAAGGATATGAGATCAAAAATGGTCTTTCTATTGGGTCATATTGAATATTATCCAAAATTCGGTTTCATTACGGATGCCAGAATACATGGATATCACACGATTCACCCAATCCCTGAAAAAGTCAAAGATGCCTGGATGTTTCTCTCCCTTACAGGTGAAAAATATCCAATTGAAAAAGGTAAGGTGCTGTGCTGCGAGGAAATGAACAAACCGGAGCATTGGCAGGAATAAGATTACCATGCTTTATTCATAAAAATAAGCATCCATTAAAGATGTTTGGAATATAGTGGGTAATAGATATCTATTATCCACTATGTATAAAAATTTTTAATTATGGCATTATCAGTCTTGCGCCTGTTTCAGCATCAAAATACAACGCTTTTTCCATATTAAAATAAACATTCAAACGGTCTTTTTTACGGGTTTCGTGATCATATTCATTGGTTTTACAAACTATTTTTGTTGCGCCGGTATTGAGATAAATCAGCGCTTCATGGCCGGTGGGTTCCACAATATCACACTGTAGATTTATTTTCACTGAATTGTCTGTCTCTTTTTGCAGCGTAATACTTTCCGGTCGTATTCCAACGATAATATTCTGATTATCATGATTCTTAAGTAATTCTTTGTGATTATTGATAATGGGTAGATTGAATTTTCCATTTTCAACAATGATAGAATTATTTTCGATTTTACCACTGAGAAAGTTCATCGCCGGGCTGCCGATAAAACCGGCCACAAATTTATCCGCCGGATCATTATAGACATTAAGGGGCGTGTCCAATTGGTGTATAACACCCTCTTTCATAACCGCGATCCGGTCGCCCATTGTCATGGCTTCGGTTTGATCATGGGTAACATAGACCATGGTGGTTTGCAGGGTTTTATGCAGATTTTTGATCTCCGAACGCATCTGGACCCGCAGTTTAGCATCGAGATTGGAAAGGGGTTCATCAAAAAGAAATACCGCCGGTTTCCTGACAATGGCACGGCCAAGGGCCACCCGTTGCCGCTGTCCGCCGGAAAGTTGCTTTGGCTTTCGGTTCAGAAGATTTTCCAGTTCCAAAATCTCAGCCGCTTCCTGGACCATTTTCCGAATAATCGGCTTTTTAAATTTTCGCAATTTCAGGCCAAATGCCATATTATCGTAAACAGTCATGTGGGGATAGAGAGCATAGTTTTGGAAAACCATGGAAATGTCCCGGTCTTTCGGTGGAATTTTATTGACCAGTTTGTCAGCGATATATATGTCACCCGCTGTGATAGTCTCCAACCCGGCGATTAATCGCAGGGTCGTTGATTTTCCACATCCCGAGGGGCCTACCAGTACCAGAAATTCTCCATCGATAATTTTCAGGTCAAGATTCTCAATAACGTTGACATTATTATCAAAGGTTTTACCAATTTTTTTCAACTCAATTTGTGCCATAAAACGTCCTGTCCTTTTACCATTTATCGCTTAATATTTTTCTCTGAATTGCATGGAAAGAAGGCATTCTATCGTAGATTCGGCCCCGCTGTTTTTATTAATACCTTCGGCATTGATACCGTCAAAACAGACACCTGTGCCGGAGTTGTACATTTTTGTATTGGCAATATTGCCGCCGAAATACCACTGAAAAACCTTTTCCGCGTACTCTTCATATTTTTTATTTTTCGTTATCACTGCCAGGGATTTTATGCCTCTGTAAACTGAATTGATACCATAAGCAATTTGCGGGTAGGTTTCCATCTCGAAATCCTGATTGGCAACGGTTATTTTGCGCGGAAAATTATGTTCAATAAAAAAGGGCACAAAATTATCCGCCCACAATTTTACACTTTGCAAACAGGCGTCATTTTTAGTGATTTTATAAGCTTCCAACAGAGCAAAGGCCTGGGAATTTCCCCAACTATGCCAAATATTATTCCAGCAAAAATACATTCCTGTAATTTCGGAATTACCCTTTTTGTACTGTGATATTATCAGGGCTTCGGAAAACTTCACAATTTCATCCTGGTAATCAAAATCTCCGGTATGTTGCAGTTTTGTCAATACCAGTAACATTTCATTGGTAATATCCGCCGCTCCTTGTATCATCCAATTCGGTTTTTTACCGTAATTCATATTAGTAATTCCGGGATAACTACTCAAAATTTTTTTAAGATGAGGTTCCATGCATAAAGTTCGCTTCTCTATGACCTGACGCAGGTCTTCATTATCATGGAAAATATTATATCCGGCTGCCAGCCCCCGCAGACCGCGCACCGCCCAGAAACCAAACTCGGCTTTGCTGTTGATGTGGTCTTTGTTGATAGTGCCGTCGTGAAACATAAAGTTATACCATAACCCGTCTTCCCGGCTCATATAGAGCAGAAAATTGACCATATTTTCCGCAAGTGGAATTAATGAAGAGTTCCTTTTTACGATAATCTCGTGTTCCAAAACTTCCAGGTAGCGGCCCACATCATCAACACAGGTTATGCCTTCGCCAGTAGCTTCCACCGGATTATAATCCGGTGCATCGGCGTAAATCCAGATGAACGACAGTGTTTTTCCGTCCACTTCGATACTGTCAACCAGTGAAAGAGAATGGCTGAGATTAACGGCATCCTCCTGTTTTCCACAGGATATAAAACATAAATATATACATATAATTAAATATTTTTTCATTTAAACTAACCAATCATTTTTATCGAAAACCACTTCGCTTTTATGAATATAAGCAGCGCTAATAACAGTATCTGCTCCGGCATAAATGATATAATATTTATCTTCATGTTCAATGGTAGCGCAGCTGAAAATAACATTGGGAATATAACCCTTGATCTCCCAATCCAATTCCGGCTCAATAATCGGTGTAGAATGCCTTGCCAATACCTTGCGGGGATTGTCATAGTCCAGTAAAGCCGCACCAAGCCGGTAGGCATTAATTGAATCCACTGCATGATAGATCAGCAGCCAGCCTTTGGGATGCTTGACCGGTGGCCCGGCAATGCCGATCCTTACACTTTGCCATTCATCATTTTTGATTGGCGACATGATTTTGGTATGATTATCAAAATTTTTAAAATCTTTGGTGGAGCCGATCCAAATATCCGGATGACGACGGTGCAGTAACAAATATTCACCTTTAATCTTTTCCGGGAAAAAGGCGGAATTTTTATTTTCTTCATCCAGCAGGACTCCGTGCCGGGTCCAGTTAACCAGATCTTTACTGGTGGCGTGACAAATCCTGTAATCACCGGGAAAGCGGTTCCCAAATCCAGTGTAGGTCATGTGAAAGGTATCATCGATTTTCACAATACGTGGGTCTTCCGGTCCGCGCAATTCCTGGGGAACATCATTTTTCAAAATCGGTTCATTGAGGCGATGCCAGGTTTTCAGGTCCTTGCTCACTGCATATCCGAGACAATTGATATATTCGCCATAGCGTTCATGACCGCCAATATCCGTGGCCCTGTAAACCATGTGAAATAATCCCTTTTCATAAACCGCCGCGCTGTTGAAAACGGCTGA